>JAYVQG010000352.1:0-4086 GCA_043757025.1 Limnoglobus sp.
GCGGGTTGTGCTTTCCAAAGTAGCCCTCTCGCTCCGCGAGAGGATCGCGACAGCCTACGGCGATGCGGAGTGATTCTTGCGGGTTGTGCTTTCCTCTCGCGGAGCGAGAGGACTACATGGGAGGAACGAGGATGGCCTCACAACTATGGCCGTTGCAGATGTTCGATCCGGCGGCGGAAGTGGCCGTCGTCGAACGGAAGTTGCCGCATTGGATGCAGGCCGGGACGGTGTGTTTCATCACGTGGCGGACCTTCGATTCCCTTCCCGCGGCCGTACTCTGTCGCTGGCATGTCGAACGCGAGGAATGGCTCCGAAAGTACGGCATCGAGCCAGGGGCCAACGACTGGCAAGACCAGCTCCATCGGCTTTCCCATCCATTGCGGGCCGAGTTCACCAAGACCTTTTCCGAGCGTTGGCACAGGGGTCTGGACGACGGACACGGCGACTGCATCTTGCGCGAGCCGAGCCACGCGAAAATCGTGGCTGACAGTCTGTTGCACTTCGATGGCGAACGGTATGAGATGACCGACTTCGTCGTGATGCCGAACCACGTTCATCTCTTGGCGGCGTTCGTCGATGAAGGCGGCATGCTGGAACTATGCGACTCGTGGAAGCATTTCACGGCCCGTGAACTCAACCGCGCGCGACCGGACCGGTCGGTTCTGGCAGCAAGACGGCTTCGATCACTTGGTTCGCTCAGTGCTGCATTTCGATGCGTTTCGCCAGTATATCGCGGCCAATCCGAAGAAGGCGGGTTTGAGGGCAGGCGAATTCCTGCACTATTCGAAAGTTCTGGAGTAGCGAACCTCTCGCGGAGCGAGAGGGCTACGTAGCCTCTCGCTCCGCGAGAGGATCGCTGTGCGAAGTAATGTGGAATTTCACACCGAACCTCAGCGTGGCCGACTACGAAGCGCAACTCGTCCGGAGATGTTTCATGAATACTCGGATAATGCTCGGCGCGGCGTTCCTGTTATCGGCGTGGCCGATACTTGCTGCCGAGGATCCGGCGCACGCACTCCGACCGACGGCGGACGTCACTTGGATTGCGTTTACGCCGGACTCGAAACAGCTTCTCACGGGCGGCGATGCCGTTCTGAACCTGGGCGACGAATTCAGTTACGAGCTGCGCCTCTGGAGTGTCGAGACCGGCAAGTTGGTAGCCAAGACGATGAAATCGAGTGGCGTCAGCGATCCGGGGCTTGCGATCTCCGCAGATGGTCGTCTCGCCGCAGTGGCCAGCAGGGCCAGCGTCTTCAACGGGAACATCGTGAGCCTTACCGTATACGACCTCGACACCCGCAAAGTGCTGGTCGGCCCCATCAAGATCGGCGCTCTCGGCGTCGGACTCGTCAACGCCCTGGCGTTCCGCCCCGACGGTTCGATGTTAGCCATCGCATTCAGCCGACGTGGCGGAGACATCCCACAGCCATCTACCGAAGTTCAGTTGTGGGCGATACCGCTCCCACCGGGATGAACCCAGTGGCTCGTAATTGAGGGTCGCTCGCGCCGGCTTCGGCGAAGCCTTTTCTGCGCAGGATGCACGAATCGCACTCGCCGCAAGCGCGGCCGCGCTCGTCGGGGTCGTAGCAACTCAGCGTGTTGGCGTAATCGATGCCTAAGCGGATCCCTTCGCGAATAATCTCGGCCTTCGTTTTGTGCAACAGCGGCGCGCGAACGCGAAATTGGCCCGTGCCTTCGACGCCCGCTTTCGTGGCGAGGTTGGCGAGATTCTCGAATGCCGTCAGGAACTCCGGGCGGCAATCGGGATAGCCGGAGTAGTCGAGGACGTTCGCGCCGATGAACAGATCGAACGCGCCGACGGTCTCCGCGTAGCCGAGCGCCAGCCCGAGCAAGATCGTGTTGCGTGCGGGCACGTACGTGATCGGTATGCCGTCGCCCGTGCGATTCTTCGGCACGTCGATGTCGGAAGTGAGTGCGGAGCCGCCGATCGCGCGTAAGTCCAAAGTCACCGTGCGATGTTCGGCCACAGCTAGCGATTTCGCGAACTTCGCTGCAAATGCGAGTTCGACTTTGTGGCGTTGGCCGTAATCGACGCTGAGCGCGTACGCCGTAAAGCCCTGCTCGATCGCCCACGCGAGCGTCGTCGAACTATCGAGGCCACCGCTAAACAGCACGACCGCTTTCGCCACGATTCGCCTCCAAAATTAACGCACGGTGCCGCCGTTGACGCGGATCGTCTGGCCCGTGATGAACTTCGATGCGGGCGAGGCGAGCCAGACGGCGGCGGCGGCGAGGTCGTCGGGAAGTCCCCAAATCTTCTGCGGTGTCTCGCCGCGAATGCGATCTTGCCACGCCGCCGATGCCGTTTCGCCCCACGCGGTGCGGACCCAGCCGGGTGCCAGGCAGTTCACGCGCACTTCGGGTGCGAGGCTGACGGCGAGGCTGCGTGTGAAGCACATCACCGCGCCCTTCACCGCCCCGAACAACTGCCCGCTGTCGCCGTCCATCCCCGTTTCGGCTTGATCCCAACCGACGGTGAGAATGACGCCGTGGCCGCAAAGTTTCATTCGCTCGCCGACGAGCCGCGACAACCGCATCGTCGCTTTCAGGTCGACGTTCAGCAGCGCATCGAGCTTCTGGTCGAACGACCACTTCGCCGCATCGCCGGTCAGCGTGTCGGCCCCTGCATTGCAAACGAGCACGCCGAGGCCGTCGCCGAGCACATCCCACGCTTCCTTCGCGAGACGGTCGCATTCGGCGGGGTCGCGCAAGTCCGCCAGCACGTAGCGACTGTCGCCACCGTAAACGCGCAGTTGTTCGGCAACGGTCTCGGCATTCTCGCGGGAACGATACCCGTGAACGATGACGTTCGCACCGTGCGAAGCGAACCCCTCGGCAATCGCCCGCCCGATGCCACTCGTCGAACCGGTGACGAGAACGCGAACGCCCTCGAACATGCGGCGATCGTCGATGGCAGCCGGTGCCGGGCGGCGCACGGAATCGCGGTCCGCTTGCGGGCGATCCGCGAGCAGATCTTGCACGGTCCGACGCAACAGCGGGTGAACGATGTTCGGGTTAATATCGACGAGCGGGATGAGCACGAACGAGCGTTCGTGGAGCCGCGGGTGCGGGATCGTCAGTTCGGGCGAATCCCAAACTTGATCGCCGTAAAGTAAAAGGTCGAGGTCGAGCGTTCGCGAATCGTAGGTGGCCGAGGGATCGCGCGTGGAAGACGACGGCGTACCGGGTGTACGCTTGCGACCGAAGCGGTGTTCGATTTCCAACAGCGTTCGCAGCAACGATTGCGGCGACTTGTCGGTTTCGACGAACGCGACGGCGTTCAGGTAGGCGTCTTGCCCGGCGTTCCCAATCGGTGCGGTGTCGTAATACGGCGAGACCGCACGGACGCGGAGGCCGGGTTCGGCACGGAGGCGACGGATGGCGGCATCGAGGTAACCGCGACGGTCGCCGAGGTTGCTGCCGAGTGCGAGGTAAGCTGCGTTCATACCGAGATGGTAAACGAAACGACGCACAACGGCCAACGGGTTGCTCCGTCGGAGGCACGATAGCTTCCCACAGGGCCTACTTGCCGTTCGTGTCGTCTCCCGTCGCCTGGAATCGGTACACATCTCCGACGGCGGCGATGGTGCGACCTTGGCCGGGGATGGTTGGCTGCGGTGGCACGGCCATTTTACACTCCGGTTCACGCTGAAGGGTCAGTTCCCTGCGGCTGTCCGAGGTCACGCATCTGGCGCAGTTGCCATCGCCCGTTCTTACTCCACCAGCGACGGTCGATTATTTTCATCAAACACCCAAGGAAGGTCTACCGCCTTCATTCGGTCGATGAGAGCGTCGGCCCCGTGTTTCTGCTTGTAAGCCCGCTCCTCGTCGGAGAGCGGGATGTGCCACAGCAACGACACTTTGTCCGCCTCGACCTCGAACATGAACTCTCGGTGCGATTTGATGAGCGGTAACAGATAGAACGCATTCTTCCAAGGCGTCCCGGCTACGGCGGGATGCTTCCAAACGACCGAGTGATGGCTGTCCAGGTAGAACCCGTCGAACAGCGGCAGCCACGCCATGTCGTGCAAGCGCCGGGCGTGGCCCTCGGTGCATTTCGGGAAA
>JAYVQG010000353.1:0-4083 GCA_043757025.1 Limnoglobus sp.
CGTAACTCACATTCTGGGAGAAACAGGCACTTTACGATAGCCGAATCGCAATCGCAAACAAACGCATAACTGCTACCCACTTTTGAACCATGCCATTTACGCGAACGCCTGATCGACGCCTGGAACGACACGATGACGGCACACGCCGGCGAGCGCATCGTCATCATCGCGCACGGCGTCGTCTGCAAAGTGTTGTTACTGTGCTTGTTGAAAGACTTCGGCCCGAAACGTTGGGTGGAACTCGGTCGCGTGCCGAACCTCGCCGTATCCGAGTTGTACGGCCACATCGAAACCGGCTGGCACGCCGAACAAATCTTGCAAGTCCCGCCGCCCGTTCTCGCGCTTGTCCCAACCGCTGAACCGACCGCCATGAAATCCGAAGCCTGATACGAGCCACCGAGTTCATCTCGGTGGGAGTCCCGTCGGACTTACGTCGCTTCTGGGGTGCGTTTTTTCTTCTGTTTGAGCGCTTTGTCGGCGATGTCGGTGCGGAAGTGGGCACCGGGGAACGAGATCAGTTTCACCGCTTCGTAGGCTTTGGCTTTGGCTTCGGCGAGCGTGGCACCGAGTGCGGTCACGCCTAATACGCGGCCGCCGTCGGTGACGATCCGGTCGTTCTTGCCTATCGTTCCAGCGTGAAATACCTTCACATCGGCCATTTTCGCAACTGCTTCGAGGCCGAGAATCTGTTTGCCCAACTCGTATTTGCCGGGGTAGCCACCCGAACACATGACGACGCACACCGCGTGTCGTGCGTCCCATTCGAGCTTGCCATCTTCAAAGTCGCCGAGGCGTTCGTCGGCCACCGCTTCGAGGAGATCGAGCAAGTCGGACTTCAACCGCATCAAGATCACCTGCGTTTCCGGATCGCCGAAACGGCAGTTGAATTCGAGAACGCGACTACCCTGGTTCGTGAGCATAATCCCCGCAAACAGCACGCCGCTGAAGGGGTAACGACCGCGCTTCATCGCATGGACTATCGGCACGAATACGTTGGTTTCGGTGTCGGCCACGAATGCATCGGTGCCAATCGGTGCGGGGCAGTACGTGCCCATACCGCCGGTGTTAGGCCCCTTATCGCCATCGTGAACGGCCTTGTGATCTTGCACCGGCGGGAGCGGCAATATGACGCGGCCCGATACGAGTGCCAGCATCGACACTTCTTCGCCATCGAGCCGTTTCTCCACGACGATCTTGCGGCCCGCTTTCGCGCCGAATTCTTCCTTAACCATGATGCTGTTGATCGCTCGCATCGCTTCGGGGGTGTCTTTGCAGACGATCACGCCCTTACCGCCAGCCAAGCCATCTGCCTTCACAACGACGGGATAATCGCGGGTTTCGACGTAGGTTTTCGCGGTCGTCGGGTGGTCGAATACGCGGAACTCGGCGGTTGGAACGTCGGCGTGGCGCATCAGTTCCTTGGCGAAAACCTTGCTGCCTTCAATGCGAGCCGCATTCTTCGATGGACCGAAGACTTTGAAGCCTTTGCCGCGAAAGTAATCGGATGCGCCGAGCGAAAGGGGATCTTCCGGACCGATGATAATCAAGCCGATTTCGGACTTCGTGGCGAAGCGGGAGAGGCGTTCCCAGTTGTTCGGGTCGCTGCCATCGATATCGACATTCTCGCCATCGAGTTCGGTGCCGGCGTTTCCGGGTGCGCAATAGATCGTTCCCGCACGTGGCGATTGAGCGAGTTTCCAGACGAGAGCGTGTTCGCGACCGCCTTTACCGATGACCAAAACATTCATCCGTCGATTGCTCCGTTTCGGATCGCCTGCCACAGTTCGAGGATATTTCGCCGATTCTGCCCGAAATCGCCGAGGCCCACGCGGCTACGGCTCTCGGCCTGAATGCGGCAACCACTCGCGGTTGGGCTTGCAGTGAGTCGAACATCATCAATGTAGCGGATCGTCCCCGTCCGGCGCGTCAGATGCAGTGTACCGGCCACCACATCGAGCGCCATCACCGACCAATTCGGCAGCGTTTCGATCGTTTCCACGATAACGCGAAGTGCGTCCGTCACCGGCACGGCTCGTTCGAGCGGGCCTAAGTCCGCGTGTGTCGGCTCGGTCGTATTCGCCCAATTCTTCGTGAGCCAACGGAGCAAACTCATGGGAGGAACCTTTCAGAATGACCCATCGGGCGACGAGGACTTTGTATGCCTCCCGCGTTTGAAACGACACTTTTACGCTCTGCAGAATCGACGTAAGTCACAATTGCGGACGCTTCAAAACCATTTTTTGGGGTGTTTTTTCGGTTTTTGAGGACCGAAAAGTCGCTTTTTTGACCGCAATCCACTGATCCGTATTCCGTATCTTTCGCTCTCATTGTGGGTTACGTCGATTCCTCACGATTCGAGTATCGGCGCAAGTAGCGACACAAAATCGACCGGCCACGACACAAAATCGACCGACCACGACATTCTCACGACACTTCGCGACATTCTCACGACACTTGGAGACACTTCTGCGCACGATGCAAAAGTCGACTTACGTCGCATCGCCTTGGATTTTTTGACATACGGAAATCGTGTGGGTGATGTCATTCCGCCCCCTCCCGACGATCCGTGTCTCGTTCACTCTCGAACGATTCCGCACGCGGATCCATTGAAATTGTCAACCGCGAAGTTCTCGATTCTCGCGTCGTTTGGCCTTCCGCCGTTCGTTCTTTCGCTTCGCACTTGCCTCTTCAGACTCGGTTTTAGGAAATGAAACTGAGGAGAATTCGCCCCTGTCGAGGTTCATTTTCAAAACGCGATCGATGGCATTGAGCGCCAGCATTTGCGGTTGGGTCGGCATCGTGAAATCGACGACGAGGCAATTCGGCTTCGCGTCCGACGAGACGCGAATACTCTCGCGGTTGTCGGTCAGAATCCCAGCCAGCGAACGCATTGTTTCCCGATCCGCATTCGTGACCGGATGAAACAGTAGTTTGATTTGGGCATTCATCCGGGATCCTTTTCCGTTGCGTATAGCTCGCGGAAGCGTGCATCCAGACTTCGCAACGCCTCATACTCCTGCTCGGTCGTGATGCCTTCTCTGGCCGGTTTGAGAAGTGCAAGTTGCGTCACCGCATCGAGGCAGTCGAGATCCCACGCATAGAGTGTGATCGCTCGCGTCCCCTTGTAAGCGGCGATCTTGCGATCCAACCCGAACGCTTCGCACATACAGCCCGTCAACTTGTGCAGCACCGCAAGCTGCAATCCGTCGATCCGAATCTTGTAGCGAATGTCGCCTTTGCAAGGTTTCATTTCCACTTTCTTTCGTGCCGTATCGAGTATTAAAACTCGGGGTCTTCGTGAATCTCGAGATTTCGCGGATTTTTCAGGTGGTAGCTCTTGCCCTCTTTGACGAGTTCCCCCGTACAAGCGATGGCGGACCGATCGTGGTGAGCTTTCGTGAATTTGCTACGGTTTTCGCCATCGACTTTACACCGCACCGACCGCAGATTCCACTTGCAATTTGAATTGCAAAGCATATTATTCAATTGGAGACTCGGCCCAGGGGAGAGCCGTAAGGCTGGCCCCGAAAGCGTTGTCTCTTTTTTCATTTGAGGACATCATCGCGGCCCGATGCACATGGATTTGGCACGTAGCAAATGCCCCATGTCTCGAATACTCGCCCATCCTTGTACCCTTCTCCGTGAAACTGAAGACTCCTCAGCCAGTCGAGGAATTCGCTGCAAATCTCTTCCCGTACCGGTTCCGTCATCCCGTGTGTCGGCAATCGGAACGCCCAGTTCAGGCAGTAAATGCACAAGTCGGCAACCTGAATCGGATATGCCATGTCCGAGACCACGAAGTATGGCGTAGGTACGATCGTCGAGGAAAAGCAACCATGCCATTTCAATATACTCCCAACGATCCGCGATGCGTTCAGCAACGATGTAGCGTGTGAGGCGGATTACTTGCGCCAACATATGTTTTCGTTTAGATTCATGGGGCATTGCAATTCGTCAAGTCAGCGGTTTTGTGCGGGCTTTCATAGCACTACAGCGCGGGTAATCCGCCGAGCTTCATTCAAGGCAGTTCGCGAACCTTGGAATTCCAAGTCAATCGCGTCTCGATCACGGAAAGGGAGTGAC
>JAYVQG010000354.1:0-4083 GCA_043757025.1 Limnoglobus sp.
TTCGATGATTTCCGAGACGAGCCATTTCACGCCCGCGATGCGGAGCGGTTTTGGCAGCTTGCCCGAAGTATCGAGCGTCCGCACGGTTCGCACGCTACACGTGAGCATCCGAGCCAGTAACTTCGCGTCGACGACAAGCGGTTTCAGCCGACGGCGTTTGCGTGCCGAATCGAGCGGGCGAATGGGAAGGATTTCAGCCACGGCCCACCCCCTTCGCTTCGATAGGTGGGGCGATGTTGGCTTGCTGGCTCAACCAGGCTTGCAGGTCCGCCACCGAGTAGAGAACGGTTCGACGTTTCCCGGTGCCCACCCGCGCACAGGGAATGATTCCGGCACGGGTCCACTCCCAGAGCGTTCGCGGCGAGATGCTCAACATGCGTGCTGCTTCACGCGGACGCAGGGCGATGGGAGATTGAACGATGTTTGACATAATCGCTTGACCAGCGGTTCACGTTCCGCGAAATGCGGTTCGTATGGACGTTGGCGCAGCGTTCGGCAAAAACGTATCGAACAGTTGGTTAGTCGCGAAGAAGTGCCTAGAAAATCAGGGATTCGCAAGGAAAAGAAAATTACGCAAGTGTTCGGTAGGGATGTCGAACGATCGAACACCGAACACCGAACAGTTGCTATTCGTCGCCTTGCATCGGTTCGCCACCGTACGAAGGGTCTGCGAATTCGTCGTATAGCAATTTCAGTTTCGCAGTAAGCGATTTTGCGTCCCGACATTTCGCCATGTAACTCGAATGGCCGCCGAAATTGCGTTCAAAGAACTTCGAAGCAGTCGATCCAGAAACCTTCGCCAACTCTGCAATGGCGTTGCAACCGATGGGTTCAAGGTTCAGGTAACCGGTCTGACCGTATTTATGATGCAACGCCAGAGCGGAAATAAGTTTCGTCCTAGCGTCGCCTTTTGTTGTGCTGCGTTTATCTCTTTTCCCGGCAGGTGCATCACGTCCGGCAGTCGGCTTCTCAGCGGCCATCGCAGGCGGGGGTTTGCACAATTCGCCCGCTTGAATGCTAAGCTTTACGCTCCATTCGCCAATTTTCCACATAGCCTCTCGGATGCACCTCACGCTATCCTTATCAGGTTCCCAAGTCTTTGTTTTTACGTTGCCGGAAGCGTTCAATATCGTTGGGACGAGTCTGCTCGCTAAATCACCAACATCTGCAACGGTCTTTCTCCAATCCGATGGAATGGAATCGGGTATTGCAACTTCACTAATACAATCAATTTCCTCTCTGCACTGCGTTAGATCTTCACATTTTTCTCGTACCCAATCACTTTCGAGATATCCTATGTTCGATCCTCCTAAACCTATCGTCACGCCGCACAGCGTTGCCGCATATCCGCGGAGTATGCACGCCAATTTGTAAAGTTCAAAATACTGCCCTTTGTATGGATGTGTAGAAACGGTACGCTTCAATATGTCTTCGAGTTTATTGAGTGTGTCGATAGCGACGTTACTCATCAATCGTTCTTCTGGGTAACATGGAAATGTGTCATTCAAACTCAGTCGTGTCGCCAACTTGTGTGTGTGATCAAATACGGAACAAATTTCATTCCTTTCAGACACACCGTATACCTTTTCAGAATTGAGACGTTCTCGGCCTTGGTGGCTATTCGATTCTGCAATCTTTATCCACGATCCTGATTTCATACTGATTTGTAGACATCGAACCCAGCTCAAAATATCTGTTGCTGAGTATGCGAATTTGTCAATTTCCTCCCACTTTGGAAAGGAGAAGATCGAACTTGGTGGAGAAGCGCAAAGTGAATTTGTCATAGGTTATGTTCCGGTCGTTGGCGGGCCGGGGTCGCTGATCGATGGGGAACACGCCATCGAATCGACAACCCCGGCTTTCAGTGGGTAATTACTTCCACTGGCCTACTCAATCAGTATACGGGCGTTTCCCTCTTCGTGTTGTTTTTGGCAGGCGTGTCGGTCGTCTGTTTTCTGGTCGACCTGAAGAACCCGGAAGGCTGGCACCGGTATTTCTTCGCGTTCTGAAATGTCCCTGCACGCCCGCACATCTTGCCGACACGGTATAGATTACCGACACTGACTCTCCACATAAGAGAGTCGTCACGTGAAAAATCGCACCATTGCCATCGTGTTCGCCGTGCTGTTCGTCACCGTTAGCGGTGGCCTGGGTTTAATGATCGTGCGGTCGGCGAAGCGTGAGACGGCACCCGTCGCAGCGAAACCGGTGGCGATTGAGGTGGCGAAGGCGGTCGTTGAGGTGGCGAAACCTGAGAACGACCAGGACCGCTTCGAGCGAGAAGATCGCGAAATAATGCGGCTGATTGGCATACACCATCGCGAAGAATCCAGGATTAAGATACTTGCCTTCTTGGAGACTCACGCCCAAAAAGACACTTTGAAAAGTACGCCCGGAGAAGCCTTAGCCATCGCAAGAATACTCGCTCGGTCTATCGTTATCTCCGGTGATCCCGAGCGACGGGACTTCGATAAATTCCACTTAGTAGTCAATGGTTTTTTCGTTCGCTCTGGCCACAGAAGCGTGTACACGGACTGGTTCCAAGAAGTGGCGGACGAGACTAAGAGGCTGCAAGAGGATGAAGGGGAAGTACTAATGCTCTTGCGGCTCAATCGCCAAAAAGACGCCCTCGCGAAACTACTCGCATTCGCCAGCGACTACGAACACAAAACGCCTTCGGAAAGTACAGACGTCGAGGCGTTCCTTGTCGCAAGGCTGCACGTCCGGCTCATCGCATTGCTCGGAAACGGCATTGATGCAAAGGCGAAGCGATCCTACGAGGACCGCATCGTTTCGTACTACAAACGGGCAGGGCTTGACAGTGACGCTTACGAATCTTGGTGCGATCTAATCGCAGTTGGTACGGTCAAAGCCATGAAGACGGGCAAAACAGATTAACTACTTCGCCAGCATGAGCTTCACCTTAGTTTCGACTTCGCGTAGCAACCCGGCCAAACCCCGCCTTTTGAACTTCTTTCGCGATTTCGTCCTTGTTGAAGCTCACCGCGACCTGAATTTCGTTTTGCTTGTCCGTTCGCTGCTTCTGAATGTCTTTCACTTCATCGCGGAACTCATCTTTGAATAATGGGTCGGCTCGCTTTCGCTTCATCACCGCCGATTCGTTGCCGCGATTTTCTTCGAGTTTCCCAACGGTTTCTGGTGCCCCGACGATCAGAACTACCCGCCTATGCGCACGCTCAGAAAGTGGATGCGTATTACGAGCAAGAGATTGAAAAGATGCGAGCGAAGTACCCCGAATGGTACTTGCCCGCACGGCTTCAGAAATGATCATTTGAAGCCGAAAATCTTCCGTTCGGAATCACCGCCTGCTATCCGAGATCGTCTGCCGTAGGATTCCAGTTAATTCCAGTTCAAACGACTTCCTTTCTACAATTCAAGCGTGAACTTGGCGTGCCATTGTTCTTTGAAGCGAGGTCACAATTCGGGG
Organism: Limnoglobus sp.; assembly: GCA_043757025.1. Classification (GTDB taxonomy): domain Bacteria; phylum Planctomycetota; class Planctomycetia; order Gemmatales; family Gemmataceae; genus Limnoglobus. The sequence continues at coordinate 3,449 of JAYVQG010000354.1, forward strand.
GTTTCCCCTTTGTTTGAAGAGTTTGGGCGTCCAAACGTCCCGTGAAATCCGGTTGAGCCGTGTTCACTACTTTGTGTTCAATTCAAGTCTTACTGTTTTGATCGGTCGGACTGACTTCACTGCGTTCGTTCAGACTGCTAAGAATCTCATGCAAGCGATGTACTTCGTCACTGGTTCCATGCGCAATCAGCGCGTCGGGTTTGGCGGGGCGTCCGCAACCCCGGCACTCAGTCGGCACGTTGCCTTGACGGGCGTGCATTGCGGCGAGAATCGCCGATACTTCAACACGTTCCTCTTCTGTTGCATGTTCAAAAGGATCGTCGCCTACCGACTTCTGCGGTTCGGGAACGTATCTCCCAACGACACGGCACACAGGGCAGCGCAGCACGTCGATGCGATTCCGCAGGCGGGTCAAGGCGGCGCGGTTCATTTGGGTTCGTCCATCATGGCCTCGGTGAGTGCCAGGCGTTCGGAGAGTTCGGAGACTTGCGCTTCGAGATCGACGATTTGCCACGTCTTCAAACCGAGTTCCAGTAGCTTCGAGGCGGCCCGCAAGCGTAGCGAGTCGTCGGCGTGCGTGAGCAACCCGCGAAGCGTGTCGGCGGCGGCGGTCATGCCGTCGGCGAGCTTACCGG
>JAYVQG010000355.1:0-4068 GCA_043757025.1 Limnoglobus sp.
CGTAGCCATAGCCACCTCTTCCCTCTTCCCTGAAGTGCTCATTAACTTACAGAAAATGTCGAATACACGGAATAGATCTTGGACGGGTACTTACGTCGAATCGCCTGCGATTGTTTGACTTTGCGAAATCGTGTAGACTGAAATGAAATCAAGAGTTCTTACTCCGCGTTCTCTGCGACCTCAGCGGTTAAAATTCTTATCGGATTGTTAGCCCGACGCGCCAGCGAGGAATACGCACATTATCGCAGAAATGATAAATTCCTCGCTAGCGCGTCGGGCTAACGGGTCTGGCAAGAATCAAACACCGGCCACCCAAAATCGCCGCGATTGGAGCGATACTCTAAAATCCCTATCGCTATTTGGCGTATTTCATACTAGCATAATGCGATAGGACATTCTCCTGTCTTTGAAGAGGTCGAACTATGACCCGGATGAGTCGCGAATTCTCCCTCGTTCTGCTCGGTTCGAGCATCCTGACGGCAGGGTACTTCCTGGCCTCGTCGCCGGAAGTGGAACTCGAACAAAAAGCGAACGAACTGGCAGCGGAGCGCGTCGGCGGCGGCACACGCGATAGTAACGGTACCTACCGCTCCCACCCCGGCTACATGCTGTTTTTTATGCATAGCTCGGGCTACACGGGCGGGGCGGCGGGTGGGCGATCTGCGGCAGTCTCGGGGCCGGTGTCCCGCGGCGGGTTCGGTGGCGTCGGTCGGTCCGCTGCTGGGAGCTAAACCGATGCACCGTCGAACGCTCGATCCGCGACCGAACTGGCAGAAGCGCGTCGAAAAATACGGGCTGCACTACCACACCATCAACGACGAACCGTACTGGGACGAGTCGGCCTGCTACGTCTTTGCCAAAAGCAAAATTGACGCTATCGAGCGCGCCAGTTACGCCATCTACGACATGTGTATGGCACTCGTCCAGCACGTGATCGACGAACGCATGTTCGGCCTCTTCCTCATCCCCCCTGCTTACGAAGAACTCGTCATCAAAAGTTGGGAGGAAGAACACCCGTCGATCTACGGTCGGTTCGACCTCGCCTACGATGAAAACGGGCCGCCGAAGCTGCTCGAATTTAACGCCGACACGCCGACCGCACTCGTCGAGGCGTCGGTCGCACAATGGTTCTGGCTGAAAGATGTCGACGATCGCGGCGACCAATTTAATAGCATTCACGAGCGACTGATCGAAGGCTGGAAGGAACTCCACAAGGCCGACGATACGCCGATCCACTTCGCGGCGATGAGTGGCGTCGTCGAAGATTACATCACGGTGGAATACCTGCGCGATACCGCAATACAGGCGGGGTTCCAGACCGAGTACCTGGACATCGAAGGCATCGGTTGGGATCGGCAACGGAAGCTGTTCACGAACCGGTCGGGCAAGCCGATCGAACGAATTTTCAAGCTGTACCCGTGGGAGTGGATGTCGCGCGAATCGTTCGGCGAACATGTGCCGACCAGTAAAACCATCTGGATGGAACCGGCCTGGAAGATGATCCTGAGTTGCAAGTCGATCTTGCCGCTGCTGTACCAGATGAACCCCGAGTCGCCGTACTTGCTGCCCGCGTGGTTCGAGGAACCCGAAGGCGTCGACTACGTGCGCAAGCCGATTCATGCCCGCGAAGGCGCGAACATTCAGGTCGTGCGCGGCGGCGAAGTCGTTCTCGAAACCGATGGGCCGTACTCGGTCGATCGCGATGTCGTCTACCAGCAACTGTTCCCATTGAAGAGCTTCGACGGTCGATTCCCGATCGTCGGAAGCTGGATGATTAACGGCTGGGCGTGCGGCATCGGCATCCGCGAAGACGGCCAAATCGTCACGCAAAATACGAGTCGATTCGTTCCGCATCAGATGAGCGATTGATCGAAAGGGCGACCGATGAAACAGTTCCGCTGCCAGTTCGTCGAACTCGATACCGAGACGCGCGACTACCTGCGTACCGTCGCCAAACGGGTGGGCAACAAGACCCCCGGCGTGTTCGTGAAGGTCAATAACTTCTGGCCGATCATCGCGTTCATCCTCGGGCCGATCATCGGCTTTATGGGTGTTATGGTCGCGTTGTTCTCGTCGAAGAATGCCTCGGCGGTGGCGATGCTCGTGACGGCCTCGGTGCTTCTCGGCGGCTGGCTGTTCGTGTATGCGTTCCGCCGCTGGCTGGCGGGGTCGTCGTCCAAATTCGCTGGATTCTACACTTATTTCGATCCCACGCACGTTTACCAAGTCAACGGTGAGGAGATCACCGTTACCGATATTTCCGAGTTCGACGACGTCTCGTTGAAGCACAACACTTCCAACGGCCAATACTCGTCGTCGAAGCTGACGTTCGACCTCGGCGGCGAGGGCCGATTGGCTGTCGCGTTGAAGAATTTACGCAAAGCCGAGTACGTGAAGAGCTACTACGATGCGATCGAGTGGCTCGAAACGCACGACGATAAACAGTGGCGGAACCTGCCGTTGCACGAACTCGGCATCGTCGCGAAATCGGTCGTCGCCGCCGGCGATGTGCCCGAAGAACTCAAGATCGAGAGTGCGGTCGATTCGCTGCCCGTCGAGCCGCAGAAAACGAATCGCGCGTCCGGTGGGCTGTTGCCGTACATCGCGATTCTGATTGCGGGCGTCGCGATCTTTTTCGCATCGATGGCCGCGATGACTCCGCTCCAGGACACGCTCGCCTTCAACGATGCCAAGACGCACGGCGCGCCGGGGCTACGTGCCTATTTGCTCGACGACCGCAACACGCGGCACCGCGACGAAGCGAAACAGTTGCTGAGTGCCTTATACGAACCGCCAATCCTCCGCGTGAAAACGAACGTCAAAGACGAAGCGGTGAAAGCGCGATTCGTCGAAATCCTCAACGGCCTGCGCGACGCCGGTTCGCCGGTGCTATCGCTCAATGTGACCGAGAAATCGCCGCCCGATCTGGACGCGATGGCAACGACCCGCACATCGGCTTCGCGTACCGATCTCGCCGACACGCTCGGTACGTATATCGGCACCGAACTCGTTGCCTTCGCGATCCCGCCACAAGATAAAAACGCCCACATCGAACTCGTTTACACCATCGTGCCGCAACAAGAGAAAATCTCCAGTTACAAAGTGAATTGGCAACTCCGGCTCCGTACGACGCCCGAGGGCGAAGCCTTCGATAGCCAAGTCTACATGCTTCCAAACTTCTACGATCAAACGCGGTTCGCGCAGATCCCGAACGATCTCAAAGTGGCGCTGTTCATGGAACTCTTCGACCAAGCACCGCCGATGGTGCGACAAATCCCCATCGGCGGTGGCGACTTCGACTAATTGTTGCACTCATTTCCAAAATCTCCGTGCGCGGGGCCGAGCGTTCGCGTCTCTATTACCGAGGGACACATGAGCGACGACGACACCGCGATGGTTATCCGTGCTCGCGATACCGGCGACCGAGCCGCGTTCGAGGAGCTCATTCGTCGCACGTCGCGATTGGTCTACGCACGCCTGATACTGGAGTGCGGTAACGTCCACAAAGCCGAAGATTTGGTGCAGGAAACCTACCTGCTCGCGTTTCGGTCGTTGCATCGGCTGCGGTCGCCGGACGGGTTTCGTGCGTGGTTGTTGTCGATTGCCCGCAACGCGCTCACCGACGATGCACGGCATCATTCGCGGCAAAAGCGACTGACGCCGACACGCGATGACAGCACGTTGTCATTCGTGGCCTCCACTGAGCCGACACCCGGCGAGCAACTCGAAAAGAACGAACGACGCGAACAGGTTCTCTCGGCATTGCGTTCGCTGCCCGAAGAATATCAGTTGCCCCTCACGTTGCGTTATCTTGCCGGGGCCGACGCGGAAACGATCGGCACGCAACTCGGACTCACCAACGGCTCTTTACGCGGGTTGCTGCATCGCGGCCTGAAACTGCTCCGCGAACGCCTGCCTGCCGACCTGCAAACGGAAAATGGGTGACCTTCGCCCGATGGTACTGACTCCTCTTATTGTAGCCGGGGTCTGTGACCCCGGAAGCCTACTGTAGCCGGGGTCTGTGACCCCGGAAGCCTACTGTAGCCGGGGTCTGTGACCCCGGAAGCC
>JAYVQG010000356.1:0-4066 GCA_043757025.1 Limnoglobus sp.
CGGACGCTGTCGTTGAAAAGGGGAACGAACTCCCGAGTCGCAATGCGGCATACCAAACGAAAATTGCACGAAACGAGCGCAACGGCGAGATTACACCCGCTCGAATTGAATAGAAACAGGAGGTCTGATACCAATTTCTGTTATCGGGTAATCGACCTTCGCCATATCCTTAATCACTAAATCTGCAAAGGTCGATTGAAAGTCTCTTTTCGCTCGTTGAAACACGCCGATAATTTCTGAGGCATTCTTGCCATCCGCGACGAAACCGCCTTTTTTGACCTGAATCGCGAAATTCTCTTTCCCAAGTGATGTACCAAATTCGTAATGACGAACGGAGGATGCCCAGATGTGAAGGGGTTCCAGAAAAGAATGCTGTTTCAAGTCCCGCCGAACGAATGCAGCAAGTTCATCCTGAGGGGTTTGAAACTCGATGTCCATCCCTTTATTCACTCGCTCAGCATAGATCGTTCCTTCACCACCTTCGGCACGCTGTAGCTTTGTATCTCCGTTCACGGTCAAAGATTCGGTCAACACTTCCTTGTCTTTAAAGTGAAACTGATATTTGAGATCATCTTTTCCATTTTGAAAGCACACCTCGTATTTTCCTGTGCTGAAATGGGCAGGGGAACGTAGACCGCATAACAGTTGTGCCAGTCCAACGATCACTCGTAACGTGCGACTTTTGCCCGTGGCATTTTTGCCAACCAGGAGGTTGATGGAGCCAAGGGTTAAGCCTTCCAGAATCCACTCCTGGTCGCCACCTTCAAATTCCTCGTATTTGATGCTTTGCAAACGCATCTGCGAACCTCCGCAGCTAAAGAGCGGTAAATGTATCAGCGAATTGTCAAGCTATGTGGTGCTGACCGACTTGCCTAGGGTAAATACGGCTTGGCCTCCTGGCCAACCAGCGCGAGCGAGCCGCCGATCGCGACGATTAGCACGAGAGTCAGATTGCGGAGCGACATGATACGCATCCGCAGAACATCAGGCGTGAGATTGCAGTCAGTCTACCAATTACCGAACGACGCGCACGATTTGGCCTTTCCGGCACGCCGCAAAAAGCGTTAGCATCTCGCTCTTCACGCGATCCACGGATGGATACGATGCACTGGCTGCTGATCGGTTACATGTTCTTGTTCATCGACCGGCCGTTCGAGGTCTGGCCGATTCTCGGCGATATGCGCTTCGAGCGCATCTACATGCTCGGCACCATTACCGCGTGGTTTCTCTGTCCCGGTAAGCGTTGGATCAGCAACTCGCAACATCTCGCGTATGCCGCATTCGCGTTTGCCGTCCTCGCCTGTTGGGCGATCAGTCCGTGGTCCGAACGCAGTCAGCCGCTCATCGAAGATTACTTCAAAGTCCTCGTCTTCTACGTGCTGCTCGTGACGACGGTCCACGACGAAAAGGGCCTGAAGCGGATGGTCGTCGGCTTTATGTCGGTAATGGGCCTGTACCTCATGCACTCGTTCCGCGAGTACATCGGCGGGCGTCATACGTATCGCATGGGCATTTCGCGAATGATCGGCGTCGATAGCACGCTCGGCGACCCGAACAGCTTCGGCGCGAGCATCGTCTTCGCGTTGCCGTTCATTGTGGCACTTTGGCGGACGGGCATCGGCGGGCGTTGGGGCAAGCTGTTGCTCGTCGGTTACTTCGCCATGTCGACGACGGCGATACTGCTCACGGGGTCGCGGTCGTCGTTGTTGGGGCTGCTCTTTTGGGTGGTGCTCGTCGCGTTCCAGATCCGTCGCGGCTGGCTGTGGATTATCCTGCTTGCGGCACTGTCGCCGATCGCGTTTGCAGCCCTTCCCGAATCGTTGCAGACGCGGTTCGAGACGATTATCGATTCCGATGTCGGGCCGGAAAATGCGAAAGAGTCGGGCGAGGGCCGTATCTTGGGACTGATGACGGGACTCGATTTGTGGGCCTCGAACCCGCTCACCGGCGTTGGACCCGGTGCCTGGCGACCCGCCACCAAGAGCCAGGTCGAATCGCACAACCTCTACGGCCAACTCCTCGGCGAACTCGGCACGATGGGTGCGGTCACCTTCGGCAGTATCGTTTTTTCGTTCTGGAAAAACACGCGCAGAATCGCTCGCATCCGCCGCGCCTACGGCGACGAAGCCACGGGTTTCCCGTTCCAGGTGGCATCCGCCGTCGGCACCGGCGTCGTGCTGCTACTGTTTATGGGCAACTTCGGGCACAACCTCTTCCGCTTCACCTGGCTCTGGTACGGCGGCTTCCTGATCGTCGCCGCACACTGCATCAAAATCTGGGTGCAAACCGCCGAATACGACGCCATGCTCGAAGAGGAAGCGGCGGAGCTGGAATAACCAATGCTTACGCGCCGATCACGTACGCCAGCACGTATGGCCCCTTGGGGATCACGGCGAGCGTCGCGTGTGGGCCGTACTCGGCGAGCGATTCGGCGATGGCTTGTTCCACGCTCGCGGCGGGTTCGACGGCGCATTGCTTCAGCGTTGCGGCATCGAGGCCGTGCGTGACCACTTTCACGCGGCACTTCGACACGACCTTGCACAACTCTTCGAGTTGCCATTGGTCCATCACGAAATAATCGGTCTCCATGATGCGCTTTTTGAACTTCTGTAGGTCCGGGTTGTCGCGGATGAGTTCCTGGAACTCCGGGCTGCCGAGGCCTTCGGTCAGGCTCGCGGCGAGGACGATGGTGCCGCCCTGTTTGACGATCGGCAGCGCGCCGATCAGGCCCTTTACGGCTTGGTACCACGTCGTATCGAGCGGGTAGCCCGCGCAACTCGTGACGACGACATCGCACTCTTGCGGCACGCCGGCCTTCACGACTTCACGGCAGAACGCGACGCCGGTTTCCCACGCCTGAATCATGTCGCCCGCGCCGAGCCACGTCACGCGGCGCTTGCCGTCGATGCAGACGTTGACGATGAAATCGCAGCCGGTTTTCAGTGCGATCCGCGTGTTTTCTTCGTGAACGGGGTTGCCTTCGAGGATGCCGCAATCGGCCTTCGGGTGTTCGAGAAACTTCGGCCCGTGCCAGATTTTCACGGTTTCCAGTGCGGCAATTCCGGGGCAGATCAGCTTGCGACCGCCGCTGTAACCGGCCATGAGATGCGGTTCGATTAGGCCCGTGGTGATCTTCAGTTCCGCCGTGGTGTAGCGGTTGTCGATCCAGATCGGCACGCCCATTTCGGTGGTGCCGAGATAGTCGTGTTCGTGCAGAACTTTGCCGTGATGGTTGACGCAGCGATAGCTCTTGGCGATCTCCTCGCCGACGAGTTCGATGAGTTCGTCGCCTTCGTTGGGGCGATGCAATCCCGTGGCGATCAGGATCGTGATGCCATCGCGCGGTACCCCGGCGGCTTCGAGCGTTCGCAGCATCGGCGGCAGAATCAGCTTGTTCGGCACCGGCCGCGTGATGTCGCAAATGACGATGCACGCCGTCTTCTTGCCCTGCGCCAACTCGAACAGCGGCTTCGTGCCAATCGGGTTGGCGAGTGCCGCTTCGAGAACCGCAACGGTATCCGTGAGGGGAACCGCATCGCGAATCGTCAGTGGCGGGGCGATCAACCGATCCGCGGGCAGGGTCACGTTCAAGCCCGTTTTGCCGTAGTCGAGAGTCACGTTCATATGTGCGCATCGGGGAAAGAGTGTGGGGATAGCTATATGTATTATGGATAACCGATTATCGAGGTGACGGAAAGAGTGAACGCGGTGGCACATTCCATATGCCGTTGAGACAGATTGCTACATTAGTTCTTCCGACTGCCACGAAGAATCGCGATTCCGATTACGCATCAATCGATTAGGCTAAGACTTTCGTCTTACCTTCAGTTGCCCCCTTCGTTCTGAAGTTTGAGGTGCCAGATGCCAAAGTCCCGTCGTCGTCGTCTCTTCACAGAATGCCTCGAAGCCCGCGATGTACCCAACGCCACTTTAACGGGTAGCACGTTCGAGGACGCGAACCTCGATGGCACTTAGTACCCGTCCAAGATCTATTCCGTGTATTCGACATTTTCTGTAAGTTAATGAGCACTTCAGGGAAGAGGGAAGAGGTGGCTATGGCTACGGA
>JAYVQG010000357.1:0-4061 GCA_043757025.1 Limnoglobus sp.
CTTACGTCCGATTTCGCCCAATTCCAATCACGCCGGAACCAAATTTTTAGTGGTCTTATTTGGCAAAACTGCAACCGGGTTTTGAACCGTGCCCAAAAAGTAATAGGCAATTTGACGTAAGTCGACTTTTGCATCGCGTCGTGAAGTGTCGTGAAAGTGTCTCCAAGTGTCGTGAGAATGTCGCGAAGTGTCGTGAGGATGTCGTGGTCGGTCGATTTTGTGTCGCGTCCGGTCGATTTTTGGTCGGTACTTACGGCGGCGAGCCAATCGAATGACCATCGGCGTAACCCACAACAGCAGTAACCGTTACGGCAAAATCGCCCGAAACAAATCAGCAAAAGCCGATCGAAAAGTGGCATTTATGAGACGAAAAAACACCCCAAAAACCAGTTTTGGAGTGTCCGCAATTGTGACTTACGTCGATTTACTTCGCCAACTTTTCCAGCGATTGCACGAACTTCACTTTCAACCCGAGGCGGATTTTCTGGCCGTTGCCGCGAACGACGAGTTCGATGCGGTCGAACGCTTCGAGTATGTCACTCAGCGATTTGAGTTCCTTTTGAAGTTCGTCGACCGGCCGCGATTGCACTTCCGATAGCCACTGAACCACGGGCATCTGATGCATTTTGAGATACTCGCGAACGGCGGTGGCGGAAACCCGTACGAGTGGCACATCGGCGGTGGCACTTTCACGCATCGTCGGTGCGACAAACGACCGCACAACGGCGGGGGAACTGCCGAAGAGGAGATAGCCATCCTTCATGGTGTAAGCCGGTTCGACGCCCGGCGGGAACCGCTTCGGGTTGGCGAACGATTTCACGTCCCAACCGCCGGTTTTGTCGTCGATTTGCTCGATGGCGTCGTCGTTTTTGCGGTTGTACTCGAACTGGGCGAACTGCGCGTAAAAGTCGACCGCTTTCTTCACCGCAACGGGCACTGCCGGGTCGGTCGCATCGACTTGCACCGCCATCGCGATCGCGGGGAAGAAGCCTTTATTCGGCTTCGCCGCCCAGATCGCGATATCCGGGCCAACACCCGATAGCACGGCAGGCAGTTTCTCTTTGCCGACAATTGCACCCAGCGCTTTCTCGATTTCTTTGCGTGCCGATAGCTTGTCCGCTTCGGGTGAAAACGACAACATTAAGCCGATAATCTGATTCGCCGTGGCATGGCCGGCGATCGCGAACATCGCATCGTCGGGGATCGACTGCCACAGCGCCGAACGGGCAGGGGCAGCGTCGAAGGCGTTCTTCCATTCGGGCGGCATTGCTTCCGCACGGTACGTGGCGGCGATACCGATTTCGAGATCGCTATGCACATCGAGATAAATCGCGAATTGATCGACTGCCGACCACAACTTGCGAACTTGCTCCCGTGCCGCACGGTCTTTCGGCTCCTCAGCCGCTTTCGCGTGGGCAAGAATCTCCGCATCGAGCCGACGGGGATTCACCCAACAGACGAGGAACGCATCGGCGACGCCGAGATCCGCAATCGCCTTGGCGACGCGCGGTACGCTGGCCGCTGGCGCGAGTTGCTGATCGATAACCGCCGTAATTGCGGATTCTTGTGCTGCGAACACAAACAAGCCACCATCGAGAATGTAAAACTCGGATTTGCCGTTCGATTTGACGCGCCGCTGATACGTCCGTTCGCGGTGCGTGCGTTCGACCACTTCGGTCAGTTCACCGCCATCCTTCTGTGCCGCGTTGAACTTGTCGATGAGTTTGCGAAGCGTTTCCGGGTTGCGTGCCTTCAACAGAATCGAACCGCTCTCCGCTTCCGGTTTGCCCGGCGGCCCCGGTTGATACGCGAGAACGATCGCGTCGCCGAGGAGTTCGTCGCGCAGGTCAGCAGTACTAATACCGAGAATTGCGGTCAGGATTTTTTCGGTGTCGCGAATTTTCTGAATATCACCCGATGCGTTAACGAGCGGGGCGAATTTATCGGCCACCCACGTTGAAAAGGGCGATTCTCCGATCGCTTTGGCACGATCGCGCAGACCTTGCACTACGAGGCAAACTGCCGTGTCGGGCGGTACGAGTTTCAGCAGCTCGTCGCGTACCGGGTTCGCGGCGCGGGCCATCGGCAGGAAGGCCAACGCGACGAAAAAGAGAGTGGCGTATCGGGTAACTCGCATTGGCGATCCGCGTTGGGGTTACGACTTCATTTTGCCAGTCGCAGTCAAACCGGCGACATCGCGGACAAACAGATTAAACGCACGTTTCGTAGTGTTCGTAATCGGCTCGATGCCATCTTTCGCTGCATTCGGCAGGTTCGCCAGAGTGCTAATTTCTGTGCGTTCGGCAGGCACAGTCGCATCGCGGCTGGCGATCCAGTTGACGGCGGGGGCCAACGACTGATCGGTCGCTTTCCGCGTGATCGAAACGAACGCCGAACCCGCTTCTGCGAACGATTGCTCGATCTTCACCGGCTTCACGGTCGATTTCACTTCTGGAACTTGCACGATCTCATTCGGTTTCGCTGCCCACGGTTTCATAGCCACCACGGACACCAACACCGAGGCCGCCATTGCCATCGCGCCGCTTCGCACCATCCAGCGGGTCCGCCGACGTTGCCGGAAGTCGCGGTCCGCGGCGCGGACAACACGCTCTGTAAACAGCATCGAAGGCTTCGGCGTTGGCAACGAGAATTGTTCGGCGATGGCGACCATCTCTCGGCACGCTGCACAATCGACCAAGTGCGAATCGTCGACTAACGTCTCCGAAACCGCTTCGCGGTCGAGTACGCGAGTCACCAACGCAGCGATGCGTTCGCAGTCGGCGGAGTTCGTGTTGAGATTCAAGTCGTTCATAGGTTCACGGCGCTTTCGCGCGAGTCGGTTCGGGCGGGACGAAACCCCTGCGTTTCAGGCGGTCCAGAAGCTCGGCACGTGCTCGGTGGAGCCACGTTTTAATCGTGCCAACGGGCCGGTCGACGACTTCGGAAATTTCCTCATAACTCTGACCGCGTTCGTGAAACAGTACGAACACTTCGCGGTAATCGGGCCGAAGTTCCTCGACGGCCGCACGAATCTCGACCGTCAATTCGTTGCCATCGGTGTCGGGCACGGCGGCGGCGGACTCTTGCAAATAATCGACCAGCTCCGGCAGTTTGTTCCGCTTCGAGAGTGCCGTGCGACAGCGATTCACCGCAATCGTTAGTACCCATGGCCGCAGCGGTCGTTCGCGATCCCAGCGGTGCAAACTGCGAAATACCCGCAGAAACACCTCTTGCGAGACATCTTCCGCATCGTGGGCGTTCCGTAGCATTCGCACGCTTATGCCGAAAACATCGTCTTGGAATCGTTGCACGAGTTCCCGCATTGCGCCGACTTCGCCACTAGCACAGCGACGGACAAGCTCGGTATCGGCAGCGTCGGCCACGGGAACCCTCGTCAATAGATACCTGACATAGCGGGGAAAGGTTTCGCGAACGGCTATTCGCCAAAGTGAGAAAAGGGTTTGACCGTCACTTGGTTTTTTCGGACGCCTCACGCAACAGATCGACGACTTCTTGCACCGAAGTTTCTTCGAGCCGTTTGCCGCGTTGTTCCAGACTCTCGCTGAAGCGAATCGCAGTCTCCTGCATCCGTTCGTGCGTTTCCCGCGAACCGCCGAGAAGCACCATCTCTTCGGTTCGCGTCACCCGCTTCTCGTCATCGGAGTTATCCAGCCCGACGCCGAGGATCCCTCCAACGGTCTTCGGTGATGCAGCCCGCGAACGCATTTTCTTCGGCATATGTCGGCTCCCGTTTGTGTAACGGTATTGTAGCTACGGGGAAGAAACAGAGTGAATACGGCGAATGGAATCCAGTCGGCTCGGTTGTTTGGGACGAAACGTACGGTAAATGCACTCATCCCGACAAATGAGCCAGACTTTTCCGATCAACGTACCTGTCTAAATGATGAATGTCTGCTGAAAATTAGGCACGGTACAAAACCCGGTTGCAGTTTTGCCAAATAAGACCACTAAAAATTTGGTTCCGGCGTGATTGGAATTGGGCGAAATCGGACGTAAGTCGTTGGTTGGTTAGGTTGATTCCGAAATCGGGAATGATTCCA
>JAYVQG010000358.1:0-4055 GCA_043757025.1 Limnoglobus sp.
CAACGCGACCTCCGCGCCAGATCCGAAGCAACGATCCGACACTCTGACAAACGTGAGACTAAGCGAATTCCCAGCGATTTAGGCGCGATTGCCGTGGGGTGCGGGCTGGCACGATTCCGGCCAGAACTGTAACGTGGGGCACGTTTTTTACGTGCCATCGTCGAGAATGGCACGTGGTCATTTGCTGTCTGGAAATCCCAAGGTGAATTATTCAGCACGCGAGCCGCGTGCTCTACATTCGGTTTTCAGAATTGCCCGTGCCATCGGGGTTCACTCCGACTAAACTGAGACGAATTCACCATCTCTCCCGTCGCAGGCGATTCTTATGATGTTGCGTATCCGCATCGCGGTGGTTTTCGTGGCAATGATCTCGGTAGTGGGCTATTTTGCGCTCGCTGAAGAGGCCGTGAAACCGAAGGATGCTCCGAAACGTTTGCCGTGGACGACGTCCAAAATCACGGGCAGCCCCGAAGCGGCACCGGCGTTCAAGAGCGTCAACCCGTTCCCCAAGCTGAAATTCAACCACCCGCTCTTGCTCGTCAACATGCCGGGCACGAACCGGTTGTGCGTCGGCGAGCAGGACGGCAAGCTCTGGAGCTTCGAGAACTCCCCGGACGCGACCGCCGAGTTGCTGATCGACTTCAAAAAGGAAGTTCAGGACTTCAAGCCCACGCCGGGTGCGGACGAAGTCGAATCGGTGTACGGCTTCGTATTCCACCCGGACTTCGTCAAGAATCGCCAGTGTTTCGTCTGTTACACGCTCAAATCGAAGAAATCGCCGAACCTCGACAACGGCACGCGCGTCTCGCGATTCCAGCTACCTAATGCGAAGCCGTACCGCATCGATTTCAAGAGCGAAGAGTTGCTGTTCACGTATCTGCAAGGCGGGCACAACGGCGGCGACTTGCACTTCGGCAACGATGGCTACCTGTACATCTCCACCGGCGACGGCGAAGTGCCCAGCCCGCCAGACCCGCGTAAGACGGGGCAGGATGTCTCGGACTTGCTCGCGTCGATTCTGCGAATCGACATCAACCGCAAAGACGCCGGTCTGAACTACGCGATCCCCAAGGATAACCCGTTCGTCGGCCAGTCGCACAACGGCAAGCCGATCCGCGGCGAGATCTGGGCGTACGGCTTCCGCAACCCGTGGCGAATGAGCTTCGACCGCGCCACGAACGACCTGTGGGTCGGCGATGTCGGCTGGGAATCGTGGGAGATGATTCACAAAGTCGAAAAGGGCGGCAACTCGGGCTGGAGCATCGTCGAGGCAGGTAAATCGGTTTACAGCGACGTGAAGATCGGGCCGACGCCGATCCGACCACCCGCGATCGAACTGTCGCACGCCGTAGCGGGGAGTATCACCGGCGGGTACGTCTATCACGGCAAAAAGCATCCGGAACTCGCGGGAAAGTACATCTTCGGCGACTGGATGACGCGGCGAATCTGGACCGCAACCGTCAAGAACGGCGAAGTGACGGGCTACGACGACATCGTCGCCGCGAGCATCCGCATCGTCGCGTTCGGCGAAGACAACGCGGGTGAAATTTACGCCGTGGACTACGACGCGGGAACGATCTTCACCTTCGAGAAGAACCCCGTTGCGGCACAGGATCGCACGAAGTTCCCACGCACGATTTCGCAGAGCGGCTTGCTCTCATCGGTGAAAGCGAACGCGCCCGCCACGGGTGTCTACCCGTTCGAGATCATCGCGCATCAGTGGCAGGATTACACGACTTCGGAGTATCTGCTCGGCCTGCCGGGTACGTCGGTCGCGACCGATTTCGCCAACAAGAAAACGCCAACGGGCGATGTCACGTGGCGACCGTACCACATTCACCTGCCGAAAGATGGCGTACTCGCGAAGACGATCTCGATCGAGCTGGAACGCGGGAATCCGGCCACGAACAAACGGCTCGAAACGCAGATTCTGCACTTCGATGGCGATAACTGGCAGGCGTACACCTACGCCTGGCGCGACGACCAAACCGATGCCGACCTCGTCCCGGCGGATGGCTCGGAGAAATCGTTCACGGTAAAAGACGACAGTTATCCCGGTGGCACCCGTGACCAGACGTGGACGTACGCCAGCCGCGTGCAGTGTATGCAGTGCCATAGCACGTGGGCCGAATACGCCCTCGGCTTCAACCGCGAACAGTTGAACCGCCCCGTACAAACCGTCGCCGGGACGAAGAACCAGCTATCGTGGCTCGGCGAGTTCGGGTTGATGGATCGCGTCGGCAACGACAACAAACCGGCCGCAGTTTACACCGAAGCCGAACTGAAGAAGCTCAAGCATCACGCGAACCCGCACGACGAGAAAGCCCCCGTCAACGACCGTGCGAAAGCCTATTTGCACGCCAACTGCGGGCACTGCCATCGGCTCGGTGGCGGCGGCGGTGTCGTCGAATTCGAACTGCACGCCGAGGGCGATTTGCTGAACAAGAAGCTGATCGACGCGAAGCCGGTGCGGGGCACGTTCGACCTGCCCGATGCGAAGATCGTCGCGCCCGGCGACCCGGACCGCAGCACGTTGTACTACCGCATGGCGAAGTTCGGCACCGGGCGGATGCCGCACATGGGGGCCGAACTCCCCGACGAAGCGGGGCTGTCGCTCGTTCGCAAGTGGATCGACGGGTTGCCGCACACCACCGAGCCAGCCGATACGTTGCGGAACGAACGCACGGCGGCCGGGTATGCGAAATCGCTCGCGAATCCGATCCACGCACTCGCGCTGGCGCGGAACATCGGCGAAAAGCAGCTCACGAACAGCGAAGTCAAAGACCTGATGCCCGTGGTCGCCACGTTACCGCCTGGGCACGTTCGCGATCTTTTTGAAGGGTATTTGCCATCGAACGGCAAGCCGAAGACGCTCGGTGCGAACCCACGACCGCGTGCAATTCTGGCACTGACGGGCGATGCCGCCAACGGGCAGGTGCTGTTTGCAGCCACGAAAAGCCAGTGCATGACGTGCCACAAGATCGAGGGCAAAGGCATCGAAATCGGCGCGGACTTATCGCAGATCGGCAAGACTCGCACCCGCGAACATCTGCTCGAAAGCATCCTCGAGCCGTCGCGGCGAATCGAACTGCCGTACCAGTCGTACCTCGTTCGCACGCTGTCGGGGCAATCGTTCACGGGGTTGCTCGTGAAGCGCGACGCGAAAACCATCGTGCTGAAGGACGCGCTCAACAAACTCATCACGGTGGCAGCGGACGATCTGGAATCGATCGACGCCTCGCGAATCTCGCTGATGCCCGCCGGGTTGTTGCGCGACTTCACGGCACAAGAGGCGGCCGATCTACTCGAATACCTTTCGCAACGGAAGTAGCGCCGCATGATTCGCCCCGAGATTGCGGCTGACGTAAAGTCGTCCTCGACGAAGATCGATTGCGCGAGCATCTGTTCGGCACGCGGCCTTACGCGGAGGTATTCCTCGCGGAGGAGAACGGCGAAGCGATCGGGTTCGCGTTGTTTTTCCACAACTACTCCACGTTCCTCGGCAAGCCCGGAATCTATCTCGAAGACCTCTTCGTGCTGCCGTCGTGTCGCGGGAAGGGGCACGGAAAGGCGCTATTTCTGGAAGTCGTCGAACGGGCACGCGAGCGGGATTGCGGGCGGCTCGAATGGGCCGTTTTGAACTGGAACGAACCGGCGATCCGCTTCTACGAATCGCTCGGCGCGAAACCGATGAACGAATGGACGACGTACCGCCTGACGCACGAGCAATTGACGATTCTCGCTTCACCGCTTCGAGCGTAATTCGGAGGTCTTCGGTCGCCTTGACGATTTCGGAGAAGGCGTTTTGTGGTGTCGGGTAATAGATGACGGGCACGCGAATTTTCGTTGGCACTACGACTGAAAACATCTATTTCACTCCTGAGAACTCTGGGAATCTCCCCCCCCATTTTTCGCATTTGACCTTCGTTCAAAGACCGATTACACTCTGTGTATCTTACCCGACCTCTTCCCGACTGGGGAGTCTGCTCGATGATGCACTTGCCGCTGCCGTGTTCTGGCCCGAATCGCCGCGATTTCCTCAAATTTGGCTCGGT
>JAYVQG010000359.1:0-4053 GCA_043757025.1 Limnoglobus sp.
GTCACGTTCGTGGGGATCGGCTTGAACGCCCCGCGAAACTCCGCCGGTGCGTCCGGCTTCATGTCGAAGGTATCTTGGTGCGGTGGCCCACCTGGGAGCCACACGAAAATCACCGCCGGTGCGTTTGAACTCGTGTCGTCGGTGCGGGCATCGGCGCGGTACGAGTTCACACCCGAAAGCCCCGCCGAAGCGAGCGCGACCGAGCCAAATTTGAGGAAATCGCGGCGATTCGGGCCAGAACACGGCAGCGGCAAGTGCATCATCGAGCAGACTCCCCAGTCGGGAAGAGGTCGGCGAAAACTGGGGCCGCACTCGCCGTCACTCGGCCGTTTCCGTTTCGCCGCCGGCGCGGGTCGCGAGTGCGGGCATGATGTCGTTGGCGCTGTATCGCAAGAATCGCACCGAGCCGTCGGCGAACGCGAAGTTCGCGCCGCCGGGGTGCGGACTCCAGAAGTGGAACTCATCGCAAATCCGATCGAAGCGACCGGGTGAAAACGAGTGACCCGTGGCATCGCATTCCGAGCGAGTCTCGTTACGTTCGCGCACGCCGAGGAGCATTTCGGTCGATCCTTCTTTGGCTTGCCCCCAGCCGCGATACCACCAACCGACCCGGAGATCGGCCGGCGGCGGGCGTTCGCCGATACAGAGCGTATTGCTGGTGCCGTCACGGATATCCGCAAATCGCACGTTCGAGTCGAGATAAAATACGCCATCGTGCAAATACTGATTCGTGCCTTCGACACCCAGATACGATGTGTATGCAATCGTGATAAAACCGATTTGCCCAGGTCCTGGTACTCGTGCATCGGCAGGGCATGCAAACGCTTTCACGGGCGTCGCGAGGATTTTCGCGTGAGGCGCATGACCGTAAAACACGAGGGGACTCGGGTCGGTTGCGAACGCGATTTGGATCTCGTCCCAAAGTGGATTCTGTTCGAGGTACGGCAACATTCTTGCGGTCCAACCGAGGTACGGCTTTTTGCCGTTGTCGTTGCGAACGCTCAGGCCGGGAGGAAATGCCCCGTTCGATCCGTGGTACTGATGCGTCGCCATCGCGATCTGTTTCATGCGATTCTGGCAATCGGCGTTCGCGGCCGAAGCACGAACTTTCTGCACGGCCGCAAGCAGTAAACCGACGAGAATCGCAAGGATGGCGATGACGACGAGCAACTCGATCAACGTAAACCCCACGCGGTTGGCGACGGCTTTCGCCGGTCTCGCCGAACGCGGCGGGCCGACGAACCCGATGAGGCACATCGCGAATCCGGCACCCGCAATGCCGACGGACTTCCAGCCGATCTTCGTACTGTCCGAGCCGAAACAACCGCACGAAATATCGAGGCCCCGATAATGTGCGGACAATTGAACGAAGACGAAAATGGCAAACACCGGAACGCAAAGCGCGAGGGCGTACGGCCGGAAGGACGGCAGGAAAAGCAGTGCCACACCCAATGTCAGTTGAAAGTATGGCAACAGTACGGCCACGATCACCGCAAGTGAAGTCGGTATGAGACGATATTCGAGAATACTGTGTAGTAACTGATAGCCATTGAAGAGATTCGCATGTGCCGAGATCAATAACATCGCTGCCACGCCGAGCGAGGCGAAGTGTGCAAGTATGCGGAGCCACGATGCACATCGCGAACGGGTCTGCGGGTTGTTGTCGGGGATTGTCATGGAAATCTTCAATGTGAGTTATGGGCGACCGTGCGACAACTTCCCGCCGGCTTCGACGTAGCCCTTCACGCCGACTTCGAGGACGGCGACCGATGCGAAGCGGTGGAAAATCGCCGATTTCGCCAGCGAATCGCCCCACGAACAGTCTTTGGAATTGCAATACAAGACAATTCGCGAATCGGAAGGGACGTCCTTCAACAGTCGCTCGTTCCGCCAGTGCGATGAGGTAATCGGGATGTTCATTGCAGCGGGAAGGCGACTGGAATGATACTGGGGTGGCGTTCGCGCATCGACCAAAACGAACTCCGAAGCGTTCGCGAGTACGTCCGCAGGAGTGACGATCGTAGGGGTGCGCGGATGAAACACCGCATCGATTCGTTCGACGGCCCGACGATTGTTGGCGAATCCTGCCGGATCGAAAATGTGGGCGACAATCGCCAGAAAGAGTGCGGCCGCAACGAGAACGATTGCAGGGTGCCAGCGAGTTCGCGCGAGGGTTCGCACGACCAACAGCGTGCTGCCGAGCGTGAAGCCGATGAGTACGATTTTCAGGCCGACCCAGACGATTTCGACTTCGGGCCCGTCGGACGACTTGAGAATGAGAATCGCAGGACCACCCCAGATCGACTGGAGTTCGGCGGCCGACAGGCGAAACACGCCCGAACTCGGGTCGTACACTTCCGCCGAATCGGGACGAGCCGACAATACCATGATCCAGTGATTCGCGCGCGACGCTTCCGGGCAGTTCTTCACCAATACAATCACCGGTCCGCCAAGTATACAGATGTCCGCATACGATGCATAGTGAATGGGCCGACATGCGATTTGAAACTCGCGACAGCACTCGACGAGATCGGCCGTGGTGCTGCCGAATTCTCCATGCATTCGCTCGGGCTGGATCAGTCTGTCCAAATCGACATTCCGACCCGATAATCGCCCAGCTTGAAACACGCAATAGAGGCCGCAATACTGATCGTTCATTCCTAACGTATCGGTCACAACTACGACGGGAAAAGGGTCCGCCGCCCTGCACGGTGAGATTGCCACGATCGCAACGAAACAGACGATAACAAATGGATCGCAACGTCTCATGGCGATGGTCCTTTCGACTTGATGGCCCAGCGTTTCCACGCATACCGAAAGCCAAACGCGATGCATAAGATGCCGACGACGGAAACGACGATGTACACGAATTTCTTGTGGAATCGCTCCTCGGTAACCACTTCTTCCAGCGACGCCCCATCGACTTGCCGGACAATATCGCCATTGCGATAAGTGTAGGTAATCTCCTTTTTGTCCGGATCCATCAAGCCGACTCGTTCGCCTTCGGGTATCGGAATCCGCAGTGCTTCGATCTCGGCGTCACTGTTGCATTTTTGATACTCGGTGAGGCGAAGTACGCGATCCGATTTCCAGGTTTTCCCCGCTGCCGCATAAGAACTGAAGACGGTGAAAACGCTCAATGGTCGCTTGGAAGTATCGTCGTACGAAATGCGAAAGCCCTGGATGACGGATGTTAGACCACCGGGAGTTTCTCGCAAGACAGATTGTTTCATCTCTGCGAGTGTTTCACCTTTTGAAAGGTGCGTGTAGACATCTTTGGCGGACTGTGTCATTCGCACTTCGATGAGGCGATCCCGGTTCGCAATTCTTTCGAGCGTCGCTTCGATCAGTCCATATTCGGTTGTGTATTGTGCGACGAGCGAAGAACCCGTATTTCGCTTAATAAGCGGTACGCGCGTACTCACAATGTCCGCAAGGTTTTCAGCAGAGGGTTCAAATGAAGACAGTACACCGTCGAGATAAACGCCGTTGGTCAAACCGTGGTAATAATTCGTGTATGTTACTTTTGGATCGTAGCTGACACTGCTTATCTTTCGTTCCGTATTGACGATGGAATAGGAAACATCGAGGCAGCGATGGACTTTCGATACATAATTTTGCCGACTTCAAATCGTTTCTTTTCGCTGTCGACCATCTTTTTCGACTCCGGCGCGTAGCGTCGTTGAGACATCAGAAAGTGCAAGCGAATCGCGTCTGGCAAATAGGTACTTGCCAAACCCACTCAGATCGACCTTGTCATCGCGTAGATTCGTAAACTCCATCTGAAATTTGGCGATGCAATTGTCGAATACTTCATCGCGCAAATGCAACACGGCTCGTTGAACGCGACGACCCTCTTCGCTGTCGTCGGCGCGCAGTGCCGATTGCGAAATGCAAATCGCACAAATGAACAGAATTGCAGTGATGACGAACTTGCGCATGATGAGTACTCCAACTTATTACCTCGGCTTTGAACAACATCACATGTTATTTGCCGCGGCATATTGCACGAATGGGGCCTGAAAGTAACTTCGCACATGATCTGGAAAATGA
>JAYVQG010000360.1:0-15984 GCA_043757025.1 Limnoglobus sp.
ACTCTTACTTCGCAACAACGACCACGCCGCCAATCGCAGCGCCGTTGCCGCGCGACCTTTGCCTTTGCGAGTCGCGCTCGACTTCACCTTGCCGCCGGTTTTCTTGAAGTTGGGGCACAACCAACCACGTGTCGGATGAGAGTTCGTGCCCCGCGCTCCGCTTCGCAAAGCCTGCGCGTCGCGGCGAATTCCGGAGTCGACAAATACCGACGTGGAATCGCGGCACGTATCGGCCTAAGACTGACTGCAGACTAACGCACTCGCACCGGGTTCCCGCATGGATTTCACGCAAACGCCGTCCGCCGATCAACTCGATACGTTCCCGAATCCGAGCATTGGCCGCGATTACACGATCGAGATCATCTGCCCGGAGTTCACCAGCGTCTGCCCGCTGACCGGTCAGCCGGATTATGGCACGATCGTTTACACGTACACGCCGGGTAACGTCTGCGTGGAACTCAAATCGCTGAAGCTATACCTGCAACGGTTCCGCAATCAGGGCATTTACTACGAACAGGTGACCAACCGGTTGCTCGACGATTTCGTGACGGCAGCGAAGCCGGTACGCTGTACTGTGGTAACGAAGTGGACGCCGCGCGGCGGCATCAGCACCAACGTGACGTGTACCCATGACGCGAGCAAAAACTGACATGATGGTGTCATCGGGTGCGCGATTTTCATTCGCGCTAATGATCGTCGGCGCGATCGCGATGCCCGCGGTTGCGGGGCTGTATTCACCGTTTGAAAAGTGCCCGTTCGCGATCGAGGCCGACGGCAACGCCAAGGAACTTTCGTATAACGCCGACAATAGCGGGCAGTTTGCGACGATCTTCTTCGGCCAACTCGCGAACGTCGGCGACCCGAATCCGAATCGCAAAAATCCCGACCGCGAAACGACACTCCTTCGGCTACGTCAACCGGCGACGACCCCCGCCGCAATTGCGGGCCGTGCGGCCGACCAGATGCGCGCCCGGCTCTACGACGAAGCCCGCACGACGCTCGCGCCACTGGCCCGCGAACGTGTACCCGATACCCGCATCGTGGCGAACTTCGCACATCTATTCGCAATCCGCGGCGAATGGGCCGAAGCCATAAATTGGCACGAAATTCAGTTGGAAATGACACTTCCGAGCGATCTGGCGGGCACGACGGCGGAGCAGCGCATGTGGTTGGCGAAACTGGAACGGACGTACTATCGCGACTGGTTGCGCATCCATCGCCGCGAGGCCGACGCGAAAACGCCCGCTGCCCAGGAAGCGGTTTTCCCGCTGTTTGCGGAGCCGCCACCCGACGCGATTGCCATCGTGCAACAGCTACTATTGTGGCACCCGGACGACAACCGTTTGTTCTGGTTACTGGCAGAATTATATGCGAGGGAAGGGCGGTATCGCGAAGCGGAACGGCTGTTCGATAGCCTCGTCGAGTCGCGTCAGCAATCGAATCGAACGCGATTGGTCGAACGCCGTGCGGACATCAAACGGCGAGTGGCCAGACTACCTCCGGTGGTGCCACAAGAAGACGTTGCGTTAGCGATTTTCGACGAACCGAAAAAAGAACCGACGCTCGCCGACCTCGGCCTCACGCAGTCCCAATTGATCGCCGTCGGGATCGCAGTCGCCATCGCCGTCATCGGGTTAATCGCGCTACAATTGCGCTCGATGCGACGGCGTCGCTGATAGCAGTCAGCGATCAGCAGTCAGCAGTCAGCCAGAACCGATTGGCTGATGGCGATTATTTTCATTTGTAGCTGGCCTCTATGAGGCCGGGGAAGCCGGGGTCACAGACCCCAGCTACAAAAAACGACAGCTTTTGTAGTGGAGCCGGGGTCACAGACCCCAGCTACAGAAAACGACAAGAACCCGATTGGGCTGACCGCTTTTGTAGCTGGCCTCTATGAGGCCGGGGGAGCCGGGGTCACAGACCCCAGCTACAGAAAACGACAAGAACCCGATTGAGCTGACCGCTTTTGTAGCTGGCCTCTATGAGGCCGGAGCCGGGGTCACAGACCCCAGCTACAAAAAAACGACAAGAGCCGGTTGGCTGAAAGCTGACCGCTGAAAGCTGACCGCTGAAAGCTGACCGCTGACCGCTCCTCACGGCTTCATTCGCTGCTGATAGATGAACACGCCGAGCAGCACCAGCAGCGAAATTCCGAGTGCGAGTAGCGAGAATCGGATCGCCCAGACTTGAGCATTTCCCAGCCCCGCTTCTCGGTTGATTGCGATTTTGCCCGTCTCCAATTCAAAGAATAATTGTCGCGAATCTTGCGTGGTCAGGCCGAACTGTTTGTCGTCGACGGTGATGACGGCACCGGCCATCCAGAGCACGTCTTCGATCGAATGCGGCAGGGCATCGGGGTTGCCGACGATCTCGCGAACCGAGTACGTGCGGATCAATTTTCCGGAATCGTAGAAGCTCACCGCCGGTGCCGCAATTTGCTCGGCAACCTTTTCATCGGGCAGGCGTCTACCGCCGATGAAGTGGCGTGACAGTAGGCTGTCACCGTGGATGCGCACGACGTGAATCGCATCGTTCGCCGGGTAGGCATCGTAGGCGTACCAGTCGACGGTCCAGAGCGGTTTCTCGACGTTCGGAGCGTACATCCCGCTCGTCGGGTATTTCTCGCGCAGGGCTTGCTGCTGAGTGTTTTCGCGACGTTTCGGATTCGTCGACACCGGCGGAATGAGCGCGAAAGTGTGCTTGCCATCGGGCGTCGGATACACGGCGGGAACGGGGTAGCCGAGCGGCTTATCGTCGTCGGCACGAAGGTTGGGTGCAAACGAAACGAGAGCAATGGCGATCGCGAGAATACGCATGGTGGTCCTCCAGAGTCATGATAGTCATCGCGACAATACGGCGCGATTTGGGAGGAAATCTGCGCGTTTTTGGCGCATTTGCTTGACGACTTCATCGTTTACTCTAAAACCATACCTTCCTGTACCGTACTTTACGGTGGGATGACGGACACTACGCGAGCGAAGCAGGAAGGTCGGCATGGCGGGCACCGGCAACGAACGAATCCGCATCCGGATGGAAGGTTACGACCACGAAGTCCTCGATCGGACGGCGGCGGAGATCGTACAAACGGCCACGCAAACCGGGGCCGAAGTCCACGGGCCGATCCCACTCCCGACCCGAATCGAACGGTACACGGTTCTCCGTAGCCCGCACATCGACCGGAAATCGCGAGAGCAGTTCGAAATCCGAACGCACAAGCGGTTGATCGATATCCTCCAGCCGACGGGGAAGACGATCGAGGCTTTGAACAAAGGCCTGAGTTTACCGCCCGGAGTGGACATCAAGATCCGCGTTATCGGCGCGGGGAATTGACGGAGTGATTGCCGCGCCGTATAAAGCGCGGTTCGACTGCCCGCGAGGGCCCGGCCATCTTCGGATGATCGCACGATGGATCGTCCTCGAGGATGAATAACGCCGAGACCCATGCGGGTCGTTTCGTCTAAAACGACGAAGCCAGTTTCGGAATTCAGAAGCGACTCACCGGCTACGAAGGCAAGAGCAATGTCCACCGAACACGCAACGACCGAACAGCCTGCCGACCTGCCACTCGTGTATGAGGCGGTGGGCAAGCTCGTCGTTCCCGTCGTCGACAAGCTCGGCAACCAAGTTGGCACGGTCGAAATCGATCCTTCCGAGTTCTCGAAGGGCGGCAAGATCAGCCGTCAGTTGCTGCACGACGTGTGCCTGATGTATCAGGCCAACCAACGGGCTGGTACTCACCACACGTTACGCCGCGGCGAAGTCGCCGGTAGCAGCAAGAAGATTTTCCGCCAGAAGGGTACGGGTAATGCCCGCGCCGGTACGAAGCGGACGAACAAGCGACGGGGTGGCGGTACCGCGAAAGGCCCGAAGCCACGCGACTACGAATACCACCTGCCGAAGCAAGCCGTCCGCGCTGCCACCCGCATGGCGATCCTCAGCAAGTTCATGGACAAAGAAGCGATCATCGTCGACGAGTTCGCAGTCGCCGCCCCGAAGACCAAAGTCGTCACGGGCTTCCTGAAGTCGGTGAAAATCGGCAAGAAGACCGACAAGGCCGGTGTAGAACGCGAACTGACACTCCTCGATACGACGGTGCTGATCGGCACCGATAAGCTCGACCAAAACGTCTACAAGTCGGCCCGGAACATCGAAGGCGTGGAAGTGCTTCCTGCCAGCGAGTTCAACGCCTACACCGTACTCAAGCAGAAGCGGCTGATTCTGACGAAGTCGGCTCTCGAAAGCCTTCGTAAACCACCCGCTGCTAAGTAATCGATTCGATCGGCGAATCAAGGATAAGTCATGCAAACGCGACCCAGGCCGAAGAAATACGTTCGCAAGCTGGAAATGCGCCAGCCCTGCGAACACGGCACGCCCGGCATCGAACTGCGCCCGTACCAGATCGTGCTTCGGCCACTGGTCACGGAAAAGGGTACGCACCAAAGCACCCGCTACAACTCGTACACGTTCATGGTGAATCCGATCGCGTCCAAAGCGCAGATCGCCGCCGCCGTGAAAGAGTTGTTCAACGTGCGAGTCGAAAAGGTCCGCACGCAGACGCGACAAGGCAAGAAGACGAGCGCCCGAGCCAAGCCCGGCAAACAGTCGGACTGGAAGAAGGCGATCGTTACGCTGAACGTCGAAGACAAGATCGACTTCTTTTAGCGAATGATTTGCAAGTGGTCAGCGTAGTTCTGGCCAACTGCTTGCGGACTCGGTTCGAGCGGATAGCTGACCACTGATAGCTGAGAGCGAATTTCAATGGGCATCAAATATTACAAACCGACATCCGCAGGCCGCCGGGGCGGCTCCGTGTCGGACTTCGCCGAGTGTACGAACCCCGGCGTCAACGCACCCGAAAAGACCCTGCTGAAGCCGATCAAGAAAAAAGGCGGACGCAACAACCAGGGAATCGTGACCGTGCGATTCCGGGGTGGCGGTCACAAGCGGATGTACCGCATCATCGACTTCAAGCGGAAGAAGGACGGCATCGAAGCCACCGTCATCACCGTGGAGTACGATCCTTGCCGGTCCGCACGTATCGCACTCATCCAGTACGCGGATGAGACGAAAACCAAAGCCTACATCCTTGCTCCCGACGGCCTCAAGGCCGGCGACAAGGTGATGTCGGGCGATACCGCAGAACCGAAGATCGGCAACTGCATGCCGCTCTCGAAGATTCCGCTCGGTATGACGATTCACAATATCGAACTGATGCCCGGTAAGGGCGGTCAGGTGTGTCGGTCCGCCGGTTGCGCGGCCGTCCTCGGTGCCCGCGATAAAGGTTTGGCACTCATCACGATGCCGAGCGGAGAAGTCCGCCGCGTATCCGACAAGTGCCGAGCGACGATGGGTAGCGTGTCGAACCCCGACCACATGAACGTCAGCCTGGGTAAAGCCGGTCGTAAGCGTTGGTTAGGCCGCAAGCCGCACCAACGCGGTACGTCGCAGAACCCGGTCGACCACCCGATGGGTGGGGGCGAAGGTCGGTCGAAGGGTGGACGCCATCCGACGTCGCCGAGTGGTGTGCTTGCTAAGGGTGGTAAGACCCGCAATAAGCGGAAGCCCTCGAACAAGGCAATCGTCCGTCGCCGACCTGCTGGCCCGTTCCAAAAGAGTAGCTAATCATTCGTGGTTACAGGGGATTCTACTGAGAATTCCTGGCCACATTGCGACAGTGTTTCTACATTAATCCGTTCGATACTGGTACGCCAGTGGCAGCGGATCACAGTTGTCGTGGGGGAATGGGGATGAGTCGGTCGCTGAAAAAAGGTCCGTACATCGATGTGCGACTCTTCGCCAAAGTCGTGAAGCAAGGTCAAAATCGCGAACCGATTAAGACTTGGGCACGCGACTGCACGATCGTTCCCGAGTTCATCGGGTCGACGTTCCTCGTCCACAACGGCCGATCGTACTTAAAAGTCTACGTGACCGAAGACATGGTCGGGCACAAGCTCGGCGAGTTCTCGCAAACGCGAACGTTCAAGGGCCACGGCGGTGGCAAAGCGAAGGCAGCACCCGGTAAGTAACGCGTCGTTACCCAGTTGGCCGACCCGCGTACCGCAAGCACACGACCAGTAGCAAAGTTATGAAGTACAAAGCCATACACCGATTTGCCGACGTCACCGCACGCAAGATGCGGCCGTTCTCTCAGCTCGTTCGCGGGTTGAATGTGGACGTCGCACTCGAACAACTGAAGTTCCGACCGAACCGCGGTGCCCGGCTCATCGAAGCCGTCATCAAGAGCGCGGTCGGCAACGCCGAAGATCGAGGCTGCCGCAACGTCGAAGACCTCGTCATCTCCGAATGCCGGATCGACGATGGCCCGATGTACAAGCGGATTCAGCCGCGTGCCCGCGGCACCGCGTTCTCGATCTTCAAGCGTCTGGCACACATTCACGTCACCGTGATGGAGCCGGAAGATAAAGACGCCGAAGCGATGACAGAAGCGGCGAAGAGCTAACTAAAATTCATTGGCTCGCGGGGCTGGTCTCCGAGCTTGTTGATACGGACCACTCGGACGACGCGACGGCGTAACCCGTTTGCACGATGAGGGATCAGAATGGGCCAGAAAGTCCGACCGACCGGTTTCCGCGTAGGCGTCATGACGCCGTGGCGCAGTGCATGGTACGCGGGCAAGCACGACTTCTCCGAACTTCTCGTCGAAGATCAGAGAATTCGTTTGTTCATCCCGAAGTACCTCTCTCGCAGCAAAGAACGCAAAGAACAGCGTCCGATGATTTCCGACATCCGCATCGAGCGGACTCGCGAACGAGTGACGATCAACGTCTATTCGAGCCGCGTCGGGGCGATCATCGGCAAGAAGGGCGAGAAGATCGACAAGTTGACGAAGGCGCTCGAGAAGCTCATTCGTCGGCACATCGAAATCAAGACGATTGAAATTACACGACCGGAAATCGATCCGCAGATCATTGCTCACGACATCGCCGAGCAGTTAGAGAAGCGAACGAGTTTCCGCCGGACGATCAAGAACGCGATCGGTCGGGCGATGGAAAACGGAGCCAAGGGCATCAAGGTCCAACTGTCCGGCCGACTCGGCGGTGCAGAAATGGCGCGATGCGAAAAGGGGATGGACGGTAGCGTGCCGCTGTCGACCATCCGCTGCAAAATCGATTACGGATTTACCGAGGCCGTGACCCCTCAAGGCAACATTGGCATAAAAGTCTGGGTCAATAACGGCGACTTCTTGACTGGAGAGATCAACGATGTCACTGATGCCCAAGCGAGTCAAGTTCAGAAAAAACCAACGCGGCGTCGCAAGGGGTAAGCTCGCGCAGATCAAGTATAGCGGTGCCATCAAAGGCAACGCACACCGCGGCAACTACGTTGCCTACGGCGATTACGGTCTGCAAGCTCTCGAAGGCGGCTGGCTCTCGGCCGAATCGATCGAGTCTGGCCGCGTGACGGTCACCCGGTTCGTATCGGCCGAAGGTCGGTACTATATCCGCGTGTTCCCGCACAAGTCCGTGACCGCGATCCCTGCCGAAACCCGTATGGGTAAGGGCAAGGGCGAACCGGAATACTGGGCCGCCGTCGTGAAGGCTGGCCATATCCTGTTCGAGGTCGGAGGACTTCCCGAAGCCGCGGCCCGCGACTGTCTGGCTCGCGTCGCCTACAAAATGCCGTTCAAGTGCCGCTTCGTCGCACGCCGGCCGAGTATTTGATCGTTTACGATCGCCGTTCGACATACTGAGTTTTCATACAACCCCCCGGCGTATGTCGGGATAACCTCTTCTGATTCGCGTCGGATCGCAAGATTCGACCGATGCACGATGAGGGTTGGGAGTCGAGTTCATGAAGCCTGCCGATATTCGTAAGGAAAGCGACGAGCAACTCGCGCTGACCCTCAAAGACTCCGAGAAGCACCTGTTCAACTTGCGCTTCCAGTCGGCTACAGATCGCCTCGAGACGCCGAGCGAAATTCGCAAAGCCCGTCGCGATATCGCACGACTCAAGACCGAACAGCGCGGTCGCGAACTGAAGGTCGAAGCCGCTCTGGGCGATGCCGCCATCGAAGCGAATCTCGCCTTGGCGAATATCGACGAGACGTCCCCCGGCAAGGCATTCCTCGGTCGCCGTAAAGCCCGTCGCGTCGTGATTCGTCTCACCGCCATCCTAACCCAACGAGCCGAACTCAACGCGAAGGCCGCCGCCAAAACGGCCGCCAAGGGGAAGTAACGCATGTCTGACGTGACCACTGTTGCAGCCGAGCCGAAGTCGACCGGTACCGGACCGCGTACCCTGACCGGCGTCGTGACGCGCGACAAGATGAACAAGTCCCGCCGCGTCGAACTGTCGCGCCGGGTCCAGCACCCGAAGTACGGCAAGTTCATGAAGAAGCGAACCGTATGTTACGTTCACGACGAAGCGAATGAGTCGCACCTCGGCGACACGGTCGAGATCGTGGAATCTCGCCCGCTGTCGAAGACGAAGCGCTGGAACCTCGTCCGGATCGTAACCAAAGCGCCGAGCCGAACGCTCGCAGGCCTCGAAGGGGCCGTCGCGGGGAGTGCAGTTCCTGCTGCCGCCCCCGCCGTGACACCCGCAGCCAAGAAGTAATCACGCACGCACAGCGGGCGAGAGCCTAACACGAGAACGTTGCCATGATTCAGATGTATACCTTCCTCGACGTCGCCGACAACACCGGTGCCAAGGAAGTGATGTGTATTCAGGTGCTCGGCGGCTCGAAGCGCCGCGTCGCGTACCTCGGCGACATCATCAAGGCCAGCGTCAAGAAGGCCCTCCCCGGTGGCGAAGTTAAGCCCGGCGACGTCGTTCGCGGCGTGATCGTCCGCACCCGCGTCGCCACCCGTCGCGAAGACGGCAGCTACGTGCGGTTCGACCGCAACGCGCTCGTCCTCGTGGATAACGACGACAACCCACGCGGCACCCGGATTTTCGGTGCCGTCCCCCGCGAGCTTCGCGGCCAGTTCAGCAAGATTCTCAGCCTCGCTGCCGAAGTGGTCTAACCCGACGAGAGTTTCGCTCTCGAGACGCCAACCGCGACTTCGAGCGACATAGGACGATAGCAATGTACATTCGCAAAGACGACATCGTGGAAGTGCTCGCGGGAGACGACAAGGGCAAGCGCGGCAAGGTCGTGCGCCTCCTTACGGAAAAGGGCAAAGTCGTCGTCGAAGGCATGAACCGGGTCTACAAGCACCTGAAGCCATCGCGCGGCAACCCGCAGGGCGGACGCCTCTCGAAAGAGATGCCGATCGCCCTCTCGAACGTCGCGCTCATCGACCCGACGACGAACAAAGCGACCCGCGTCGGGATCAAGTATCTCGAAGACGGCTCGAAAGTGCTCGTCTCGAAGAAGAGCGGCGTCACGATACGCAGCCTCTCCAAGGCGAACGTGAAGTACGCAGCCAAGCCCGCAGCCGTTGCCAAGTAATCGCATAGGCGAGCGGTGGGTGTAAGCCCACTGATTTCGCCACTGCCTCATCGAAATTGAGGTTGTCGGCGACTCGGGAAGGATAGGCGAGCGGTGGGTGTAAGCCCACTGATTGAGCCACTGTTCGACGCAGCGTGAATGGTTTGAGATTGCATCATTGAAATTGAGGTTGTCGGCGATTCGGGAAGGATCAGTGGGCTTACACCCACCGCTCTCCAAGAATCGTAGTGATAGTTTTAATATTTAACCAAGTCATTTGCGTTCGGGGTGGATTTTCACACTCGAACGCCGACCGATGACGCGATGAAAGCGAATCCGGATCATGGCAAGTAGTAAGGCACCCGTCGTAGCACCTACGCGACTGCAAGAGAAATTCGCGAAGGAAATCCTTCCCGCACTCATGCAGAAGTTCGGTCGCACCAACGTTCACAGTATGCCGAAGTTGCAGAAGATCGTCTTGAACATGGGGGTCGGCAAAGCCCTGCAAGACAAAGAAAAGATGAAGATCGCCGCCGACCAAATGGGTCAGATCGCCGGTCAACGCCCGCAGATCACCAAGGCCAAAGCGGCCATCAGCACGTTCCGCCTGCGTCAGGGCAACGAAATCGGCTGTCGCGTCACGATTCGTGGCCGTCGCATGTTCGAATTCCTCGACCGGCTCATTAACGTCGCCTTGCCTCGAATCCGCGACTTTCGCGGCATCAATCCGAAGAGCTTCGACGGTAACGGCAACTACAGCATGGGTATCAACGAACAACTCATCTTCCCGGAAATCGACCCGGACAAAGTGAACTTCACCCAGGGTATGGATATTACTTTCGTCACCAGCACGCGCAACGACGACGAATCTCGCGAAATGCTGCGATTGTTCGGAATGCCTTTCCGCGAAGCATAAAGTCGACGCCACTGACCCGGTTTCGTACGGGGCGGATGTGAGATTCTCGCAATATCGTTGTTGAAGTCGGTAAGCGTTCATACAACTTGTAATTCACGGAACGGCCGGTTCACCGCAGGTTTGTCGCCTGCGACCCCGAACTGGTACGCCGAATCTGAGGCCGAAATGTCTACGACTGCAAAGATGGTACGCCATCGCCAGCAGATGGCTGCCATGGCGTTGCACCGAGCCGAACTCGCGAAACCCGAAGATCAACGAGACAAGAAAAAGATGCTGCGCCCTCGCGACATCATTCGCATCCGCAATCGCTGCCAATTGACGGGTCGTGCCCGTGCGGTGTATCGGAAGTTCGGCGTCTGCCGGATTATCTTCCGCGACCTCGCGAGCAGTGGGTTGATTCCCGGCGTCCGCAAGGCGTCTTGGTAACAACCCCAACGGAGAACCCCAGCCATGATGACCGACCCCATTGCGGACATGCTCACGCGCATCCGCAACGCCAACAATATCGAACGTCCTTCCGTCGACATGCCCGCGACGAAGATGAAAATCGCGATCGCCAAGGTGCTCGTCGACGAAGGTTTCGTGATCGGTTTCCGCACCGGGAAGCACGTCAAGAACGCGGAAGGCGTCGACGAGTTTCACGAAGAGACCGACATCAGCCAAGCCCACGTCGTGCTTCAGGTGTACCTGAAATACGGCCCCGATGGCGAGAAAGTCATTCGCTTCATCGGTCGCGCCAGTAAGCCCGGTCGTCGCTTGTACCAAGGCTACAAAGAAGTCCGTCGCGTGCTCGATGGCCTCGGTATCGCCATCCTCAGCACCAGCAAGGGTATCCTCAGCGACCGCCAAGCCCGCAAGGCGAAGGTCGGCGGCGAGTTACTTTGCACCGTATGGTGAGCCTCGCTCATCGTCGCACGATTCCTACAAGATTGAGGCTGCATCCCGGTGATTCACCGGTTTAAGCCTTCGGAGAATTCGGACAATGTCACGTATTGGTAAGCAACCGATCGCAATCCCGGCGGGTGTAAAAGTCAGCATGTCGAGCCGCACCATCAAGGTGGAAGGCCCGAAAGGCAAGCTGGAATTCACGCACCATCCGTTGATCAAGGTCGAACTCGAAGGGACGACGATTACCGTCACCCGCCCCGACGATGCGAAGATGTCGCGTGCATTGCACGGCACGACTCGCGCACTCGTGAATAACTTGATCGTGGGCGTGAGCAAGGGCTACGAAAAACGCCTGAAGATCGAAGGCGTCGGTTACCAGGCCGCCCTCAAGGGCAAAGGCGTGGAACTGACCGTCGGCTTCGCAAACCGCATTTTGCACACCCCGGAAGTGACCGATCAGATCACGGTGACGGTGCCCGACCCGACCACGATTGTGGTTTCCGGCCCCGATAAGCAGAAGGTCGGCCAGTTTGCCGCCGAAGTGCGGTCGAGCAAGAAGCCGGAGCCGTACAAGGGCAAGGGCGTCCGCTACGAAAAGGAAACCGTCCGCCGCAAGGAAGGCAAGTCCTTCTCGGCTGGCAAGTAACGAATTCAATATCCGCGAGAATGCCATCTGGCGCAAGCCGATGGCCGATAAGGCAGAACAATGGACGCTCAGAAAAGCAAAGCGATTCGTGCGTTGCGACGCAAGCGACACGTCCGGAAGACGATTCGCGGCACCGCAACGAAGCCACGGCTTTCGGTTCACCGCAGCAACCAGCACATTTACGCCCAACTCATCGACGACGAGAAGGGTGTCACCCTGGCCGCCGTGTCGAGCAACGACAAGGGCAGCGATGTGACGTACGGTGGCAACATCGACGCCGCCACGATCATCGGCAAGAAACTCGCCGAGAAGGCCAAAGCGGTCAATATCGCCGAAGCCGCCTTCGACCGCGGAGCGTACCGCTTCCACGGCCGCGTTAAGGCTCTCGCCCGTGCGGCCACCGATGCGGGCCTGAAGTGTACTGGTCCCGAAGAGACGACCAAAAAAGAGAAAGCCCCTGCGGCGGCCGCAGCGGCTCCGAAGGTCAAGGGCGAGTCGAAAAAGCCCGCGAAGGCGTAACCCGAAACAATATTCTTCCATTCAAAATGCGATAATCCCGGGATCGATCGTCCCGTGCTTCGAGGTAAGTCATGGCAAAAGAGCGAGGGGACCGGAACCGCGACGATCGCGACTCCCGCGACCAAGGGATGGTCGATTTCGTCGTCAAAATCAAGCGTTCGGCCTGCGTGGTCAAGGGCGGTCGACGCTTTAGCTTCAACGCACTCGTCGTCGTCGGCGACAAGAACGGCCGAGCCTCGTTCGGTTACGGCAAGGCGAACGAAGTTCCGCCCGCCGTCGAAAAGGCGATCAAGGAAGGCGAGCAAAGCGCACGTCGTTCCAAGAAGGTGCAGATGCGGGGCGATAGCATCCCGCACCGAGTCATCGGGAAGTACGGTGCGAGCAAAGTGATCCTGGTTCCGGCCGGTCCGGGTACGGGGATCAAAGCCGGGCCGGGCGTGCGCGAAGTGCTGCAAGCCTGCGGTATCCAAAACATCCTGACCAAGGTTCACGGGAGCACGAACCCGATCAACCTGGTCAAGGCCACGCTCGCCGGTCTGCAACAACTGCGGACCAAAGAAGATGTGGCCCGATTGCGGGGAGTGGCGCTCTAATGGACCTGACGAATTTATCTAAAGGCGTGCAGAAGCGAAAGCTCAAGAAGCGCGTCGGACGCGGTATCGGCTCGGGCCACGGCAAAACGTCGAGCCGCGGGCACAAAGGCCAGTACGCCAGCGCCGGTGCAGGCTTGCCGGGCGCGATTTTCATCGGCGGTACGTCGCCGATGCACCGCCGTCTGCCAAAGCGCGGCTTCACGAACGGCATGTTCCGCAAGGACTTTGCCATCGCGAACGTCGGCGACTTCAACGTCTTCGACGATGGAACGACCGTCGATGCGGCCGCTCTCAAAAAGAGCCGCATCGTGGTGGGAACCTTCGATGGCATTCGCATCCTCGCGGAAGGCGAACTGACGAAGAAGCTGACGGTTGTGGCCGGTCACTTTTCTGCCGGTGCCCGTGCGAAGATCGAAGCCGCGGGTGGCACGTGTACGCTGATCGCGCCACCGCGACCGCCACTGCGATCCAAGATGGGCCAAGGCAAGAACTCGGCCAAGAAGAAAACGACGAACTGAGCACGGTCTCCCGACTCATCGGATGACCCAGGCGGGCGGGAAACGGCCGACTGTGGCTAGTTCCCGCCCGCTTTTTGTCTTTCCGATACAGACTTTCACTGCCAAGGATCGCACCTATGAACCTGCGACGTGTCGGCCTCGGACTCGGTACACTGCTGATCGTCGCTGGCATTGGCCTGCTCATAGCCGGTGTCTCGTCGTCGGTGAGTTGGGCCGTCCTCATCGTCGGCATCGCACTCGCGATCGTTGGCTTGGCTCCCGAACAGCTTCTGATGATCTTCCGCATCCCGGAACTCCGCCGCAAGATCTTCATCACGCTCATGTTCCTCGCCGCATACCGCATCGGCTACTACGTTCCACTACCGATGGTCGATACGGTCAAAATGGCCGAGAAAATGAGCGACGCCGCCGGCGGCACGCTCGGTCGCGTCTTCGGTTTCGTGTCGATGTTCTCCGGCGGTAACCTCTCGAACGCCTGTATCTTCGCGCTCGGCATCATGCCGTACATCTCCGCGTCGATCATCATGCAGTTGCTGTCGTCGGGCGTCGTGCCTTCGCTGGAAAAGCTGCGAAAAGAAGGCCAGTCCGGGCAGAAAAAGATCAACGAATATACGCGATACCTCACCGTGCCGATCTGCGTGGCACAGTCGATCATGTTCATTCGCTTCCTGATTTCGGGCGATGGCAGCGGAGGCGACGGGGGAATGCTCATACCGGGCTACGATCCGCTCTTCTTCGGTATGGCGGGTGTCGCCATCATGACCGCCGGTTGCTTGTTCCTAATGTGGATCGGCGAGCAGATCGACGAATACGGCATCGGTAACGGTATCTCGCTCATCATTATGTCGGGCATCATCGCACGCATCCCCGAAGCCACCGGCACGCTGTTGTTCGAACCCGGTACCACGAAGCTGAAAGAGTCGCTGCTGACGCTCGGCAGCGCGACGGGCGATGTGAGTTTCGAGAAATTACTCGTGCTGATCTTCCTGTTCCTTGCGGTCGTCGTCGGCGTGATTGCCATGACGAAGGCGAAACGCTCGATCCCCACGCAGTCGGCGAAGCACGTTCGCGGTCGTCGCCAGGTCGGCGGCGGTCGTTCGAGTCTGCCGATGAAGGTCAACGCCGCCGGTGTCATGCCCGTGATCTTTGCCAGCACGTTGCTCATCATCCCCGGCTTCCTGTTCAACATCATCGGCACGCTCACCGATGCGTCGTGGGCGTTCACGCTGCAAGGAATCTTCCAACGCGGCAGTGGCTGGGTCTACAACATGGCCTACATCGTGCTGATTTACCTGTTCTGTTACTTCTGGGTGGCGATTACGTTCAACCCGAAGGAAGTGGCCGACAACCTCAAAGAGTACGGCAGTTTCATCCCCGGCTATCGTCCGGGTAAGTCGACTGCCGATTATTTGGAGAAGGTGCTGCTGCGAATCACGTACGTCGGGGCTGCTTTCCTCGCCATCATCGCGATCATCCCGAGTATCATGACCAGCGAACTGGAAATCGATGCCCGCATCGCCAGCTTCTACGGTGGTACCGGCTTGCTCATCGTCATCAGCGTCGCCTTGGACCTCGTGACGAAGATCAACAGCCACCTCGTGATGCGCAACTATCCGGGCCTGACGGAAGAATAGGAAGGGACTCATGGCTGGTCACAGTCACTCCGCAAATATCGCCGTCCGCAAAGGCAAGCAAGACGCGGTCCGCGCCAAGCTCTTCAGCAAGCTCACTCGGTACATCATGATCGCCGCCCGCAACGGTGGCGGCGACCCCGATACGAACTTGCGGCTGCGATACGCGATCTTAAAAGCCCGCAGCGTCTCGATGCCCAAAGACATCATCGAGCGCGGCATCAAGAAGGGCACGGGCGACCTCGAAGGCGTCAGCTACGAAGAAATCACCTACGAAGGGTACGGCCCCGGCGGCGTCGCGATCATGGTCGAGACGCTCACCGATAACCGCAACCGCACCGGCGGCGAAATCCGCAGCACCTTCGAGAAGCTCGGCGGCAACATGGGCCTGCCCGGCTGCGTTAGTTACATGTTCGAGCGAAAGGGCCTGATCGTCCTTTCCGCAAAGGATTATCCGAACGAAGACAAAGTGATCGAAGCCGCACTCGAAGCAGGTGCGGAGGACGTCGCTACCATCGACGGCCTCTACGAAATCACGACCGACCCGACCGCGTTCGGCGCGGTCCTCGAAGCCTTGCAAGCCGCCGGTTTCGAGCCGACGGTCTCCGAAGTGAAGAACCTCGCCAAGACGCTCGCCACCGTCGACGTCGAAACCGGCAAGAAAGTCCTTCGGCTCATCCACGTCTTAGACGACAACGACGACTCGCAAAACGTCTACACGAATGCCAACCTGACGGAAGAGATGGCGGGGTAAACGAACAATCCCACTCGCCCACGGACGAACGCCGTGGGCAAGTGGTGGACGGTAATGTGGGCCTCGTTTCAATTGCGGCGATTTTGGGTAGCAGGGAATGATTCCACCACTTACCCACCCACCCA
>JAYVQG010000361.1:0-15982 GCA_043757025.1 Limnoglobus sp.
TACCCACCCACCCATCCCTGGAATCATTCCCGATTTCGGAATCAACCTAATCCACCAACGACTTACGTCCGATTTCGCCCAATTCCAATCACGCCAGAACCAAATTTTTAGTGGTCTTATTTGGCAAAACTGCATCCGGGTTTTGAACCGTGCCACTTTCCTCTTCCCTTCGCAGCAACTCGTCGATATGTGGTCGCACTCGCTGAGCGAATCCGCGTTTTGTGGGGGAATCGGCCATGCCGCGATCGATGCGTTTTAGTTCGGGGTTGGTTGGCCTCGTTGCGACGGCAACGTCGGCATTTGCGCAGTTTGCCGTGGATCGCCCGCCGGTGGCTGCGCCAGCGACCGGCCCCGCGCCGATTGTCGCGGCACCCCAAGTTCCCGTTGGCCCTACTCCGATTGCAGCGACGCCACCATCGTTTGAACGAGCCACACGGGTGGAAACGCGGCCGACCGTTGCCCCAAAAGCGATGGGACCGGCCCCTTCGACGCACCCTTGGTACGTCAAACCCGAGGTCGGCCAGTGGATGATTCTGGTCAAGAGCTACTCCGATGGCGACGTCGAAGGTGATGGCGAAGGCCAAGCCAAAAGCATGGCGGAACGCCTCGCAAAGGAGATCCGCGAGACGTACCGCATTCCCGCGTATTTATTTGAAAAGGGATCCGAAGAACGACGACAGGAAGAAGCGCGCGTCGCACGGGAAACCGAGAAAAAGCGAGCAATCGAAGAGAAGGCGTTCCTCGATTTCAACAACCGGATGCGGGCCGAGTCGGCTGCGAAAGGGATGGAATTCATGGAGTCCGCGCCGCGCTACCTGATCCCCCGCGTGCGATTCAAGGCGCAGTATGGCGTGCTGATCGGCGGCTGGAAAGACATGGAAACCGCACGCAAGGAACTCGACAAGATTCGCCAGTGGCAGCCACCGAAAGACCAATCGCTGATGGATCGCGGCTTCACGCTCGGCGAAAAAGGCGCGAACGGTGCCCGTGAGGGGCAGATCGCGTTTATGAACCCGTTCCTGACCGCGTTCGTCGTTCGCAACCCCGTCGCACAGTTGGTGCCGACCGCCGAAAGTGGCAACGATCCGCAAGTGATTCGCATGAATCAGGACGAACCGCTATCGGTGCTGAAGATTCAAAAGCCGTGGACGATCGTCGTGAAGTCGTTCCACGCCCCGCTCATCGAAGTGAAAGATAAAGACTCCGATTCGAGCATGAAATTGCGTAAGCCGAACTCGGTACGTCGCGATCAAATCGACCGCACGGCAGGCCTTGCCGTCAACCTCGTGAAGTTATTGCGCGAATTGAAGCCATCGGGTACGAATACTCCCCGCGCGGTCGAGGCCTACGTCCTGCACACACTCAGTGGCAGCCTCGTTTGCGTCGGCCAATACGATTCAGCCGACGATCCACGAATGCTCGCCGAACAGCAACGCCTCGAACTCATTCGCTTCAAAGTACAAGGCGACAATAGCACGATCTATCCGTTCGATCGTTCGTTCGTCGCAATGCGAGTGAAGTGAAAGTCGCAAGTTGGTACGATGACAGTACGTCCTTATTATGACAAAACACGCCTTTGTCATAATAGACGGCGTGTCTATTATGATTGGTGAT
Organism: Limnoglobus sp.; assembly: GCA_043757025.1. Taxonomy (GTDB): domain Bacteria; phylum Planctomycetota; class Planctomycetia; order Gemmatales; family Gemmataceae; genus Limnoglobus. The sequence goes on from JAYVQG010000361.1 coordinate 1,615, forward strand.
AACAAGCCCGTTTCTCTTTCAGCAGTCATCACTTGCTCCCCGAAGACTTTCAGCAATCTGCACCGGGTCACGTCGTGCGGTCGACGCTCGGGCATTGGACGTTCGTACCGAATCCGTTGCCGCCCGAGTTGGCTTACGACTCCGCGCTCGTGCGAATCTTATCCGACGCAGACCGCTCCCTGGGGGAATTAGCGGGGGCGGGGAAAATGCTGCCCAATCCGCTGTTGTTGATTCGGCCTTTCCTCCGGCGAGAGGCGGTGCTTTCGAGCCGAATCGAAGGGACGATTACCGAACTCGGCCAGTTATTCCTTTTTGAAGCCGAACCCGATCAAAAAGATCACCCCGAGGATGCGGGCGAAGTGCGAAACTACGTTCGAGCGCTCGAATACGGCTTGGGTGCGATCCAGTCCGGGGCACCGTTCAGCCTGCAATTGATCCGAGAAATTCATCGAATCTTGCTGAATGACGTGCGAGGGGCGACAAACAACCGGGCGTCATCCGTAACCGAGGCGTGCGCATCGGCGGCATCAATGTCGAAGACGCTCGTTTCGTCCCGCCATGCCACACGCAACTTTCCCCGTTGCTCGACGATTTCGTGCAATTTTTGAGGCAAGATCGCACGATGTCGATCGTGGTAGAACTGGCGTTAATGCACTATCAGTTTGAAGCGATTCACCCGTTCAACGACGGAAGCCAACATACAGCGGTCCGAGAGAACGATTCATTGCTACCGCCGCTGGCGGCCGGGATCGGCTTCGTATGCCAACACGATTCGCTGCACGATCGGATTCCGCACGATGTCGCCATCGTCGAGGTGGACCACGGCTAAGCCTTCGACGTCCTTGAGCCGCAGGACGGCATCGGACAGCCCGCTCTTGATCGTGTTCGGCAGGTCGACTTGCGTCATGTCGCCGGTGACGACGACTTTGGAATTCGTGCCCATCCGCGTCAGGAACATTTTCATCTGCCCAACCGATGCGTTCTGGCCTTCGTCCATGATGATACAGGCGTTGTTGAGCGTGCGACCGCGCATATACGCGAGCGGCGCGATCTCGATGATGTCGTTCTCCATGTAGCGCCGCACTTGCTCGGGTTCCATGATGTCGTTGAGCGAATCGAAAAGCGGGCGAAGGTACGGATTGATCTTGGCGACGAGGTCGCCGGGCAGGAAACCGAGGCGTTCGCCCGCTTCGACGGCGGGGCGAACGAGGACGATTTTCTTGACGGCAGCAGACCGCAACAGGCTGACGGCCCAGCCGACTGCGAGGTAGGTTTTGCCCGTACCGGCGGGGCCGACGCACAGCACGACATCGTGCGTTTTCATCGCTTGCACGTACCGCCCTTGGCCATCGGTCCGCGGTCGCAGGTAACGCCCGGAGTCCATCACCGCAAGGCTCGTCGGCCCGCCGCGTTCGTCGCCACCACGCACGACTTCGAGCACGGTGCGGACATCTTCGGCGGTCAGTTTGCCGTGTTTGCGCAACACAACGCGCAGTTGCTGGAAGGTGCGTTCGCCTTGCGCAACCGCTTCGGCGGTGCCATCGAGTTGGAGCGTATCGCCACGGGCGACGACGCGCACGCCGAGCGCATCGCGGATCATTCGCAAGTATTGATCGCGCGGGCCGAACAGAATCACCGTCTCGTCGCGGCTATCGAGCGTCACGATGACGGTGGTCGTCGAAGGTGTCGGCGGCGTATCGGGCATGATCGAACCTCAGTTCTAATGGGGATGAGCACAGGAGACAACGACCGCATGAAAGGTTATCGAAGTCACAGCGATTCTATGCGAAACAGCAAGTAGGCCACCGGCGCGGCGAACAACACCGAGTCGATGACATCGAGAATCCCGCCGAATCCGGGTACCGTTTGGGAGGCATCTTTCTTACCGCATTCGCGTTTGATCAGCGATTCTGCGAGGTCGCCGAGTATGCCCGCAAGCCCCACGAGCACACCGAACGCGATGGCGTGCGGCAGGCCGAATGCGAACAATCGCGGCTCGAAATTTCCGAACGCGATCGCGGTAGATATTGCAGCAATCATACCACCGGCGAACCCTTGCCAGGTTTTTTTCGGACTGAGCAACGGCGTCATTTTGTGTCGGCCGAACGCACGGCCCATCAGGTATGCGCCTACGTCGCCGAGCTTCGTCACGCAGATCGTTACCGCCAATGCCAGCCCCGAAAGTTCACCCTGCGACCAGCGCAACTGCACGAAGAAACCCGGCAAGAAGCCGAGGTAAGCGAAGAGGAATACGGCCACCGTCACGCGGCGTAGGGCGTTGCCGTCGCCGGTGTACGTGGCCATCTCGATGAGGAACGCTCCGAGAATCGCGAACGCCAACCCGAGCGAAATCGCATTCGGCACGTGCAACCAGTTGAGCGAGAGTAGCGCGCAGACGCCGATGACCGTGGGGATCGTTCGCGGTCGCTCGTTTGTGGGCAAAATGGACAAGAGTTCGCGCGTGCCGAAGTAACCGAGCGCGAGCACCGATGCGAACAGGAACGGGTAGTACGGCGCGAACGTGGCATCGACGAACAGCACGCCCGCCGCGATAGTGGCGAGCAACGAACCGACCCACAAACGGGTGCGCAGCATCGGTTCAGGTGCCTTCAATAACAGGGGAATTCAGCCCGCCGAAGCGCCGCTCGCGCAGGGCATACTCTTTCAGCGCCGCGTGCAATGTCACCGGCGTGAAGTCCGGCCAATACGTCTGCGTGACCCACAACTCGGCGTAGGAAATTTGCCACAAGAGATAGTTGCTGACACGCATCTCGCCGGCGGTGCGAATCAGCAAGTCCGGGTCGGGCATCCCGCGCGTGTACAGGGCATCCGTAACGGTCTCTTCGGTGATGTCATCGGGGGCAAGTTCCCCCGCTATCACCCGTTGCGCGATCCCGCGCACGGCATCGAGAATCTCGGTACGGCTACCGTAGTTGATGGCAAGGCATAGCGTCATCCCCGCGTTGTCCCGGCTCAGTCGCTCGCTCTCGTCGATCTCGGCGAGCACATCGTTGGGCAGGCCATCGCGGCGACCGATGACGCGGAAGCGGATGTCTTCCTCGCGGATCAATTCGCGTTCGTCGAGAAGGTACTGTTTGAGGAGCACCATCAGGAAATCGAGTTCGAGCTTGGGCCGCTTCCAGTTCTCGATACTCAGGCAATACAGCGTCAGTTGGCCGATGCCGAGGCGACACGATTCGGTGACGATGGTGCGAACGGTTTCGGTGCCGCGGAGGTGCCCCTCGAAGCGTTCCTTGCCGCGTTCGACCGCCCAACGCCCGTTGCCATCCATGATGATCGCGATGTGGGCGGGGAACCGTGCCGGGTCCAGCCCGGCCGCCTGCGCGTGTGCATTCGGATCCCGCTTCACTGGCGTCATGAGAGGTGAATCGTTTGGTCGCGGTCGGGGCCAATCGAAACGAACGAGATCTTCTTGCCGACCATCTCGCCGATGCGATCGACGTAGCGGCGTGCGGCGGTTGGCAGCCCCGCCAGCGTTTTGACCTTCGTGATGTCTTCGCTCCAGCTGGGCATCGTTTCGTAGATCGGCTTGCAGCGTTCGAGGTCGTACGAATCGCTCGGGAAGTGAGTAATTCGCTCGCCGTCGAGGTCGTAGCCGATCCCGAGTTTCAACTCCGGCAGCCCGCTCAGCACATCGAGCAACATCACGGTAATTTCATCGACACCCGCGAGTGTGGCCGTGTACTTCACTGCAATCGAATCGAACCAGCCGGTGCGCCGCGGACGCCCCGTGACGGTACCGAACTCGCGGCCGATCTGGCGAATTCGCTCGCCGATACCGGTCGGACCATCGTCGAGTTCGGTGGGGAACGGCCCGCGACCGACGCGCGATGTGTACGCCTTGACGATGCCGATAATCCGCGTCACCGCACGCGACGGAACGCCAGAACCGGACCAGATTCCCGATGGCAAACTGCTCGAACTCGTGACGTACGGAAACGTGCCGTGATCGACGTCCAACAAGCTACCTTGTGCGGCCTCGAACAGCACGTTCTTGCCCGCAGCAAACGCTTCGTGGAGCACCCGTGCCGTGTCGCAGACGTGCGGTTTGAGCGTTTCGGCATACCCGAGATATTCATCGCAAAGCCGGTTCGCATCGAACGCCTTTGGCTCGGCGCTGGCATCGGCACAATGCGCGTGCATCAGGCGATTTTTGAACGGCACGATCTGCCGTAGTCGCTCGCGCAGGTGGTCCGGGCGAAGCAGTTCGCCGACCCGCACCGCGTTCCGCCGGCCGACTTTATCCTGATAGCACGGCCCGATGCCGCGGCCCGTCGTGCCGAGTTTAGCATCGACGTTCGCTTCGGCGAGTCGCTCTTCTTCCATGTGGTACGGGAAAATCACGTGCGCATGGTTGCTGACCATGAGGTTCGCACCGACGGGGATGCCGACCGCACGTAGCTTCTCGACTTCTTCGATGAATCGCGGCGGGTAAACGACGACGCCGTTGCCGATCACCGATTGCACGTGCGGCTTCAGTACGCCCGTCGGCAACAGCGAAAGGGCGAACTTGCGGTCGCCCCAGACGACGGTGTGCCCCGCGTTGGCTCCGCCATTGAAGCGCACGACGAAATCGTGCTGGTCGCCGAGCAGATCGACGATTTTCCCCTTAGCTTCGTCGCCCCACTGGAGGCCAACGACACAGGTGCCGGGCATGAATGTTCCGCCAATTCGTTACGAAAAAAGACCGTGACAGGGCCAGATACGCCCCATAAGAACCGTAGGCCAACGGCGATAGTCCGTCAAGGGGCATCGAGTTTGCGATGGGCATTCTGGGCATTCGCCAGCCACGTCGGTCGCTCGTGGTACAACTTCGTGAGCGTGCGATTCTTCAAACTCGCCCCAGTGGCCGCATCTTTGGCCACCAATCGTGGATAGCGAACGGTGCCAATGCCGCGCGAATCGGGGTCGGAGACGTACCGCTTCCACGGGCCATCGACCCGAGCCAGGGAATTCGAGAAGGTCCGTCCGCACCCACTCCGGCGGGTAGTTGTGTGCCTTTCACTCGTGCCAAGGCTTCGTGAAAATGTTTCGAGTTACCAGGATGTAATCGTAGCGGATTCTAGGCTTCCGATACGTCGGCTCATCTTCAATCGATCCTACTTCAGCTTGCGGATGTACTCCATTACGATGGTCTTCACTCGCGGTGGGAGTGCTTCGATCTCGGCTTCGTCGAGTTTGCCGTCGCTGTTTTTGTCGTACTTCTTGAAGTTATCTTTGAACGCTTCGGGGATTTCGACGCCGCCTTTGGGGATCGCGACGATGGTGGATTCGGGCTTCGCGGGGCGAGGTTTCTCGCGGTCGACGATGTACTCGACGTAGCCGAGGTGCATTTCGTCGAAGGTTTGCGGCCCCCATTTCACGGTCTTCGTGGCATCGGGGTTTGCGGGGTTGTTCGTGCTGTTGTCGTACCACACGGTGAACGTCAGCGTGCTCTTTTCGGGCACCACCACGGGCTGCGTGAAGGTGTACGGCAACTGCCAGTTGAAGTCGTAATGCGGCACATCGAGCAGCGTCGTCGTCTTGCCGTCGGCGGTCGTCAGTTCGTAGCGGCACGCCTTCCCACGCACGTGCATGTGCGGCATCAAGGAGGTAATCGTCACCTCCGTTGGCAGCACGAGCTTGCCCGTTTCCTTGTGGTTGTCGGCACCCGGCGGGATGCTGATACGCGGGTTCGCCACCGCACCGACCTTGGCTTCAAATCGCGGTGCGCTCTTCGCATAGATCACGCCGATGCGGGTACGGTCGGTCGTCGCGGTGCCGTCGGGGGTGTAGTGCAATTGGAGTTTCAAGATCGCGCCTTTGGGCAACTTCTTCGCGTAACCTTCGGGAAGGACAATCGCGCCGTTACCGGGAACGTACGCGGCGAAGAAGCCTTGGCGGTCGTCGTCGGTCGTGTCGCGAATGCCGGGCCGCCCGCTCGGCAACGCCTTCAATATCCCGCCGCCCGGCGACAGTACGTGAACGAGCACGTGGTGGACGGTCGTTCGCGAACCCGGTTGCACTTCGATCGCTTGCACCCATTTGTCTTCGTCGAGGTGCGTTTCGATGATGACGTTTTGGTACGGCATAATGCCCGTCGCTTTGATCTCGACCGGCTTCGGCAGTGGAAACACGGCATCGGGTACACCGATCTGCCAGTCTTTTGGCCACGCTTTTACCAGCGTGGCATCGGCCACGTCGCCGAGTGTGGTGCCCGATTTCAGCCACGCGAGCAAGTCGGCTTTATCGGCGACAGACAGCGATTTGTCGTTGCGGAACGGCGAGTGCGTGCCCTCTTTCGGAGGTGCGGCGAACCACGGTGGCATCGTCCCGCCGTCGACGACTTTGCGAATCATCCCCTTGTGCGCAAGCAAATCTTCGTGCGTCATCAGCACGAACGGGCCAACGCCGCCCGCACGGTGGCACTCCTGGCAGTTCTGTTGCACGATGCGGGAGATGCGGTTGTGGTACGTCACCGCCACCGCGTCCGGCTTCGGTAGATCGAGCGCACAACCGGGCGAGGTCGTCGCCTTCACTTCGGGGTCTTTGCCGACTAACAAGTGGTCGAGTGCGTTCTTCAAATACGTCTGTTTCGGGGCATCGAGCGAATAGCCGAGGCCGTACTGATCGTCGATCGCACCGCGATAGACGACCGTGCGTGCGGCATCGAGAACGATCACTTCGGTCGTCGTACTCGCACCGAGTGTGGCCGCGAATGTCCCCTTCGCATCGCTTGCGAACCGCCCTTTGAATGTCGCCACCGTTCCCGTTGAAGTCGGGTTCACGAATAGGAACGCGACGCCCTTCGGCGTGTAGTCGGCTTCGATTTTCGCGAGTGTGGAAGTGAACTTCTTGCAGAGCGGGCACGACGGGTCGTGCATCGCCACGACGAGGTAACGACTGCTGCGATAATCCGAAAGCGTGCCGGCCTTGCCGTTACTATCGGTAAACGGCCGATCGGAAATGAACCGGCCAATCGCGCCATCGCCGGGCCGCAACACCTTGGGCGACTCTTTCACGCCCTCCGCTTTCCCAGTCGCGACGAGAGACAACAGACCGACAATCGCAAGCAGTCGCATGATTCGGTTCTCGTGGTGGTAACCGTTCCGTATAGTAAGATCAACACGACTCGAACGGAAAGATTACACGACAAGCGTGCGAAAAGCTTGAGTGTATATCGTATTCGTTCCTCTTCACGCCTTACAGAGTCCATCATGTCCGTGGAACTCCTTTGCCCCGAATGCGAATCGATTTCGACTGCGCCCGACGAAATTCTCGGCGAGACCGTACGTTGCGAGGAATGTAACAGCCTCTTCACGGCGAAGGTACCGATTCGGCGACAACTTCTCGAAGACGGCGACGATGAGTACGATCGCCCGCGTATCAAACGCATGCCAGATATGACTGGAATTATTGCCCGCCCGTTCCTCATCGGCGTATTGCTGATCGGTTTCCTCACGCTGCTGATCGTCGGTACGACGATGTATGGCGTGCTCGGACCGAAGTCGGTACCACCGGTGGCGAAGAAACGCGAACCCGTGCCACCGGTGATGTTAACGAACCCCGTTCCCGTGCATCCGATCACCCAACAGCCGATTGCGCAGTTTCCGAGCGGCGGACCGATGGCTCGCGCTCCGCAGATGCCGTGGGATGGAGATCATTTCGAGATATCGAACGCTCGCCGGGATGGTCGATTCGGCGATTTTTCGATCGATTTCGTATGTCTCAACGATGGTGTATTCCGCGGAAACTACAACGTTCATTGCAAACACGACGACGGTTCCGTTAGCAAAGCGGACATGCGATTCTTCGACGGTCAACGCGGCACGCTGACGATCCGGACATTCGGCGATTTCGGTCGCCCCAAGAAGCAGAAGCAAGGAATGGAAATCTGGATTGAAAGCGGATTTGTTGGCACGAAGGTATCTAACACATTGTTCCTCGATTAGCTAACATATACGGGGTTGCGACGATTCGATTTCCTGCGTTTCGGAGGCCGACATGTCTGTGAAACTCCGTTGCCCGCAATGCAACACGGCGCTCACTGCGCCGGATGACATCATCGGGCAGACCGTGCGTTGCGAGGAATGCGACGGTACATTTACGGCCAAGTCGCCGAGCCGGCGGCCGCAGGTCGTCGACGAGGACGACGCGCCGAGACGCCCGTCGAAAACGAACTCGCGGCGATTGGCCAACGACGACGACGATGACGACGATGACGACGACGAATTCGATCGTCCGCGTAAGAGGCGCAAGCCGAAGAAAAACTCGACGAACGCGGCCCCGTTTATCTTCGGTGGGTTGTTGATCGGATCCTTCGCGATCATCGTGGTCGTACTGGGTTTCTACTTCATTCGCAGTCCGAAAGCGGCACAACCGCAGATGGCGAACAACATCCCGCAACCGCCGATGATGCCGAATAACTTCGCCCCACTGCCGAACAACGCCATCGCACCCGTACAACCGCAAGCCCCGAACGCGGGGGAAAAAGTCCGAATCTCGAACGCACGCTGGGGCGGCGGTGGCGGGTTCGGCGGCGGATTTCCGGGCCAAGGCGATTTCACGATCGAATACGAGTTCCTCCAAGGGCGTCCGATCGGCGGGCGGTACAAAGTCTACTGCAAGCACAACGACGGTTCCACGAGCGAAGCCGACATGCTCGGAATTATCGACCAGCGCGGCACGCTGACGATCAAATCGTTCGGCGGCGGGTTCGGTCGCCCGAGACAGCAAGGGATGGAGATTTGGATCGTGGAAGGCGGGTTCGGCGGCCCGTTCGGCGGCAACAACGGCACGAAGGTTTCCAACACCCTCACGCTGAACTGATAACGAAACTCGCTTCACAGGAAGCGTGTAGAATAATAAAATGCGCCGCCTCATTTTGAAAACGAGGAGCCGACTTGGACAAGGGCAAGTATCCGACCGGATTGAAAGTCAGCGACGACGAGTTGGCCGGAATGCGCTGCTTGCCGGACGCCTTCCACGGAGAGTGGAATTACCGCATCCGGCCACGAGCGAAGTCGTAGGAGTTATTTGGTTACAAGCCCCAAGTCACTCTTACTTCGCATCAACGACCACGCCGCCAATCGCAACGCTGTTGACGCACGATTTTCCCCCTTGAGGGTCGCACTCGACTTCACTTTACCGCCCGTTTTCTTCCCGTTCGGGCACAGCCCCAACCACGAGGAAAAATGTTTGACCATCGGCCATTTCGTGAAGTTCGTGATGAGGGTCAATGCATGAATTTCATCAATGCCTTCAATCGCCGTCCCGATTCTTGGCGAGCGGGGTGTGTAAGCACCCTGATGCAGCCACCATCATTTACAATGTAGATGGATGGAGATTGTGTCATTGAAATTGAGGTTGTTTCTGACACAGGAAGAATCAGGGGGCTTACGCCACCCCGCTCGCCTATGCGTCGTGCGTCGCACGACGCACGTTGGATGTGTACGATTGATAAATCATTTGTACAGTGCAAATAAATCATGAGTATCGACTCCACAGTCTCTGCGCACTCTGCGGTAAAAATGCTTTCCTTTACATACGGCAGATATGGATACGCAATAATTCATGAACTTTACAGTTCCACCACGCGGCCGGTGCGTTGGCTTTCGTAGATTGCGCGGATGAGAGCGACCGCTTTGCGGCCTTCGCGGCCGTCGACTTTTGGCGTGCCGTTCGTGCGGATCGCTTCGACGAAATCGGCGAGTTGGCGACGGTGGCCTTCGTAGCTGATCGACTTCGGATCGGCGGCCCCGCCACTCGCGCCGACCTTGGCCGCGAAGCGTTCCTTGACGCGGTCGTCGTCGGGGATCGTCGGCGTGAAGTCCCAGCGCAGCACGTCTTCTTGCTCGATGACGGCACTGCCTTTGTCGCCGTGAATCGCGATGGTTTTCGGGTAACCGGGGTGAACGCTCGTCGTTGCCTGAATGACGCCGAGCGCGTTGTTGCGGAAGCGGATGACGGCGGCGGCGGTGTCTTCGACTTCGATCCGCACGTGGGCGAGCATCGCTGTCATCCCCATGACAGTCGCCGCTTCGCCCATCATCCACAACAGCAAGTCGACGCTATGAATCGCCTGGTTCATCAGTGCCCCGCCGCCATCGAGTGCCTGCGTGCCCTTCCAGCCGCCTTCGTCGTAATAGGCCTGCGTGCGCCACCATTTGCAGGTCGTTTCGCCGAGCGTCAACCGGCCGAACCGCCCCGCTTCCACGGCGGCTTTGAGCGTCGTGCTACTGTCGGCGAACCGCGACGGGAAGATCGTACAGAGCTTCACGCGATGCGTTTCGCACGCTTCAACGATGCGATCGCAACGCGCTTCCGTAATTTCCAGTGGCTTCTCGACGACGACATGTTTACCGGCTGCGGCGGCAACGATCGCGGGTTCGAGATGCGCGCCGCTCGGCGTTGTGATGATGACCGCATCGACGCCGGGAAGTTTCACGGCGTCGTCTATGGTGCCGACAACGGGCACATCTGCAAGGCCGAGTTCGGTGCGAAGTGCCTCGCCGTTGGCTTGGGAACGCGACACGAACGCGGTGATGCGGGCGTGCGGAATCTCGGCGAGCGCCTTCGCATGATAGCGTGCGATCATGCCGCAACCGACGAGTGCGAAGCCGACTGACATGGGTGTGTCTTTCTAATCGGCGCGAGACGCCGCGACGACGCGCTGGCCGGCGAAGAGGCGGATGCCGACGTTGAGGAACATGACGACGACGAGCAAAACGAGAGCGCCGGCCCAGGCTTGCGCCTGCCAGTCGTCGTATTGCGACAGCGAGTATTTGTAGATGTAACCGGGCAGGAACGGGGTCGGGGCGGCGGGACCGGTCGGCCAGTAGTCGGTATTTCCGGCGGTCAGAATCAGCGGTGCGGTTTCCCCCGCGATGCGTCCGATGGCTAGGAAGATCCCCGTGACGATCGCCGGAAATGCGGCGGGCAGGATCACACGCAGCGTCGTCTGCATCCGGTTCGCCCCGAGCGCGTAACTCGCGTGCCGCAACGATTCGGGCACCAGTTTCATCGACTCTTCCGCTGAACGCACGACGATCGGAATCATCATGATCGCGAGCGCCACGGCACCGGCCCAACCGGAGAAACCGAGTGGTGATGCCTCGCCACCGGTCAGCGAGACTTTCGGGTAAACGAGAATCGCGGCAACGAAAATGCCGATGACAATCGATGGCACGCCGCCGAGTAATTCCGTCAGGAACCGCACGAGATTTGCCATGCGCGAGTTGTGCGATTCCGCGAGGTAAACCGCCGCCAGCAAGCCGATCGGTATCGCGAGCAACGCCGCAAACGCGACGATGACGGCGCTACCGAGCATCGCGTGGCCGAGTCCGCCACGCCGTACGGGCCGGCCGATGTCGTCGTTCGGGTAGTCGCCTTCGCCGCGTTTCGACGCTTGATATTTCGCGAATTGCTCGTCGGTCAGCGCCGGTCGGCCACGCTCGCTAAAGATGCCGCGTTCGAGCGATTCGACGCCGCGAACGGCGATGAAGCCGAGGATCAGGAACAGCGGGATCACCGTGGCGGCAAAGCACCCCGCGAGGACGCCCGTCATCAGCCGATTCCAGAGTTGCGCATGCGAACGCACGGGTGGCGCGATTGTCGGCGCATCGAGAATGTCGATCGTCGTGGTTGCGGTAATGGCTTCTTCGACGACGGGAATCGGCGTGGCGGTTCGCGGACGATTTAGCCGGGAAAGCAGTAAGCGGGCGCTGACGTTGAAGATGCTCGTAACGAGCATGAGCACGAGGCCGAGCGCGATGAGTGCGGAGCGGAACGTCGCATCGTCGGCTTCGTTCAACTGATTCGCGATGCGGCTGGCAATCGAGTCGCCGAGCGCGAACGGCGACCAATCGATTTCCGCACGGTTCCCGACGAGCATCGTCACGGCCATCGTTTCGCCGAGCGCCCGGCCGAGCGCCAAGAAACTCGCCGCGATGATCCCCGGACGCGCATACGGCAACACCACGGAGTAAATCGTCTGCCATCGCGTGGCCCCGAGTGCAAGCGCACCTTCGCGCTGCGAACGCGGCACCGATTGACAGACATCGAACGCGATGGCGGTAATGTACGGCAACACCATGATTGCGAGAATGATACCCGCCGCGAGCAGGCCGTTGCCACCCGTGTTCGGTGCGCCGAGCGCATCGAACGCCTTCTGAATGAGCGGGGCGATGAAGAACAGCCCCCAGAATCCAAAGACGACGCTCGGGATGGCGGCGAGGAGTTCGACGAGGAACGCGCCGACTTTGCGGATCCACGCTGGCGCGATTTCGGATAGATATGCCGCCGACGCGACACCGAGCGGAATCGCGATGGCGAGAGCGATGACGGCCGTCGCCACAGTGCCGAAAATGAACGAGAGTGCGCCGTAGATCGGCGTACCGCCACCGGGCGGTTTCGGTACCCACGAACTACTCGTAAACAGTTGATATTCGCCGGCTTTCACCAGCACCGGATAAGCTTGTATCGTCAAAACTGCGATGAGGCCGAACACCGTCGTGAGCACCGCGAACCCCGCCGCCCGCGTCAGGGCGTTGAACACCATTTCGGATGTTCGGGACGGCATCGGGGCGGGGCTTTCGGGGGACATTCACTGCCATCCGGGAGGGAGAATCCCACCGGGATGAACCCGGTGGCTCGTCGATCACTTCGCGACTTCGACTACGTCGAGTTTCGCTTGAATCGCCTTCGCGAGTGCCTCGGGAAGTGGTGCGAAGTTCCGTGCTTGTGCGAACTTCTGACCCTCGGCACTGGTACACCATTTTAGGAAGTTTACGAGTGCTTTGCCCTTCGTGCCGCTCTGTTTTTGTGCGAGAATCGCGTAACTCATCGCCGCAATCGGGTAAACCCCGTCGCCCGTCGCATCGGTCAGCGAATAGGTCAGGTCGTGCAAGTTGTACGGTGCTTCGGTCGGTTTCGTGCCAACGACGGCAGAGGCCGCCGCCGTGATGCTCGCGAGGTCCGCAAGGACGAACTGCCCGGCCTTGTTCTTCACCGAACCGTATTGCGCTTTCTTATCGAGCGCGTACGTCAGTTCGACGTAGCCGATCGCGCCTTTCGTGTTCGAGACGTGCCCCGCCACGCCATCGGTCTTCGGCTTGCCGATTCCCACGCCCTTGGGGAAGGTCGGCTGCGTCGAAGCACCCACGGTGGCCTTGAAATCGGGGCTGGTTTTCGAGAGATATTCGCTGAAGATGTTGCTCGTCCCGCTGCCATCCGAACGGAACACGGGCTGAATGCCGAGGTCCGGAAGTGCCACGCCGGGGTTCAGGTCGGCGATGGCCTTGTCGTTCCACTTGGTGATTTTGCCGAGGTAGATCTGCGCGAGCACTTCGCCCGTGAACTGGAGTGGCTTCGCGACATTATCCAGGTTGTACATCGGCACGACGGCACCGATGACGAGCGGAATATGCACGACCGGCCCACCCGCTTCGACGGCGGCAGCGAGTTGTTTCTCGTTCATCGGCGCATCGGAGCAGGCGAAATCGCAGGTCTTTTTCGTGTACTGCTGAATGCCTGCGCCAGAGCCGGTGCCCTGGTAGTTGATCTGGATTTTGCCGTCGGTCTTATCGACTTGCTCGTTCGTCCAAACCTTCATCACCGGTTCGACGAACGTGGCCCCCTGCCCTTCGAGCTTCACCGATTCGACCGCACCCGCGCCGCCGGTGTTGCCGCCAGAACAACCCGCGAGCCATCCGACGACGACCGGCAAAACCCACTTCAAACCGCGCATGGCAAGCTCCATTCGTATGTTGCGACAGACAAGTCAATCGTACGTTGTCACTCGATTCCGACAACGCGAACCATGCGAAGGTTTGGTGAAGGTAGCGATTAGCAGCAGATCGAGTAGAATGCGCATGAGGATTTCCGACCAGGAGACGCGCGATGAACTTCACTGAAACGATATTCTCGGGAACGATCCAAGCCGATGGGACGCTGGTTCTCGATGGCAAACCGAGCCTGCCACCGGGGCGCGTCCAGGTGGTCGTGCGGCCAGAAGTGGATCGTGGCGGAGAAGCGGAAACACTCACTCGAGATTATCTCCAAACGATGAAAGCGATACGTGCGAGCCAGCTTGCAAGGGGACATCGCCCCCGCAACATGGTTGAGGTCGAAGCCGCACAAGCCGAGTTTTCGGCGGAAATGGATAAAGAGATCGAAGAGGCCGTTCAGCTACAAGAAGAATGCCGATCGCGACGAAAGCAGGCGGAAAGTGAGTCGCAACCATGATCGTCTGCCTCGACACCAACATTATCGGCCTGGTTTCAATTGCGGCGATTTTGGGTAGCAGGGAATGATTCCACCACTTACCCACCACCCATCCCTGGAATCATTCCCGATTTCGGAATCAACC
>JAYVQG010000362.1:0-4033 GCA_043757025.1 Limnoglobus sp.
TTGATTCCGAAATCGGGAATGATTCCAGGGATGGGTGGGTGGGTAAGTGGTGGAATCATTCCCTGCTACCCAAAATCGCCGCAATTGAAACCAGGCCTCGCGTTGCCTTTCGTCGAGTCGGGATAGAACGTCAGCGTACCACTCGGTACCGCCTTGCCGTTAGCGGTGATGGACCCTCCGACGGGAGCGAGCTTCTCGCCTTCGCTGCTGCACCCCGCAGCGAAGGAAATGAATCCGATGGCGATGGTCGCCCGCAAATCGAGCATGAATGAACTCCGCGAATAGGGTTGAGGATGTCGAGACATTCGCGGAAAATCATGGCGCATCGACGAGAATTTCGCCGCCGTTGTAACTCGCGAGAGCGCGGTAGGTACTCAGCGGGATCGAGTCGCGTACGAAGTGGACGGAGCCATCGCCGTATGCAAATTGAACCCCGCCCGTGTGGCGACTTTTGAAGCCGTGATAGCTTCCCCATTCGGATTGGTTGTTGCTCGTCACGTCGATCGGCGTACCGTTCGCGTGCTTCACGTAATTCGGCGGTATCGCACAAGTGAGTGTGGCCTCGACGGAATGCGCCCACGAAAACCCGTTGCCCGGTTGCGTGCCGTTCGCATAGGCCGGAGTCCAAATATCTTCGCCGACCATGAACGTGTTGCTGGTCCCATCGGTGATTCCCACGAGTGTGATGGGAGACTTCCACACGTGCAACGAGAACAGGCCGTTCGCACCCCAAAACCCATCGCCCGTGAAAGTGAACGGGGGATTGGCATTCGCGAAATCGCCGTAGTTGAAATTGCTGCCCAGTACGCCTTTGTAGCTGGTCAAACCGACGAGGTACGTCGAACCTCCTGCGTAACGCGACATTTGACTGAAGGTTTTCAACGACGACATCTGATCGCTCGGGCAAAGGTACGTCGGAATCGATTGCCCCGTGCCCAAACTCGTTGCGATCGACGCGGTCGGGATGTTGCCATTTTGATAGACGTTTTGCTGTTCCATGTACGGCAAGATGAACGCCAGGAAACTCCAAGACTGCGAGGTGTATCCGAATCCACCGAAGGCGGCGGGGTCGCTGTAATCGCCGTATTGGCACGTCGGGAGTTTACCGACGGCATCGTGATAGCCGTGGACGGCCAAGCCGATCTGCTTGAGGTTATTCGCACACTTGGCTCGGGCGGCGGCCTCGCGCACTTTTTGTACCGCCGGCAAGAGCAGGCCGATGAGAATCGCGATGATGGCAATCACCACGAGGAGTTCGATTAACGTGAACCCCGCCCGAGAACGATGCCACTTCGACATGATACGAACCTCAAAAGAGAGAAACGGAGAAAGAAAGTGACACGAATACGCGATCAAGTGTTGACAATGTACTTTGTCAACTATAGGATAGTCAATAGATTACACCGCAAAATTGGAAAAATAATTTATGGCTTCCACCCGTGGCGTTTTGAGTACGCGCGATCAGATTACGGATCGCATCCGAGAGGATGTGTACGCCGGTCGCCTCGTCGTCGGCGAACGTGTTTCGGAAGCGATGCTGGCCGAGAAATTCGGCGTGAGTCGCGGACCGATTCGCGAAGCGTTGTCGTTGCTCACCAACGAAGGGCTATTTTTCGCGAAACAGAATTGCGGCGTCACCGTGGCCCACCCGGCCCCCGAAGCGATCCGCGAATTGATCCTTCCCATCCGGCGCACGCTCGAAGTTTACGCCTTCAAACAAATTTTCGATACGCTCGATGCCGATGATTTTCGATTTTGGGACGACGTGCTGTTTCGGATGGAGCGTGCGTGTCGGCAACGCGAATGGCAGCAACTCCCGCAACTCGACGTCGAGTTTCACCGGCACGTACTGGAACGCGCGGGATCGCCCGATCTGCTCGCTGTTTGGCAGACGATCGTCACGCGGTTACGGGCGCACTTTTGGGATACCGTTCGTAAACACGATGCCTCCAACGATCTGGCTCGTCTCTACGGCCACCATGCCGAGTTGTTGAGTGCATTCCGGAAAGGTCCGAAAGCGGCGGCGGTGAAAGCACTGGAGAAGCATATCGATGAGAACTGAACCGCAACGGAGCGAAAGTCACGCCTTGTCCGCAGTATGCGCGGCCGTCAATCGAAAACGCCTACTCGATACGGCAATTCGATTGATTGCAAAACCGAGTCTCACCGGTTCGGCGGGCGAAGTATCCGACGAACTCGCGGCGATACTGATCGAAGACGGATTTTCCGTCGAACGGGTCGCAGCAGGTCACCCCACCGCACCCGCCGTCGTGGCCCGCTATTCGTCGGGTCGCGCGGGCCGAACGCTTCAGTTCAATGGGCACCTCGATACGGTGCATCTGCCGTTCGTTCCGCCGAAGGTGATCGGCGACCGCCTAACCGGTAGTGGGTCGTCGGATATGAAAGGCGGAATCGCGGCTGCGGTCGAAGCGTTGCGCGCGATTCGCGATGTCAACGGCATCAGCGGTGGCGCGATCTTGATCACGGCACACGACCTACACGAAACGCCGTGGGGCGATGGTAGTCAACTCGATGGACTTCTTGCGGAAGGGCACGTCGGCGATGCGGTGTTGCTCCCCGAATACTTCAACTCGGCGTTACCAGTGATCGGTCGCGGCGGTTTCACGTGGGTAGCGACGATTCGTAGACCCGGCCCACCGGTTCACGAGGTTTATCGCCCGAATGAACCGAGCGTGATCGGAGTCGGTGCGAAACTCGTGGCGAAACTGGAACAACTCGATGCCACACTCGCGATGCGTCCCGATCCGCTTGCCGGCGCAGCGAGTGCGTTTATTGGCACGATCCAGAGCGGATCGATCTATAATGGGTATCCGCAGACTTGCCGGCTGGAGGGGACGCGCCGCTGGCTGCCCGGAACGCGGTTTGCCGATGTGGACCGAGAGTTCCGCGAATTGTGTAGTGGACTGGCGCAAGAGTCGGAAACGACAATCGACGTCGAAACGCACCTAATGCGCGATGCATTCCTGTTGGACACAACCGACCCGTTCATCGGTATCTTTCAGTCGGCGTATACGACAATGACGGGCGAGCAACTGCCAATCGGCGGGAAGCCATTCGTCAACGATGGCAACTCGTTCTTCTCGCATGCGGGCATACCCGCGATTACGCACGGGCCAACGGCGGGTGGCGCGCACACGACGGCGGAGTGGGTCAACATCGACGACCTCGTTCGCGTCGCCAGACTTTATGCATTGATTGCCACGATGTACTGCCCTCACACGACGTAAGGTGAAATATGAGTCACGGCGTACCGCGTCGTTCGTTCCTTGCGGATACTGGTCTCGGCTTCACGGGGCTGGCGCTCGGCGCGATGATGTTTCGCGATGGCGTTGCGCAAGCCGACACGAAGCTCGGCGTCGAGAGCGGACCGCACCATACTGCGAAGGCGAAGTCCGTGATTTGGATCTTCCTGTGCGGCGGCGTGTCGCACCTCGAAAGCTGGGATCCGAAACCGGCGTTGAACAAGTTTGCGGGCAAGTCGATCGCCGATACTCCATTCGCCGATGCCGTGAAAAAGCCTGGCACGGATGTCGTCGAAGGTAACCCGAAACACGGCAACCGCAAGACGCTGATGGCACTGAACTGCGGCTACAAAAACTACGGCAAGTCCGGGCTGCTCGCGACCGACTGGTGGAAGCACACCGCCGAGATGGCCGACGAAATGGCCGTCGTGCGGTCGTTGTGGACATCGGACAACGACCACGGCGCGATGCTGCAATTTCATACGGGGCGACACGTTCGCGAAGGCGCGCACCCGACCGTCGGTTCGTGGGCGTGTTACGGCCTCGGCTCGATGACCGACAACCTGCCCGAATACGTCGTGCTCGGCGTGCCGCCCGGCGATTGTTGCGGCGGCGAATGGGCGCACGGTGCCGCGTATCTCGGGCCGGAACACGCCGGTGTGCGGCTCAACACTAAGTACCCGTCCAAGATCTATTCCGTGTATTCGACATTTTCTGTAAGTTAATGAGCACTTCAGGGAAGGGGTGGCTATGGCTACGGAATTGGTGGT
>JAYVQG010000363.1:0-15885 GCA_043757025.1 Limnoglobus sp.
GATGAGCAAACGGCCGAGTTTGGCGAGCTTTTGTTCCAACGGCGTGGCGCGGGTGGTGGCGTCGTCGATCAGTTTGCCGATCTTGCCGACTTCGGTTTGTGCGGCAGTGGCCGTCACTAACAACCGGCCACGCCCCTCGGTGATCGTCGTGCCCAGGAACGCCATGTTGAGGCGATCCCCGAGTGCCGCATTCTCGTCGGCAATTGGCTCGGTCGATTTCACCACCGCGTGCGATTCTCCGGTGAGCGCGGCTTCCTCGATTTGCAATCGCACGCTTTCGACGATGCGGCCATCGGCAGGCACCCGCGCGCCGGCCGCGAGGACGACCAAATCGCCCGGCACTAAGTCGTCTGCGGGGATCTCCCGTTCCGCGCCCTCACGAATCACGTGAGCAACCGGCACCGACTGTTTTTGCAGTGCGGACAACGCGCGTTCGGCCCTCCATTCGGTGAAGAAACCGATGGCGGCATTAATGACGATGACGACGAGGATCGCGAAGCCTTCGATCGTTTCGTCCATCGCAAATGCGATGGTTGTGGCGGCAACGAGCAAAGCCACGATGAGACTTTGGAACTGCGCGAACAGGATCGCCCACGCCGAACGCCCGTGCGCCTGTGTCAGCGTATTCGGGCCAAACTCCGCGAGTCGGCGTGCCGCTTCAGTCTGCGTCAAACCCTGCGTAGCATCGGACTTCTGCCGCTGGAACGCTTCCGCAAATGGCAAAACCAAACAAGAGGTCAACAAAAGCTACAACGCGGTCGCATCCAAGAAGAAAAACGGGGTCATCGGGTACGTCCAGAACGACGGGTTTGGCGGAATCAAAATTCACCTGAACGGGGGCAAAGAAACTGACGCCAAACACCTTCACGCGACGGCCGGAACGTACGCACACGAACTTGGTCACGCGGTCGATGCGGACGATAAGTTTAGCAGCAAAGTGGCCTGGAAAAACGCATGGGAAAGTGATATATTCAATGGTAAGCACTTGCTGTCAAATTACGCCAGAGAAAGCCCCTCAGAAGGCTTTGCAGAAGTATATCGCGTGTTGGTAGAACACGGCGTAGACTCCGTAAAAAACGATTTCCCGAACGTGCATAAGTTTCTGTCAAAAGAGGGTTTGATATGACAGTCGAATGGGATCAAGAATTCGAGAAACGGCGTGCGAAACTCGATGCCGAATTCCAAGCCCGGCACGCGAACAGCAAGCCTGCCGTCGTCGAACTATTTTCCCGACCCGCCGTCGAAGGAGATCTTCGCGGTGACATCGCAATCGGTTGCGACGACGACGAAAACGACGACGAAGACGACGACAAGAAACAGCCATGACGCAGAAAAGAAGTAACCCATGAGCGAATCTTCCGCATATCTGTTCGCCCCGTTCGCCCGTGTGGAACGACCGCGGTTCATCGCGCCTGTCGTTCGGTTCGCCGATTCGTCCGGCAAGAGCGGGCGGTCTGAGTTCTATGCCTCCCTCATCGGCGCTGCCACAACGCTGATCGGCGAAGGCCATGACCCCAAGGAAGTGGGGCGTATCCTCTCCGAAATGGCGGACCACCAGGGCGGCTACCCGGCCCCGTCGGCATCGTTCGCGGACTGGGACGAAGGGAAACACCCACGCGGCGACAACGGGCGGTTCATCAACGCCATGCGGATCGCGGAAGCGCGGCACGACAAGGCGGCAACGTGTACCATGCGACTACTGGAGATTCCGCTGGCATCATCACTTCGTCCAATACTCCGGCAAGCCGGGTTTCGTCTCGCGCAGGATCTCGAATATGTCTCGTCGATCCGCCTTCGAGAGGTGTGCGAATTCTTTCGTTTGATCTTTACCCGTTAGTACTTCCCAGAGCCGCAACCAGACGCGATTCTTCGCTTCTGCGGGCAGGCCATCGAAGAGCGTCGAATAGACGACGTAGCTCATCGGGTAACGGAACATTCGCGTTTTCAGGTCGAATTCGCGCAGTGACCGCTTCTTCGAATCGAACGGCCCGCGTGATGCGAACTCCTTCGCGAACGCCGACGTGCCGGTCACCGGTTCGGATAATTTCGCTTCTTCAAAGAACAGCAAATGCTGTACCACCGGCTCGCAGGCCCATTCGATTCGGTGCGTGATGCCTTCGGTTCGGTATGTAGCTGGCTCGTTGAACGCCTTGTTCATCTCGGCCTGTTCGTGCAACGCCTGTCGCGTCTGAAAATTCGCACGGATTAGCCGATTGTGCGTCTCGTTTTGGTGCTCGAGAACCATCAACGCGATCAAGTCGCTGTGCGGCGAGAGATAATTCGCCACGGTGAAATACGGCTTCAGATCGGTGACATTCGACGGTTCGAGCGGTTGGTTTTTCTCCGCCCACGGCCACCCGCCGACGATCTGGTTCCCCAAGTGCGTCTGTTTACCCACGGTGCCCGTCACGTACCAGCCGCCCCAACGATCTTCGAGCGGCGTCGTGTGATCGACCCGTTTGCTGCCGAGCGACAGCACCAGTTCGCCGCTGCGATCCGTCGACACCGAGCGGATGAGATAACCGGGGTAGCCGCGATTGCTCGACGAGCCGTGGCAGATCAGGCAACTTTCGGTTTGCCGAATGAACGCGCCGCGTTTGGCGGGATTTTGCTCGATCGTGTAAAAGACCGTGCCGAGGTTGACGTCCGATGCGGCGATTTCGAGAACGTCGCCCTGGCGACAGTAACCGACGCTGACATCGTCGTTGAAGTAGATCGCTCGCGGCGTCTTCGGCCCGATGCGACTGCGTTGGAGGCTCGTCTTGGAATAGACGAGGAGTTGCGACGAGATCGGCACATCGAGTGCCTTCAATACCGATGCCAAGTAGCCATGTTCGTCGTCCGCCTTCAAGGGAACCTTGCTCGCTTTGAGCCGACGTTCGAGCTTCGAGACGGCGTTATCGGTCTTTGCGGTCGAATACTCGATTGGGAGGCGGTCGAAATCCATCGCGATGGCGTGCGACGACGCGGCGAGCAAGAGAGCACACACGGTTGATAATCGCATCAAAACCTCGAATCTTCGGCACGCATCAACAGGCAACCGCTGATACGATATACTGTCAGGGGCAAGAAACTGTTACGGGGGTGCGTTGTGGATCAACTCTGGGCACCGTGGCGTTTGAACTACGTTGCGAACCCGAAGCCGAGAACGTCGGACGACGATTGTTTCGTGTGCCGTGCGGTGGCGGGTACCGACGATCGCGCGAATCACGTCGTGGCACGCACGCACAGTAGCGTAATCATGCTCAACCGGTTCCCGTACACAAACGGGCATTTGCTGATTATCCCGAAGGCGCACAAAGCGCGGCTCGATGAACTGACACTTGCGGAATCGGTCGATTTACAAGCGGAAATCGTACGGTACACGCAGATTCTCGAACGGAATATCTCGGCAGATGGCTTCAACGTCGGCTTAAATCTGGGGCGTGCGGCGGGGGCGGGTTTGCCGGGGCATCTGCATTGGCACATTGTACCGCGCTGGAACGGCGACACGAATTTTATGACGGTCCTCAACGATGTGCGGGTGATCGTGCAATCGCTCGATGCGGTGTACGACATGCTCGTCGCCGCAAGGAGTCACCCCGCGTGATGCGCCCCGTTTCCCTGAGCGATTGGCACGAAATCGAAGACGCGCACCTCGCCCCGTACGCGATGCGGTCGAATCGGTCGCGCGGGCGTCGCCATGCGGAACCGGACCATCCGTTTCGTTCGGCGTATCAACGCGATCGCGAGCGGATCGTTCACAGTTCGGCGTTTCGACGCATGACGGGGAAGACGCAAGTTCTCGTTGCCTCGGTCAACGACCACCATCGCACGCGGCTCACGCACACGCTGGAAGTAACGCAAGTCGCCCGCACCGTGGCGCGTCGGCTGCGTTTGAACGAAGACTTAACTGAGGCGATCGCGCTCGCGCACGACATCGGCCACCCGCCGTTCGGCCATGCGGGCGAAGACGCGCTGAATGCCCGAATGCAAGCCGTCGGCGGGTTCGATCACAATCTGCACGGGCTATACCGCGTCGATGAACTCGAAGATCGCTACCCCGATTTCCCAGGGTTGAACCTCACGTATGAGCTTCGCGAGGCGTTCGTCGCGCACAGCAAGAACCCGAAACTGCTCGCGTCGGGTGAGTTTCCTGGCACCGGTAGTCCGCTACTCGAAGCCCAAGTCGTCGATCTCGTCGATAGCATCGCCTACGACACGCACGACCTCGACGACGCGCTCGGCCTCGGCCTCGTGGGGATCGAAGACCTTCACGATGTCGCGTTCTGGCAACGGGCCGCCGAGCGGGTGCTGGCGGTTCACCCGGCACTCACCGGCCCCACGCTGCGCACGGCGGTCGTTCGCGAGATTCTCGCTTGGCAGGTGACGGACTTGCTCGAAGAAACGATTCGGCGCTTAACCGAAACGAACCCGCAATCGGCGGAGGAAGTGCGCGCGGTCGCGCCGTTGGTGGCGGTGAGCGGCCCGATGGACGCGTTGAAACGCGGCCTCGAACATTTCCTGCGCGAACGAGTTTATCGGCACCACAGCGTGTTGCGAATGACCGCGAGCGGCAAGCGAATCTTGTGTGCGTTGTTCGACGAATACGTGCGTTCGCCGGAACTACTGCCGGAAAAGCATCTGCGACGTTGGACCGGTTCGGATCGCATTTTGCCGGCGGCGACGCATCCGAACCTGCCCGGCCGCATTCGGCTCGATGCCATTGAGCGTGTTGTGGGGGATTATCTAGTCGGAATGACGGATCGTTTCGCGCAACACGCATATCGGCGACTGTTTCAACCGTCGTTCGACATATAATGACGGAATACATGCTGTGTCGCCCACCGCCCTGGGCAATTTCTGGATGAGGTCTCCTATGTTATTGTGGTTGCTGCGCGGCTGCTTTGCCGTTTCGGTTGTGGGTGTGGCGCTGTATTCCTTCATCTTCTTTTTCAGCGAAGTCTCTGCCGGCGAGGGTGGCGGGATGTTCGCGGGTACGATTGCCGCGCTCGTCGTACTCGGCGCGGGTGGGTTGGTGCTGTTCACCGATTTGAAAGAGAAAAGCAAAGACATTACCACGATCATCGCCATCTACTTCGGGCTACTGCTCGGGTTGCTCGTCGGCTGGCTGTTCTCGTTAGCGATGGAGCCGATTATTACATCGGTCGCCCGCGCTCTCTCCGACACGCTGCAACAGCGGCTCGTCAGCATCGGCCGCGTGCTGATTACCGTGATTTGTTGTTATGTAGCGATTTCAACGCTGCTTCAGACCAAGGATGAGTTTCGGTTTATTATCCCTTATGTCGAGTTTTCCAAGCAGGTGAAGGGGAACCGACCACTCGTTCTGGATACTAGCGTCATCATCGATGGACGAATCGCGGATGTGTGCGATACTCGTATCGTCGACTCGAAGCTGATCGTGCCGCGCTTCGTCCTCAACGAACTTCAGGCGATTGCCGACAGTTCGGACAAGATGAAGCGAAATCGCGGCCGTCGCGGTTTGGACATCCTGAAGCGGTTGCAGAATAACTCGAAAATCGAGTTAGAGATTCACGACGGCAGCATCGGCGAAGCGAAAACGGGCGAGAAGATTCGCGTCGACGAGCGCCTCGTGCTGTTCACGAAAGCGATCGGCGGTCGCGTGGTCACGAACGACTTCAACCTGAACAAGATCGCGCAGCTTCAGAACGTCGACGTGATTAACTTGAACGAAGTGGCGAACAGCCTGAAAACGGTGGCGCTGCCCGGCGAGTTCCTGCAAGTGCGGGTCGTGAAGGTCGGCGATCAACCGGGGCAAGGCGTCGGCTACATGGACGATGGCACGATGGTCGTCATCGAACAGGGCCGCAACAGCGTCGGGCAAGATGTCTCGTTGGTGGTGACGAGCGTACTGCAAACCCCGGCCGGGCGGATGATCTTCGGTCGCATCGAAGCGCGACCGTCGGGGACATTTATGCCCGTCGGCCCAGGTTCGAGCGGATCGTACGTGCCAATCGGTCCAGGAACCGGCACGCAATCGACCGTATTACCGGGGTCGGTGATCAGCCCGCCCACCGCAGCGAAAAGCCCGAGCGAACCGCCGAAAACGTGATCGAATCATTCGTGCTAGATGGGAGGAACCCACGGCAGAACCGTGGGTTCTTTCGTTTATTTAGGAGAACAAAATCATGACAGTGCGTACGATCCTCGCCATCTGTTCGACGGCGATCCTCGGCATCGGTATTGCCGTGTGTGCCGATGCGCCCAAGGCCGCCGTGCCGACGAAGGGCGCGGGTGGCGATGCGGAACTCGTCGAGAAAGTCATCGCGGTCCGCAAGGAATATCAGGCGTCGATGATTGCCTTGAACGAATATTACATGAAGACCGGCGACAAGGAACGTGCCAAGTGGGTGCAAGAGGAACTGAAGGCGTACCACCTCGGCAACAAGCCGTCGTATCGCCTGGACATCTCCGACGTGCCACCCATTACGCTCGAAGCGAAGGCGAACATCAAGGAAGCGAACGACCTGTTCGTACTCGCATCGACTTACAAAGGCAAAGGCTACGGCACCGAGTACACGCTCAACCAACGGCGTTCGGAAATCGTGCTGCAAGAGATTTTGCAAAAGCACCCGACCAGCGACAAAATCGCCGACGTCGCCTACGAACTCGGCGACCTCTACGAGAGCAAAGCCTACAAGCAGTACGACCGGGCCGCCGCCTATTTCGAGCGCGCCTACCAGTGGCGCAAAGGCACCCGCACCGATGCCCGCCTCCGCGCCGCACGCCTTTACGACAAGCAATTGAACGAACGCACGAAAGCGATCGAACTGTACCGCGACGTACTCGCGCACGACACCGAACCGGAGCGGATCAAGGAATCCGAGAAGCGCCTCGCCGAGTTGACCGGCAACCGCAAGTAACCGCGTTCAACGAGCCGCCGGGTCAGTCCTTCGGTTTCAACGTGATGAGTCGTACGTCCATCACGGCGGCTTTCGCCTTCGTTTTCGGCTTCACGGTCAGCGTGTAACGCCCGGCCTTTTCCAGTTTCAGCGTGCCGATGTCGCGCGGCTGGAAGTTCTGGAACCCGCCGGTTTCGATTACCGTGAAGCTCAACGTTTGCTCGCCGACCGAGACGTTGACTTCGCTACCGCCGTTGCCGGTGCCACACCCTTGCATGATCTCCACGTTAAACGTGCCGGGTTTCGTAACGGTGAATTCCCACGTCGCATAATCGTCTTTGTGTACCCAGAAGCCGAGCGTGTTTTTGTGCGGCAACGGCTCGTACCGCAACATGACGCCGTGGACTTCCGCGAAGCGTGCCGGTAGCGGAATCGTGCCATCTTTGGCTTGCGGGTTCGGTGTGTAATTCGGGTTCGGCACCGGCATCTGCGCGCCGACTTCGATCCGCCAGGCCGCGAGTTTTGCCGTTAGCGCTTTCGCAATTTCCGGCTTCGCTTCGATCAGGTTTTGGCTTTCGTTCAAGTCCGATTTGAGGTCGAAGAGTTCGCGACGGTTGCGCTCGTAATATTCGATGAGCTTGTACTGCCCGTCGCGGATCGCCCCGCCGGGCCGCGAACCTTGATTCGCGTAATGCGGGTAGTGCCAGTAGAGCGCATCGCGCTTCGGCGCTTCGCCGCCGTGCAACAACGGCACCACACTGACACCGTCGAGCTTCGCTGACAGGGGGATGTCGCAGAGTTCGCACAGCGTCGGGAAGAAATCTTGGCTGGTGACCGGCACGTTGCTGAGACCGGGCTTGATGCCGGGGCCGACCGCGAGCAGTGGTACGCGGATGCCGCCTTCGTACAGGTAGCCCTTGCCTTCGCGCAACGGCCCGTTGAACGTCGACGGGTTCGCTTGCCCTTCGAGCGTGGCCAGACCGCCGTTGTCCGATGTGAAAATCACAATCGTGTTGTCGCTGATTTTCAACTCGTCGAGTAACTTCCGCACGCGGCCGACGCTGTCGTCGACGCTCTCCAGCATCGCCGCATACACCGCGTTCGACTGCTTGCCGAAGGCCGGTTTGTCGGCGTACTTTTTCACTAACTCGGCCTTCGCCCGCATCGGTGTATGAACGCCATAATGCGGCAAATACAGGAAGAACGGCTTCTGTGCATTCGCACGAACGAACGCCTCGGCTTCGCTCGTCAGGCGATCCGTCAGGTACTCGCCCGCTTCGGCTTTCTCCAGGCCGGGCATGGTCCGGCCCTTGTTTTGAAACGGCGCAAAGTAGCTCAGCGGCGTACCCGTGTGATCGCCCGCGATGTTGAT
This sequence comes from Limnoglobus sp., assembly GCA_043757025.1. Lineage (GTDB taxonomy): Bacteria > Planctomycetota > Planctomycetia > Gemmatales > Gemmataceae > Limnoglobus. The sequence continues at coordinate 8,236 of JAYVQG010000363.1, forward strand.
GTCGAAGCCTTGTTCTTTCGGGCCGAAGCCGTCCCCGCCGAGGTGCCATTTGCCGATGTGGGCCGTCGCGTAACCGGCCGTTTTGAACGCCTCCGCAAGCGTGACTTCGTTCAACGGCAGTTCGTTGCGGAACGCGGGACGGTTCACGATCTGATCGGGGCGATTCGGGCGACCGGGTATCCAGTCGGTAATCTGCAACCGCGCCGGGTGCTTCCCCGTAAGCAGTGCAGCCCGCGTCGGCGAACAAACCGGGCACGCGGCATACGCCTCGGAGAACTTCATCCCCGCCATCGCCATGCGGTCGAGGTGCGGCGTCTTGTGGAACGTGCTGCCATAGCAGGCGAGGTCCGCCCACCCGAGATCGTCCGCAACGATGAGTATCACGTTCGGCTTCGCCATCACCGGCGACGCATGTGCCAGCAACGCGAATAATACGACGCGGGAGAGCGTAGACATTGCGATTCCTTTGTGGATTTTCCAATTCTCGGCAACTACGAATCGACCAACTCCGACCACGCCTTCTGCAACTTCGCATACATCGGCCCCGGCCAGGGGAGTTGCAAATCGTTCAAATATCGCACGCCGGCAAGGCCGAACCCCGTGCCGGTTAGCAGCAGTTCGGTGTTCGATGTCATCGCCGAAAGTGCGAGCTGCGATTCGGCGAACGGGATGCCGTGGGTGTGGCACAACTCTTCGATCACTCGCAAACTGATACCGTCGAGGATGGCGTCGCGCGGCGGCGTAACGACGGTGCCATCGACGACGGCAAGCAGGCTGCCGATGGCGGTTTCGGTCAGCGTGCCGAGGGTATCGTCGGAAAGTAGCGCGATGGCGTGCGGGGTCGATTTCGCCAGTTGATCTGCGATGTGCCACATCATTCGGCTACGATGTTTTACCGTCGGCGGCAGAATATCCGATGCCGTAGCGTGCGTTCCCACAGTGACGAGTTTCACGCCTTCCGTCGCGAACTTTTGGTAGCGTGCCAACGGTACGGGGTACGTCACCATGCCGAGCGTCGGCGGGCCGTTCTCCGCACTTCCCACATAAAAACCGAGCGGGCCAGGCGTGGCAAACGTCACGACTTGCAGTTCGCCATTGGGCGTCGCATTGTGGGCGATCAGTTTTTCCGCGATGACCGTGAGTTCGGCATCGGTGGCGAGAAGTGGCACGAAGCAACGGGCACAATCGCGGCGAAACCGGGCGAGATGATCGTTCCATCGGAACAGCCGGTGCCGGTAGGTGCGGGCGTTATCGACGACCGTGACCCCACCGACGAACCCGGCATCGTTCCACGCCAGCCCGCCTTCCGCAAACGGTAAGTACCGACCATTCGAGAAGGTAAGCATCGGCGTGTCGCATTCTGTTTTATCAATCGCTGTTACGCAACTTCACCAACAACCGCAAGATTTCGATATACAGCCACACCAGCGTGACCATCAGCCCGAACGCGCCGTACCACTCCATGTACTTCGGGGCATTGGCGCGTGCGCCGCTCTCGATCACGTCGAAGTCGAGGATCAGGTTGAGTGCGGCAATCACGACGACGATCACCGAGAAGCCAATGCCGATCGGCCCTGCCGCATGGATGTACGGCACACCGACGCCGAAGAAACCGAGTACCATCGTCGCGAGGTAAACGAGGCAGATCGCCCCGGTGGCGGCGATCACGCCCATCTTGAACTTCTCGGTCGCGCGGATCAATCCGGAGGTGTACGCGAGCAGCATCGTCACGAGCACGCCTACGGTGAGTAGCCCCGCCTGCAAGACCATCCCTTGGTATTGCCCTTCAAAAATTCCGGAGAACGCACCGAGTAATACGCCTTCGGCCACCGCGTAGATCGGTGCGACGACCGGCGAAGTCTTCGGGCTGAAACAGATGACGAGACTGGCGATGAAGCCGACGATCAACCCGCCGATGATGCACCCCAGCATCGCGGGCCGGTTCACGCTCATGCCGTCGCCGACGCCGTTGGGGAACACGATCGCCCAACTGACGCCCGCCGCCGCCAGTAACAGCGCCGTCAAGATGCCGGTCTTCAGTGCCGCACCGTTCACGGTCATCGTTTGGGATCGCGGCGAGTCGAACGATTCGCCCCGAAACGCCGCATCATTCAACGCAGGGTTCGCAGTACGCATTGTGGCTCCAGTGAGAGTGGACCGATACTATCGCAGACATTATAGCGAACGAGCCGCAGTGTGAGGGCAGGGAAATCTGTCGCGGCAAGTCTATCGAAAGATATTTAAGCGATGGATTTGCCAAATCGCTTCAGATTATGCGCAGAGGGAATATAACTACCAAATAGCAGCCCAGAGTGGACATTATTAATCCTGTGGGGCATAAATTGATTCCTCATGTGTCGAGTAAGACGTTATATCTGCTGACGATTGGCGACAAGAATTCTCAATCGCGCGACATCAACGATTGTAATCGTTCACGGGGACAGATTGCATATTCAACGTTCCAGAACCCGTAGGTCGTGGTCGAAGAGGCTTTGCGATGAGGCCCGACAGAGTATCCGCGACAAAAACCCCCGCAAGGTTTGAAATCGTCGCGTGAATGCACTGTCGGGCCTCTCAAAGCTTCGACCCGACCTACAATACCAGTGGGTCTAAAGCAAAAACGAATACACCGTGAACGGTTACTATAGTAATTCACCGCCATTTTCATTTTGAGTGTTTGCAGTTGCGCGGACGACCTGTTACGCTCTTATCACCTGCCTGCCTTTTCACGTTTCGGATGGATCTATGAGCAAGTCCTATTCGCGTCGTCAGTTACTGAAACTCGGTGGCGTCGGTGCGCTCAGCATGGGCTTGCCGGGCGTCGTCACGGCGAGCGTTCCGCTCAGCGGTTCGGGTAAGCCGAACGGCAAATCGTGCATCTTCATTTTGCTCTGCGGCGGGCCGAGCCACCTCGATTCGTGGGACTTGAAACCCGAAGCCCCAGCCGAGATTCGCGGGCCGTACAAGCCGATCGCGTCGGCGGTGCCCGGCATGCAAATCAGCGAGTTGCACCCGAAATTATCCAAGCTCACCAGCGATTTCTGCCTGATCCGCTCGATGACGCACCCGGGCAACATCAGCAACCACTTCGACGCGATGCACAACAGCCTCAGCGGCCAATCGGATGCCCCGGCGGACGCGCCGTATATGGGATCGGTGTTGTCGAAACTTCGCCCCAGCGAGCGCAATGCGGCCTCGTACGTCTGGCTCATCAAGTGCATCGGCGACCCCGTATTTTGCGCCCCGAACATCGGCACGGGCGGTTCGCTCGGTGCCCCGTTCGCGCCGCTGTTCGTCGGCACCGCTGCCGATAATCCCTCGTTGCCCGGCTTCAAGGCACCCGAGGCGTTCCTCGCCAGCGAGACGCCAACGCGAATGCACGGCCGCCAAAATCTGCTTGGCGATCTCTGCCCGACGCTGAGCGACGGACAGCGCGACTGGCAGGAACTCCAGCGCCGCGGCTTCGAGTTATCGAACTCCGATGGGCCGCGCAAGGCGTTTGAAGTCGAACGCGAAGACCCTCGCCTGCGCGACCGTTACGGTCGCCACCCGCTCGGTCAAAACTTGCTGCTCGCACGGCGGCTCGTCGAATCGGGCGTCGGCTTCGTCACCGTCAACGGCTGGACGGGCACCGCACCCGGCGACAAACTCGGCGGCCCACCCAGTTCGAGTTGGGACATGCACGGCAGCAATATGGGGATGGGCAACGCCTTCGGCACCGGCTCGTACGGCATGGGTTTCTGCCTGCCACGACTCGACGAAGCACTCTCCGCGTTGCTGACGGACCTCAAGGATCGCGGCTTGTTGGATAGCACGTTGGTCGTGGTGGCAGGCGAGTTCGGGCGAACGCCGAAGATCATTCCCGGCGAGAACCCCGGACGCCAGCACTGGCCGCACTGCTACCCCGCAATTCTCGCCGGTGGCGGCGTGAAAGGCGGCATGGTCTACGGCGAATCGGACAAGATCGGCGCATACGTGAAGGACAAACCGGTCCGCCCGCAAGACCTGAGCGCCACGATCTACCACGCGCTCGATGTGCCGTACGAACCGCAGGTGACCAAGCAGGGGTTGACCAAACCGCTCAGCACCGGCACGCCGCTACTCGATATTTTCGGGTAGGTGTTTCGTCGACAATAACCCGATCGCACGCCAACCGACGATGGCCAGCACGGGAATGCTGAGTTGCACGGCGAGGCCGTCGCGGCTCGCGGGGTCGATTCCTTGAAGCGTCAGTTGCAACTCCGCGAAGTGCGAACTCAGGAACGTCACGAGCCACGCGGCCCCGTAAAGCAAAAACCACGCGTTCGGGTTTCGCTTGCGTTCGGGTAACCACAACAGGCCGGTGAGCGCGAGCAGGCCCCATTCGTAAATCATCGCGTGCGGCGAGGCCCAGAGTGTCAGAAACACGACGCCGCCGAACATCGCGTGCAAATCGCGTTTTCGCATCCGCCAGAGTTGCACGAAGCCAGCGACGGCGATCAGCGAACAAACACCCGCCAGCGGCCAGTGCCACGATGTCGCGTGCGGCATCAGCAGACGCCAGAACGCGAGCGGGTTGTGCATCTTCCATTGCTCGAAGTTATCGAACTTCACGTTCGACTTCAACGAAACGAGGAACCCCTGCCAGACCTCCGGCACGAGCGGGTAACTGCCAGCGACTAGCAGCGCCCCCGTTACGATCGCGCCGAGCAGGCACGGCCACTTTCGGCGAATGTCGAGCATGCCCCACACCACCAGCCCGAGTAGCAGTTGCGGCTTGAAAAGCAGCAAACCCGCAACCATCCCCGCCGTGAAGGGCCGCCCGTTTGCGAGTAGCCGATACGTGCCTGCGAATATAGCGAAGCTGAGGATCGTATTCTGCCCGTAACTGATCGCGCAGAACATCGGGTAGAGCGAAAACACCCAGAAGAACGTCGTACACGGCGAACGCGGATCTTCGACGACCCAACGCACGCTGCACCACAACAGCCCGATGTGAACGAACGCCCAGATCAGCGTGCTATACGCGAACGGCAGCGACGATGTCGGCCAGTACAGCAGCGCGTAGAACGGCGGGTTGCGGTACGCCATCAGCGTCGTCCACTGGTCCGGCGGGAACAGCTTCGCTTGATACGCCTTTACGAAGTCGTGATCGTAGACTTTGTCCGGTTGGCCTTCGCGAATGAGGCGTGCGGCGGTGTACCACGCGAGGTGATCGGCAGCCGCAACTTCGCCTTTGAGGTTCGACGGGATAGCCGGGTTGCCGAGAATCAAGCTGATGACGTAACTGACCCACAAAATGATCGCGGCCAGTTTCGCGAACACGATCCGTTCGCGAAAGAAGTTAGCAACACGTACGGTTGTCATCGTGGCCTGTATGGAAGTTACCCAGGGAGAGCATCCCACCCAGTTTATGTGGGGCGCGTTTTTAACGTGCCATTTTCACCAATGGCACGTTAAAAACGTGCCCCACATTCATCCCGTTTTGTACCACGCCCGGAAATGAAAGACCGGGGCGAATTCGCCCCGGTCGCAACAACACGACTACTACCAGCGGAAAATCAACTCCATGCCACCGGTGTACAGGTTGTTCTTCCCTTCAAACGGGCCATTCTTGTTGTTGTCGTAACGAGCGAACGGACGCACGATGAGCCAATCTTTTGGCGTCCAGTTCAGGCCGTAGGTCGTTGCGAAGTAGGTACCCTTGGTACCGGTGCGGATACCTTGCGAGTCTTCAAACAGTTCGACTCGCAGGTTGCTCGCGACTTTGTCGTTCACCTGGTACAGGAAGTAGTTAATGAAGCTGAACCAACTTGCGGCTCGGCCTGCCGCTGGCCCGTTCGGATCGGAACTGATGGCGTTTGACGCCGTGCCATCGAGCACGTATGTGAATTTATCGGTAAACTTGTGGCTGATCTGTAGGTTGTAGGCGTTGTAATGCTGGAAGGCTTCGTTAATGTTGTAGCCTTGACCCGTGAAGAACACGTTGAAGCCAATGCTCGTCTTCCCTTTGGCAGGTGCCCACTTGATCCCGCCGATGTAACTGGCCGTTGCAGCCGGATCGATGAACACATCTGCACCCGTCACGACTCCGTTATAAATCGTGAAATCGTCGCCGATCTGCGACGTCGCACGGACGCCCGTGTGCGTGAACGGGTTGTACTGGAAGCCGTACGAGCGGCTGACGAACGGCGTGCTCACCGCGTCGATCACTTCGTAACTGTGGCCCGTCGGTACGCGACCCACGGCAATCGTCGTACCCTTCGCCCCGATGCCGGGTAGGAACACTTCGCCATAACCGTAGGGAACATCGAAGCCATACTGTCCGGTTTGGCCGCCGATCAGGCCGCGGGCAAGCGTGTACTTATAGTCGTAGCCGGGGAGAATTGTCGAAACCCGGAAGCCGTATTGGACTTCGTTCTTCGAGGTGTCGATGGCCTTGTTGAATTCCAGCCAGTTCTGGTTCATCTGGAAGAAGTTCGCACGGTCGTTGAACGTGATCGGACCATGGGATCGTTTCGCCGAACTACCGGTGTAGTTCATCTGCGTCCAACCGAACATCTTGATGCCGTTGTCCGAAAGCAGTTGGCCGAAGGGTGTGCCTTCGAGCAGCTTTTCGGCGAGGTACTTGGTAGCGGGTGCGGGTGGCTCTTCAGCGGGTGCCGCTGGAGCTTCGGCTGCCGCTGCGGGAGCGGGGCTGACCTCAACGGGTGGCAGTGTCGCGGGCATCGCCATCGGCGTCGCCGAAGGCATTACCTTTGGCATCGGCATAGGGAGCGGTGCAGCCTGTGCCGACACCTTGGCGGGCAAAATCGGGATCACCGGCAATGCCGGCGGTTGCCCCGTTGCGAGCGCCGACCCAAGAAGCAAGGTCGTAATCATATGTGAACCTCGTCGATCCGTGACGGTGAGTATGCCTGGGCGACGCATTGCCGCTCAGACCGGCGCATCCTGCGGTCCGGCTAACACGCTTAATCGGACTGCAATGAGGAACGCGACTAACCGGATGCGATCGATTTGTGTGGAGAACGTAAAATGTGGGTCGCGTAAACGCTACAAACTACCACGCGAAACCGGATAAATTTGACTGCTAACGATTCGAGCGAAAGACGCCTGCGGAAGTAGCAGTCGACGCGAAAATGCGTGTTTGAAGTTGCGCGATGTGGATGGACGGTCGCTTCCGAGCCGATCCCCGCAAGGGGTCGGGTGCGAGACATCCGCCCCTTACGAATGCACTCGTAGGTATTTGCGCTTCACCCGACCCCTTGCGGGGAATCGGCTCGGTAAGTTCATTCTCGAAAACTCCCGGCGAACCCTCTGTGGCTATCACGGCATGCTTACGCCGGTCGCATGTTTTTGCGTGATGCCTGCATTTCCAGACAGCTGACAAATTTGCGCAACTTCAAAACTTACACGTCGGGCTAACAAAACGATCCCGTCTCTTGTTCAGCAAATCCCCTTCACCACGTCGCCGCGGCTGGCGGGTAGTGGCCGACCTTGGGCGTCGCGAATTTCGGATGCGGGGTCGATGCCGAGCGCGTGCAAGATCGTTGCCGTTAGGTCTTGCGGCGTCACTTTGCCTTCTTTGGGGTACGCACCGATGGCGTCGGATGCCCCGTAGGCTTGTCCGCCTTTGATGCCGCCACCGGCGAGTGCCACCGAGAAAACGTG
>JAYVQG010000364.1:0-15876 GCA_043757025.1 Limnoglobus sp.
ACGACTTACGTCCGATTTCGCCCAATTCCAATCACGCCAGAACCAAATTTTTAGTGGTCTTATTTGGCAAAACTGCAACCGGGTTTTGAACCGTGCCTATATTCGTGTCATTCGTGTGATTCGTGGTTGATCATCCTGGGGTGAAGGGGTTCTTATGGCGGAGATTGGGCCTGGTTCCAATTGCGGCGATTTTGGGCCTGGTTTCAATTGCGGCGATTTTGGGTAGCAGGGAATGATTCCACCACTTACCCATCCCTGGAATCATTCCCGATTTCGGAATCAACCTAACACACCAACGACTTACGTCCGACTTCGGTCGTTTGAATCCACGCCAGAATCAAAGTTTCGGTTGTACTTTACGGCAAAACTGCGAATTCGTTTTGAACCATGCCTGAAATCGTTTCGCGTTCGATTCGGTAGAAGTACTCGAAAAGAAACGCGGTTGTGGCTGCGCCGAAAAGGTGCCAAAGCCAATGCGTGCCCATCGACCAATCGACGACGTTTGCGCCGTCGATGAGCCGAAAGAACCAAGCGTGGCCGAAGGTGAAGAGTGCGGCAAGAATCCACTTGCCGTGTCGGAACCGCATGCGTGCGAGTACGATCAGCAGCGGCAGTAAAATCACGGCCGCGAGCGAGGCGTAGGAAAGATTCACTGCCATGTTCGGTCGGGTCGCGAGTGCTTCGCGGAAAATACCGAGAAAGACGACGCCGTTCAGGAACAAATAAGCGGCAATGACTCCTGCGATCGAAGCCACAATTCGCAACCAAGCCGCCCCGCGACCGAGCCTTACGATGAGGTAAATTGCCCCCGTTAACGCCAGTAACGAGATCGGTAATACATCGGCGAGGAAGTACGCGAACTGCGTACGACAAGCGTGGTAAAACGTGCCGCCGACGCCACCGACCAACAGCACGGGCAGGCAGGCCGTCACGAAAGGAAACGCCCGGTATCGACCGCGTAATTTCACGGCCCAATATGCGACGATAACGACGAATGCGAACGCGGTGACCGTGTTCCAAGGCTCGGCAATCGTGCGGGCATCGGGTGCGTACGGGTCGGTGGGCGTTTCGACGTATCGCGGCCCGCCGTCCGCAAGATGGCCGGGGGGCTTGCTCAAAAAGAAATTATCGGCTGGTGGCACCGAGAATTGGTCGTCGGAGGTTGCGGGATTTTGCACGGGCACTCGGCACCATTCAGACGGTATAAGATTCATCGAATCCGTATGTTATAGCGATATTTTACGCGAGAAAACTGGCAATTGTCCCTTCAAAAAGAAATTCGCAAGCGAGTGCTTGACACCGCTTTCTCGGTTTCCTAAAGAACGTCTACCTCGAACCGACCGTTGCACGATTATGCAGTGCGAAATTGCCTGCGACCGATCGTCCATCGGGCGGTTTTTTGGAGTTTCCCGAGTCGGACGCCGATACGTGTGAGTAACCGGGCCGATCTCGATATCCGAGCTTTTTTGAGAGGATGGAACGTCGCAATGTTTGCACGCTTAGCCACGCGATTCGCGCAACCCGCAGTAGACGAAGTGCTACCTTGGGAAGCATCCGCACTAGACGGCGCACGCTGCGCCACCGCCGATGATGATGTCGAAGAAGACGACGACGATGACGATGATGACGACGATGAGGACGATGACCTTGCCGACGACATCGACGACTTGGACGACGACGACGACCTCGACGACGACGACGATCTCGATGACGACCTCGACGATCTCGATGACCTCGACGACGACGACGATGACGACGAGGAAGAAGAAGAAGACGAAGAACCCGCTGTGTAATTGTCGAACGAAGCCACGCGGACACAAGTTCGCGTGGCTTTTTCGATTGCTCGCGAAGCAATCGAAGCTATAATCCGTTAAAGTCCTTTCGTCTTCACATGCGCCGGATTGGCGGAGGAGAAGACCGATGCCCAGCCCGAGTAAACGTCAAAATTCGTCGATACTCACTCAACTTGCCGAACGGTTGCAAATCGATTTCGAGATGGAATTCTTCGCGTCGTTGTTGAAACGAGTGCCCGATTTCGCCGAGGTGCTTCGCGCGCAAGCGTCGAATCTGACTGCGAAAGGTCAACTCAAGGAAGGCTTGTTGGTCGACCGGTTGCTGGTCGAAGTGCGACCGAAAGACGCAACGGCACGGTATAACCTCGCCTGCCGATATGCCGTGCTGAAGCAACGCGAACTGGCACTGACGACGTTGCGACATGCCATCGAACTCGGTTACCGCGACTTCCGCTACATGATCCAAGATAACGATCTGAACGCGATTCACAAAGACCCGCGGTTCCGACAGATGCTCCTCGAATTCGGCGCGATTTAAATCATTCCCGACGCGCCAGTTTTGAAGTTGCGCTAATTTACAAGCGCGCCCAGGGGTACGACGTAAACGTCTAACCCTGGGCTAGATGATTTAACCCCGTTGGGGTAAAGAATTGACTATGCATTTACCCCAACGGGGTTCGATCTTTTAGCCCAGGGTTAGACGCTTCGTCGTACCCTGGGGTTGCTCGTAGCACTGAGTGCCTGTAAACCAAACAAAAAGAAGTCTCGCCGGGTCTGAAGTGCAAAATAGCGCAACTTCAAAACGCGCCAGCGAGGGATCGACTGAAACTAACCCGGAAAATGACTAATCGCGGTTTTCGAGCCGTTCGCGATAGATTTGGCGAGTGCGAGCGAGCGGATCATTCGGCCCGGCGTCTTCGGGCGACCACGTCGGCGGTGCGCGACGACGCGGTGCGACCCGAGCGGATCGGCCCGTCAACACTTGAATCATGACAATGCCGAACAGCGTGGTAAACAGGCAAATACCCGCCGCATTCAAATAACCCGCCGAGCGATCGACTTTCGGCTTGAAGAGCATCGCGTCCGTCGGGTCTGTGGGGTCGTAATAGCAAGTCTCCATCGAGCCGACGCTGTATCGCGATTCAAACTCCTGCATCGCTGCTTTACCGTACAAATCGCATTCCTCGCAGTCGATACGCTTGCCGCGCAGCACCGTATCGTGGACTTCGTAACTGTAAACGACGATCGGCGTGAACACCCAGATCATCTCGCCTTTACGCGAACTCAACGATTGTTCGAACTCGAGCAATTCGACGGTCGCCTGCGTCGAATGAAAGCCAGTCTTGATGTACTGGAATCGCTCGTGGATCTGCCAGCCGTGCGTACCGATCAGTATTCCGAGACACGCGATGAGTAGCAGCACGATGCGGACATTCCCGAGTGGACCCCGTAGCCAATTCATCGCTGTTCGACCTCAATTGCGGTAAGCTTTCCGAGTAAGCGTGCCGCACTGTTTCGCAAATGCAACCGACTCGCGGCCTCGGCTGGAATTCCGATTGCGGAATCGGCTATCAGTTCGGGTGTTGCGCGAATTCTTTACACGGAAACGGAAGGTGCGATGTGTCTCAAAACATCGATTGGCTTTACCAACGCAAAGGCTGAACGACGTGCAAGAACGCTCAGGGGTTCCTTGAGCAGCACGGTACGAGCGTAGCAGAAACGTCGGATGCGACGAAGCGAAAGATCGACTCAACTGAGGCGTTGACGTTACTTGTAGGCGTCGAAACGATCGTGGCCGCACGCGGAAAGAAGATTGTCACAATAAATTTGAAGGGGAATCGACCCGCTGATGAAGAGATCCTTGCGTTACTCATCGGCCCAACGGGGAACTTGCGAGCACCGACGGCCCGCGTCGGCAAGACGATGCTCGTCGGCTTCAACGAGGAAGCGTACCGCACGGTTCTGGATTAACTACGGCAACGGTGCCAGGACGATGCGGAAGCCGACGTGGATGTCGCGAGTGTCGGCGGGTAGTCCGCGACGGCTGGCGGATCGACACTTGCTGCCAGGGTCCGAGAACGAGCCACCGCGAATCGTGCGTAAGTCGCCGGTGCTCGGACCTGCGGGGTTGGTTTGTGCCCCGGCTGGGTAACCGCGAACGTAGTAATCTTGGCACCATTCCCAGACGTTGCCGTGCATGTCGTAGAGGCCGAATTTGTTCGCCACCGTCTGCCCCACGCGATTCGGCAAACCGAGCGGGCGTGGGATTTCCTCTTCCGAAAGCGGATCCTCGGTCGCCGGTGTGAAGATCGCGGACTTGTTGGGTTGCAGTTTCTCGCCGAACGCAAACGGCGTCGTCGTCGTCGCGCGGCAGGCGTATTCCCACTCGGCTTCGGTCGGCAAGCGATACCCCCAACCGATTCGCTTCGTGCGATCGCGCTCGTTCAATCGCTTGCAAAATTCCTGGGTTTCTTCCCACGTCACCGACTCTACCGGCATCTCGCCGCTCGATCGGGCTTTGCTCGATGTCATCGACGGACTGCTGCCCATCAGCGTAGCGTATGGCCCGTTCATCACTTCCGTCGTGGCAAAATAGATTGGGTTCGTGAGCGCGACTTCGTGTGCGGGGCTTTCGTCGGGGCTACGCCCGACTTCGGTATCGGGCGAGCCGATCGTGAAACTCCCTGCAGGGATGAGTACGAACGGCATCTTCAGTTCGTTCGCATAACTCGCTTCCGGGGGGACGGTCGGCGGTACCGCGATGCGATAGAGCATGTAGCCCATCACGCCGAGTGCCACGATCGCGACGATCGTTACCATCGCGGTCGTGAATCGGCTGACGCCGGTTCGACCGCGTTCGCGCACTCGTACCGGCGTGCCGCTGCCCGGCAACTTGAACAACTGACTGCTACGCGGAACTTCGGGCGGCGCGGTCTGCAAGGCAATTTCGGGGTGCGATGGCTTGACCGCATTCACCGGGAAAGAACCCGTCGTTGGTGGGCAGTACGGTTGCAGTGCGATCGCTGCCTGAATCGGCGTTTGCGGGCGATCTTCCGGCCGCTTCGCCATCATCCATTGGATGATCGCGTCGAGTTGTTGCGGGGCTTCCGGGCGGTGGACTCGCAGTTGCGGCGGTGGGTCGGAGACGTGCCGAATCATCTTCTCCGTGGGGCTGGCACCGTCGTACGGTACCTTGCCCGTCAGCAAATAAAACAGCGTTGCGCCGAGTGCGTACACGTCGGCACGGGTATCGACGGCGAGCGGATTCTTCGCTTGTTCGGGTGCCAGGAAATCGGGCGTGCCGAGAACGAAGCCTTCCTGCGTAACGCGGCTCGCTTCCTCGTCGCCGGGTACTTCTTTCAGCATCGCCAGCCCGAGATCGAGCACTTTCACTTGGCCGCTTTTCGCGACGATGAAATTTGAAGGCTTCACATCGCGATGGACGAGACCCCGCTCGAACGCATGTTGCAAACCGATCGCGCCTTGGCGGATGTACTCGCACGCCTCCGGCATCGGCAGCGGGCCACGCGCTTTCACGAGCTTCGTGAGGTCGATGCCTTCGACGAATTCCATCGCCAAATAATTCGTCTCGTTGACTTGATCGGCATCGAACGCCAGCACGACATTCGGGTGCGACAGGTGCGCGACCGCCTGAATTTCCTGATGGAAACGGCGAATCGTCTGCGGGTTCGACAGCTTCTCTTTGCGAATGACTTTGAGCGCGACATCGCGGCCCAACCGCGTGTGCAGAGCTTTGTAAACTCGCCCCATCCCGCCTTCGCCAATGAGTTCGAGCAACAGGAACGGGCCGATCGTCAGCCCGGCCGAGCGACCTTTATAGACTTCTTTAATTTGGAACGGCGTCAGCCAACCACGGCGGTTGAGATCGCGCGCGATCGCCTGCACGTCGGCGTTCGTACTCTTCGCCCAAAGCGTGAATTCCTCGGTTTGGGCCGAGGTGAGCAACCCGCATTTCGCGAGTTCGTGCAAAAAACCGTCCGGCGATTCGGAGGACATCGGCGAACCCGTAAGACTGAAAGTTGCTTACATAACTACGGAACGGCACTCGCAGGGCGAGACGAACCGTGGATGACGGGCACAGGATTCATAAGACGACAACGTACCAATCGCACTCCATCCGGGTACCTCCGTGCCAGATTTGCTCTCCCAACGCCGCCCCGAATCGGTTCGCGAACTCGCTGCCATCGTTCTGGAGGCCAAGTCCAGCGGGCAAGGCATCTACCCGATCGGCGGGGGAACGATGTTCGACGTCGGCCGCGCCCCTACGAAGCCCGGCTTCCTGTTGGACATGAATGTGCTGAACGCCATCGACGATTACCCCGCCCGCGACATGACGATCACGGTGCAACCGGGTGTCACGATTCAAACGCTTCAAGACGCATTAGCGGTCGAAAATCAATGGTTGCCGATCGACGTGCCGAACCCCGAACGTGCCACCGTTGGCGGTGTGATTGCGGCCAACGTGAGTGGCTCGCATCGCTTTGGGTATGGCACCATCCGCGATTACCTCATCGGCATTCAGTTCCTCACCGATGACGGCATCGAAGTCAAAGGCGGCGGTCGCGTCGTCAAGAATGTCGCCGGTTACGACCTGATGAAACTCCAGGTCGGCGCGCTCGGCACGCTCGGCGTCATCACCCAAGCGACGTTCAAAGTGAAACCGAAATCGGAATCAGTCGCCATCATCCGCTGCGGCGTCACCCTCGATCGCATCGGCACGCTTCTCGAATTGCTCCACGCCAGCAAGAGCCGTCCCGTTGCCATCGAACTCTTGAACACAGTTGCAGCCGAGGCCATTGGGCTACCGAACTCTCTCTGGCAATGCGTCATCGGCTTCGAGGAAAAAGCGACGACCGTGAAATGGCAAGTCGCGACGCTGCTCGACGAACTGAAGGCGGCCAACATCGCGGTCATCGCCGAAGAAACGGCGAAGATTTGGCCGACGATCGCAGCACTCCAGATTCACCCCGCAAGTCGCTATATTGGGAAAGCAAACGTGCTGCCGAGCCGCGTTGCGGCGGAAATCGCTAAACTCCCACACGAAGAATCGCGTATCATTCATGCACAACCGCTGAATGGCATACTTTGGATACACGCGACCGAAACGCCCGATTGGCCAGCAAATGTAGCGGTTCGGCGCGCTCCCAACGATTGGCGTATGGTCGCACCCCAAGATCCCGCGTGGAAATTGATGAAGCACGTCAAACGTACCATCGACCCCAACGACCTGTTCAGCCCCGGTCGACTATTCGACTAACAACTCATCACTCTCAACTAGTAACTACCGTTTTGCGACTGAGAGTAGTGATTAGTTGAGAGTGGAGCGTTGTTAGTTAAAAACTTGAATCACTCGCCTCACCGACAAATACACATGGCAACTAAAACCGAACTCAACGTGATTGGGCCGAAGCTCGATTACGAGTTGATTCTCGACTGCGTTCACTGCGGCCTCTGTACCGCCGCGTGCCCCACGTACGTCGAAACGGGCAACGAAGCCGATTCGCCGCGCGGTCGCATTTACCTCATGCGACAGGTGATCGATGGCGATCTCGAACTCGACCAGGATGTCAAGGGCCACCTCGACTTGTGCCTGAATTGCCGGGCCTGCGAGACAGCCTGCCCATCGGGCGTGCAGTACGGCAAGCTCATCGAGCCGTTCCGCGCGCACATGGAGGAACTCGAGCCGGGTCGCCATGCGAAGGGTTTGAACGCCATTCAACGCTTCATGTTATTCAAGATATTCCCGTCGCGTTTCCGCACGCGGCTCGCACTCGCACCTGCACGGTTGATGCAATGGACCGGCGTCGATTGGGCCATCGAAAAGCTCGGCCTCACGAAGTTGTTGCCGAAGTCGTTCCGCACGATGAAAGAGATGCTGCCGAACTTGCAAGCCCACTACGGTTCGTTCCCGGTTATCCTGCCTGCCGAGGGAAAGAAGCGTGCGAAGGTCGGCTTGTTCCTCGGTTGCGTCGCCGACGCGATCTACCCGGAAACACAGATGAGCACGGCCCGCGTGCTCCAGAAGAACGGCGTCGAAGTCTGGATTCCGCGTGCCCAACAGTGTTGCGGTGCGCTGCATTACCACAGCGCCCGCGAACCCGAAGCCCGCGAACTCGCGGCAAAGAATTGCGAAGTCTTCGGCTTCACGGGCGAGATCCCGAACGACCTCGATGCGATCATCACGAACGCCGCGGGTTGCGGCGCGATGCTCAAAGATTACGCGCACATGATGCACGACCACCCCGCCGCAGAGGCCGCGGCGAAGTTCAACGCGAAGGTACGCGACATTCACGAGTTCCTGTACGAACTCGGCCCGATCGCACCGACGCACCCATTACCGATTACGGCAACGTATCACGACGCTTGCCACCTGCGGCACGCGCAGCAGATTTTCAAGCAGCCGCGTAGCTTGCTCGAAATGATTCCCGGTATCAAGTTGGTGCCGTTGCCCGAAAGCGAACTCTGTTGCGGGGCAGCGGGTAGCTACAACCTCACGCAACCCGAGATGGCCGAGAAACTCGGCGACCGCAAGGCCGCGAACATCGTCGCCACCGGCGCAAAAGCGGTGCTGATCGCAAATGTCGGCTGCCTGATGCAGATCACGAAGCACATGAAGAACGTCGCCCCGGATGTCTGGTGCGCACACCCGATGGACGCATTATGGGCGAGCTATAGCGGCGAGATTCCGAAGCAATTGCGCAGCTAAACACCCTTTTCGAGGAACGATTCATGCCACTCCAAGGCATCATCCCGCCCGTGGTCACGCCGTTCCTCGCGGACGAATCGCTCGACTTGCCGGGGCTTTGTGCGCACATCGATTGCATGATCGCACATCGCGTTCACGGCATCTTTGTTCTCGGCACAACGGGTGAGTTTTACGCACTCGACGAACGCGAGAAGCAAATCGTCGTTACCACGGCGATCTCGCACGTTGCGGGCCGGTTGCCCGTGTACGTAGGAACGGGTGCGGAGTCGACGCGGGAAGTGATTCGCCTCACGAAAATGGCTGAGAACGAAGGGGCAAGTGGCGTTTCCGTCATTACGCCCTACTTCATCAAGCCGACCCAAAGCGAACTCGTCGAACACTTCCGGGCCGTGGCCGAGAGTACGAGTTTAGCCGTCGTGCTTTACAACAATCCCGCCACCTGCGGCGGGCTGAGTATCGAACCCGATACGGTCGCCAAACTGGCGGAGATTCCGAACATCATCGGCATCAAAGACTCGTCCGGCGACTTGCAAAACACGATCGAAATCATCCGGCGCGTCCCCGCCACGTTCAGCGTACTCAATGGCCGCGATACGCTGATCGCCGCCGCACTGATGTTCGGCGCGAAAGGCGCGATACCAGCCTCTTGCAATATCGCGCCCGAGGTATGCGTAGGGATTTACGAATCGTTCGCGAACGGCGATTTTGTCGCTGCGCAGAAGCAGCAAGCGATATTGCACCCGATCCGGTTGGCAATGTCGCTCGGTACCGGCAACGGCGCGATCAAGGAAGCGATGGCCTTGATCGGTCGCAGTGCCGGGCCAAATCGTCGACCAATTTCGCCTTTGAGTGCAGATAAGAAAAATAAGTTGAAAGCGATACTTACAGCGGCCGGTTACGAGCTAATTGATGGTAATGGCAAAGTCTCATTGAGTTTATGACCAATACGTGGGCTGCGGTAGAAATTGTAATTTCGGCCATAACACGATTGATCGACCGCATGAAGATAGACGCCGAGTGCGCCCCATTTCCCTTCGACCAACACCGGCATCCCATCAGTCACGTAGCGTACGATTGCCGTGTGCGATACCTTGGCATCGTTGCGATAGACGACGAGATCGCCAGGACGCGGAGATTTCGTCGGCTCGTAATTGTTCTGTTGAAGAATCGAATCGATCGACCGTCCGAGCACCCAATAGCGTCCACCCGTAAAGACCCAGCCGTGACAATTCGAGACATCGTTAGCCGGTTCGTGTTGGATGATGTGCATCGAAACGTGCATATCTTGAAGCAACGCGCGTTCTTCTTCGGATTTCATATCCTGCACCAAATCGACAGGCAAGTGAGCTTCGATTCGGTTGCCGCTATCCGTTAAAAGGAATCGTTCGTTCGAGATGGCGAGTTCCGGCGTGCCGGTCAAACGTTCCATCATCTGAATGTCGCGTTCGTTCGACGCGATTTGACGGCGTTCGTACTGGAACAATGCACCCCCAACAACAATCGCGCCGAACGATAATGGCATCACCCATCGAGCAGCCTGACTTTGAAGGAACCGAGAGATAACTCGAAAAACTCTGGAAATCCATGCCCGATCCGACAAGAGCGTAGGCAGTAAAATGAACGCGAGCGACAAACTCGAAACGAGTACGTTTTGCTTCATTTCAAAGGTCAGTCCTGCGACCGCGATCACAGTGAACGCGACCCAAGCCAGACGGGTACGGATGGAAACGGTTTTCGCAAGAAACGCCCCGAGACCGTAAACGCACAGTCCGCCACCCACGATCACACCGAGGATCAAGCTGCTGAACGGATCGGAACTCATGACGATTATCCTCCAACCTGCGACACGCAAACCGCAACTCGGTATGCGGTATATCTAACACTTCAAACGTGAGAAGGTGCTGAGTCAGTCCTGAGAAATTGATGAACGAAATCGCTGGAAATACTGAGGAAAGGAAACGAAAACACCTCGCCGTTCGGGCGAGGTGTTTCGTTTTGATACTTTCGCCGCACTACGGAAGTTCGACCTTTTCCTGCGCCGCCCATTCGCGGAGTTGCTTCATGCCGCGGACGTTGATCTGCCGTACGCGCTCCTTCGTGATGCCGAAATGCTGCCCAATCTGTTCGAGCGTCATTTCATCGCCGCCCGCCAAACCGGTCCGCATCCGGATCACTTCCCGCGTCCGGGGGTCGAGGTGTTCGAGCAGCATGTTCACGCGGTTCCGGGCCGCATCCGCGAGTGCCACGATCTCTTGCTCGTCGGTTCGGGCATACGCCTTGGCGTCGAATAGTTCGTCGGCACCCGTGACGTATCGCGTTCGGCGGGTGTTTTCGTCGGGAATGCTCCGTGCGAAGTTCTTCATCACTGCCCAGGTGGCGTAGGTGCTGAACTTGTTCCCGCGACTGTAATCGAACTTCTCCACGGCTCGCATGACCGAGATGTTCGCGTCGGATTTCAGTTCGTCGAGCGACTGGTTGCTCTGCATGTGCTTAGTCGCCAGCGAGTGAACGAGACGCTGGTTGCACTCGATCAACAGGTCGCGCACCGCTTTCACATCTTCGATCAGTTCGTTCATCGCACGAATGTCTTGAACGCGTGCCCGTGCGGGATCGAGCTTCTCGCGGAGCTTGTGTAGCTTGTGCTTACGATAGTTCATTTTGCGGAACAGGTGTGCTTCCTGTTCGCGCGTCAACAGTGGCTTCTCGTAGAGATACGCCATCTGCGGATCGACGTCTTTCGGTGGGCGCATCGACTGGATTTTCTCGAAGAACGCCACTTCATCGGGCATTGGCCCGAGGATCATGGCATCGTTCTTCGGATCGTCGAACTCGGCATTGTGCATGTAGTCGACCGGCGTATTGAGCAATCGTTCCACGCGAACTTCGTTCGCAACGCGGTAGACGCTCGATCGGGTGCGGCCGAACTGTTTGGCGATCGTTTCCACAGAAGCCCCCTCCAGTTTGGAGTTGAAGATCTGCTCTTTAGCGGTTTCGTTGAGTGGACCTTGACGCATCGGGTAGAGCGCTTCGGTCGGGTGATTCCGGTCGAAGTTTTTGATCGTGTAGCGCACCGTCTCGGCAGAGCGATGGATGTCGGCCGCGATCTTTTTGCTCACGTCGGTCAGGCTTTCGCCGATCGACGCGAAGGTTCGTGCTTGCAGGATGATCGATTCTTTTTCCATATCGCTCAGGTGGCAAAACTTGCTACTCTTGGCGACGCGGTCTTTGTGCGAAGCGGCAAATCGGGTGACCGACGCTCTCGGGAACACCAACAGGCTGCGCCCGTTCGATTTGACGCGGCGTGCCACGAGGCCACGCAGACGCCAACGACCGATCGTTTTTGTCGAGACATTGAATTCTTTGCTGATCGCGTCGAGCGTCAGTGCTTCTTCGCACAGCGATTCGATCGGTTGCGGTGGGATCGAGCGTTCGACCTGAATCATCAGCAAAGACAGCTCGTTTTTGAGCTCTTCGCCGACGATCAGCAGTTCGGGGTGTGCATCGGTCCGGTAGTCGGTCAAGCGAAAGCAGATAAACGAGTATGGGTACTGTTTGTTCGGTACGATTTCGGCTTGCAGACGCTCCGCGTTGTTGAGCTGTTCGCGTCGCTTAGCGAGCGTCGCCAAACAGATCTGCTGCGTCAGTTCTTTGATTGCCGTATATTGGTATGCGTATGTCATGTGGTATCCCTCCAACTTGTCGCCTGGTTTCCGTTGTCGTCTGGGTTCTTTCGTCGCGTATTTCGTGTTCTCGTTGAACTATACAACCGTTTCGATTCAATCTTAACCGTCGTGGTTCGCACTCCGTTTGAGGCGGGGTTGATTCTTACTGAATCAGACGTTACTCAGTGCTATTCGAGTCAACGTCGCCATGATTTTAATCGGAATCGATATAAATCGTTTCCAAGCCGTTAGTTTCGTCGTCACCCTTAGTTGTGATGTTTCGACAGTCCTCGAAGCACGTCCCAGCTACAGCAATTTCAGGGCCGTTTCTCGAGCTTCTCGAACTTACTTTGAGATTATTACTCAAATCGTTCGTCTATCATCACTTACGTTTTCGGGAGGCCGCTCGTTGGCCGAGTATCGTCGATTTCCGTTGCGTCATTATGCGTAGCAGTAGTCAGATTTACACGCTCGGTCGTACCGTTTTGCAAAGGCACGTCGTTCTGACTCACGTCGCGATCCGGTTTTTCTATCTCGTGACAGTCGAACGAAAATTATGCTCATGTTTGCGCCCGCATCGGACGACAACTGCGAATAAGATGGTTTCTGTGCGTCCTTCGTTCCCGTTTCCTGGCGCGTTAATCATGAATCGACTGCAAATCCTACCTATTTGCCTACTGGCCTGGATCGCGGTTGCTCCAGGTGCTTCGGGCGAGGAGCCTGTTGTTATCGCAGAGCCGTTTTCGGTAGGCAGCGAGTATCGCGTCGATATTCGCGTCGAACTCAGCGGGCGAATGACGATCCCCAACAAAGATGGTAAGCCTCAACTCGTTACGGTCGTCGGCAAAAGCGTCCTCAACTACGACGAGCGAGTTCTATCGAGCGATGAACCGGGCACCGAGAAAGTCTTACGGGCGTATCGCGACGTTCAGTTTGCCCGCACGATTGGTATCAGCGGCGATCGCGAACAGCGTGCAGACATTCGCAAAGACGTTCGGCGTATGGTCGTGATTCGCAAAACGCTGCCGAATCGTTCGGCGGTCAAGTCGCCGTTCTCGCCCGATGGCCCGCTCATGTGGAGCGAAATCGACATCGTGCGTTCCGATCTGTTCTCCGCAACGCTCGTCCCCGCGCTCCTCTCCGAGAAAGCCGTCAAAGTCGGCGATAAATGGCAAGTGTCACCTGCGGCAGTCAGCGAACTCACCGATATGGAGAAGTTCGACGAAGGCGGGTTCGCGGTAAAATTCGTCGCGATCGCAACTGTCAACGACCGCAAACTCGCCCGGCTCGCGCTTTCGGGCACCGTCAAAGGCCTCGACGAACACGGCCCGTGCCGGCACACGATCGAAGGCACCGCGTACTTCGACATCGAAGCCAAACGGATGTCGTATCTGTCGATCACCGGCAGTCACGAACTGTTGGATGGTAACGGTAAAACCGCAGGCCGTGTCGAAGGTCAACTCACGATGACGCGATCTGCAAGCCGAAACGCGGCCGAACTTTCCGATGAGGCGATTAAAACGATCGAGACCAAGCCGACGATTGAGAACTCTGTACTTCTGTACGCTAATCCCGATCTTGGCGTTCGTTTCATTTATCCGCGACGTTGGCGGATCGGTACCGTGCAGGGGCGGCAATTGACGTTGGACGGGCCGAACGGGGCCGGTATCTTACTCACATTAGAATCGCCCACTCGCTTGCCGACGGCGGCGGCGTATCTCGAAGAATCGCTGGAGTTTCTCAAAAAAGCCAAGGCAAAGACTGCGAACGTCCAGCAACCGAAGCGCGTGCAAGACAAACCCGCCGTCGATCGGTTCGCACTCGATGCGGACCTCGACGGCCAAAAGGTGCGGATGGATTATTCGGTCGTGACGCAGTCCGAAGGCGGCGTGACGATTGCGACCCGGTTACTGCGAACCGATGCCGACGAATTGACCGAAGATCTGGATCGCATCGCAAAGTCGATGAGTGTGACGAAACCGCTGAAATAGTTTCTGGAGGATCACCTGTGGCGCTGCGGGTCATTGTTGCGGCATCGGAAGTTGTGGGGTTCGCGAAAACCGGCGGATTGGCGGATGTGGCTGCGGCACTTCCCCGTGCGTTGCGGAAACGCGGGAACGATGTCATCGTGGTGATGCCGTACCACCGCAGCGTACGCCTCGGGAAAATCCCCGTCGTGCAAACCGCGACGGTCGTGCCGGTCGTCGTCGGCGACCGCACGCTGGCCTGCAAGCTGTTTCGTTCGACGTTGCCGAACTCGGACGTGCCGATTTACTTCATCGATCACGGTGGCTATTTCGACCGCGACGACCCATCGTGCGGCTTCGGGCTGTATCAACAATCGATGCCCGGCGGTTACAAAGCCGACTACCCGGACAACGCCGAGCGGTTCACGTTCTTCAGCCGGGCGATTCTCGAAGTCGCCTCCGCGATCGGCTTCGCGCCGGACATCATCCATGCGAACGACTGGCAGTGTGGCCTCGTTCCCGCTTACCTTTCCGAAGTCTATCGCGAACGCCCCGAATTCGCTCGCACGCGATCCGTGTTCACGATTCACAACATCGCCTACCAGGGGATGTTCGACCGGAACGTGATGCGCCTGACGAACTTACCCGGTTGGTTGTTCAACCACAAACAGCTCGAATTTCACGGGCACTTGAACTTCATGAAGGCGGGCATCGTCTTCGCCGACGCGATCAACACCGTCAGCCCGACGTATTCGCGCGAGATTCAGACTGCCGAGTACGGTTGTGGCTTCGAGGGGTTACTTCAGCAATCGCGTGGCAAACTCTCGGGCATCATGAACGGCGTCGACTACGACGAGTGGAACCCCGAAACCGATACGTTACTGCCGCAGAAGTACAATTCGGAGACATTCCCGCAAGGGAAAGCGATCAACAAAGCGGAACTGCAACGGCGTTTCCGCCTGCCCGTCGATGCCGCGAAGCCGATACTCGCCATGGTCGCCCGGCTCGTGGGGCAGAAGGGCGTCGACCTCGTGATGAGTGCCGCACCGGGGTTCCTCGACCTCGGTTGCCAGATGGTATTCCTCGGCGAAGGCGACCGCGAATACCATCAGCAACTCAACGAATTCCAGTCGAAACACCCACAACACGTCAGCGTTCACCTCGGTTACGACGAATCCCTGGCGCACCTGATCGAAGCCGGTGCGGACTTGTTCCTGATGCCGAGCCGCTACGAGCCGAGCGGCCTAAACCAGCTTTACTCCATGAAATACGGCACGCCACCCGTCGTACGCACCACGGGCGGGCTGGCCGATAGTGTCGTGGGTACGACGCAAGAAACGCTTCTGAAAGGCACCGCAACCGGCTTCAGTTTCGTGGCGTACACTGGCAGCGCGCTCTACGAGACGGTCAGACAAGCCGTTGGGTTATACCGCGACCGACCGAAGGATTTCCAGAAGGTCATCCGGTCTGCCATGCAGCAAGATTGGTCGTGGATTCGCAGTGCAGGCGAGTACGAACGGCTGTATCAGCGTCTTTTAGGGATTAAATAGAGAGTCTGCAAATGTGCAAATCGCTCGCGTATCGGGCGAACGAATCCGCACCTATTAGCCCGACGCGCTAGCGCGATGCTAAACCCCATTCAGCCAGAGAATCCGAGTTTTTCGACATCGGGATCGAGTTGGAATCGGGGCCAGAGTCGTTTCACGATCGCGAGTGGGTCTCGATTG
>JAYVQG010000365.1:0-3987 GCA_043757025.1 Limnoglobus sp.
CACCCATCAAGCACTCGACCCGAACGCGATCCCCACCAATCGCCCGCACCGCATCCGCAAGGATCGTCGTCGTCGCGACCATCGGAATGCGCGCATCCGCATCCGGACTGGCACCAGTTTTGCACCCCGCCAAGCAAAGGCCAAGCAGTGCGAACAGCGAAAATCTGCGACAAATGCGATTCGTAGCTGAAGCTAACATAATGAATTAGTCTAGACGAAGAAACCGTCGAAGTCAAGCGAGCATCGTGCGAAGCACGATGCAAAGGCGAGAGGTGGGCGTAAGCCCACTGATCCAGCCTGAGTCGCGGACAAGCTCGATTTCCAGGTGGCAATCGCTATCAATTCAAACTGCAAACGACAGTGGCAGGATCAGTGGGCAAACGCCACACCGCTCGCCAAGAACAGGAAGAAACCAGCAGAGAGATGGAATTGAACGGTCGTCGAAAACGGCATGGTACAAAACAGGTATCAGTGTGGGGCACGTTTTTTACGTGCCACTATTTTACTCTGAAAATTCAGTTCTGCATCCGAAACGAACACGTGTTTTCAGTTTTCACAGGAAACCCAAAGCTTTACACATGCGCCTTGGTCAGACACGGAATTCAGCCTAACTTTGGATGATTCCATAAATTGTTTCTGCTAAATAACTTGCGGCGGATACAGTAGAATTAAGAGAGTAGTCCTTGTAGCTAACTAACAAGATCGGATTGTTAGCCCGACGCGCAAGCAAGGGAGTCGTGACGAGTCTTCGAGTCGCGACGCGATCCGCAAAACGTGAATTCCGGGCGCACAATCAGACCCTAAATCGTTGCCGGAGGAAGTACGCAGGCTAATGCGAAGTCTCAGTTTCTGCCGCGAGATGCCCATCACCAACGACGATTCGGATTTCCGGGTGTCGATCCGCCATGAACTTGAGAAACGCGGCGAAGCTCGCCTTCGTGAAAATGTACTGGCCAATCGTACGGTTGAAGAATCCGCCCGTATTTTCTGCTACCGTTCGTTCTGCACGGCCAACGACCAGATATTTGACGTTTTCGAGCGATAGCGTTTCCTGACCGTGACTCCGATTCATTCGCGACCAACGGATCTCGACATCGTTCACGACCAGTTCCCACTCGCGTGGGAAAATCAGTTCGCGAAGCTGGCAAACGATCGCAAGAATAGCCGCCACGAAGAACAACCCGACTAGCAGAAAATCGCTGCCGCTACCTTCCAGATACACGAGATAGCAAAGTGGGAATGTTACACATGTGAGCAGGCCCATTGCCATCCAGCCACGCTCATCATTCGTTTTTCGAGTACAACGAAAGTCTGTGCGATTGGATGGCTGGTCAGACATTGACGTTTTCATCACGTACTCCTGACAGCATCGACCGTAACCCTTCAGCCTGGTGAAGCTGGGTTACGAAACCGAGACGAATACCCATCGGAACGCCCCGGATGGGCAGTGGGAATGTAGCCACGGGTGGAGCGCAGCGGAACCCGTGAAGGAGCCTGCCGCAGAATCCGTTTCCATTTGCAAACTCCTCCACGGGTTGCGCTTCACTCGACGTTGTCGAGCGTCACTCCACCCGTGGCTACATTCCGTCGCCCCACCCGGGGCGAAGAGGCGATTTCACGAGACGGAAGGGTACCATCGACCACCTGATGATATCACGCCAAGCGTGCCACTCCGACTTCGCCGTCGGCGGTGCCGATGGCGAGGCGTTGATCGTCGGGAGACCAACTCAAAACGGTGATTTCGCTGGTGTATGACTCCGTGCCAATTTGCGGGGCTTTTTTGTTGGCGGGCTGCCAGAGGCAGACTTGCCCTTCGGGGCTGCCGGTCGCCAGAAGGTACCCGCGTCGTTGATACGCGAGCTCGCTCAACGGTTCTGCGTGGCCCGCTAACATTTGCGGTTTCGTGCCCTCGGGGCCAGCGCCGCCGCAATCCCAAATACACGCGGACGGAGAGCCACCGGTGGCCAGAAATCGCGACGAAAAATCCCATGCCAACGACCGCACTTTGGTCGGGTAACCGTGCATTTGAAGCGGTTTGTCGGCGTTTTTGATTAGCGTCCAGATGTGAATCGTGGCATCCTGGTTGCCGTGCGCGAGCATCGTGCCATTCGGCGACCATTGTACGCAGAGCGGTGCCCCTTTCCATTCGAGCGTCCGTAGCACATCGCCGGTTGCAGCATCGTAGAGGCGCACGCCACCGTAAACGGCCACCGCAAGCTGGTTCGCATTCTGCCGCCATTCGAGCGCAGATACCGTGTTCGCGTGGGCAGGCAATTCGCGCACCATCGCACCGGTGGCGGTGTCCCAAAGTCGCACGATCTTCCCCGCCGCCGAGGCGAGGCACGAGCCCTCGGCATTGAGCGCGAGTTGTTCGACCCATGCCGCACCGCCGGGCCATTTCGCGCGTTCTTGCCACAGCGTGGTATCCCAAACGCGAACGTGGCCATCCTGACCAGCGGTAAACAACGCCTCGCCGCTCGGCTTCCAAAGTATCGACGTCGTACCGAAGCCGTGCCCGGAAAGCGTGGCCAACGCCGTGCCCAAATCGGCATCGAAGATCGTAATCGGCCCACTCACGGTCGCCGCCGCGACACGCTTGCCATCGGGCGACCAGACCAACCCCACAACATGATCGGTCGTCGCGCTCCGCCAACGCGATTGCAAGCGATTTTCCGTTTTAACAGCCCGTCCCGGTGTCATGGTAAATCTCGTCGATGCGGAAAACGAACGTGGAGTGACAAGTACGCACCATTCTGTACATCGACGCGATTTCGACCACCGAATGTTTCCGTTACAGATAGGGGAATCCATCGCGTCAGAAGTCTCACGACTTCCGCTACAAAGCGATTCTGTCGAAGTCGTGAGACCTCGGGAAGTCACCGCGTGTCTGCCGTTGCCCGGAGTAGCTGCTGCACTTCTTCAATCGAATACGGTGGCTCTCGACGGTGGATGACAGCGTGGCAGTTCGGGCACACCGGTCGAAGGTCGCACATCGGATCAATTTGGTAACCTTCTCCAACCGTGGCAAGCGGTTTGAGATGGTGAACGTGTGTGAACCCTGCCATCACTTCACCGTAAACCTTGGCGAAGTCGAACCCGCAAACCGAACAAATTGTCCCATGATGAGAGATGCACGCATTTCGCGCGCGAAGGTCACGCTCGTAGCGATTCACGACGATCCGTTGCACGTTGCCTTCGGCGAACGTCTGCCCAACCAGAACTTCCTCGGGCGGGGAAGTTTCAGGTCTGATCGTGATTTTATCTCGCTGCGATTTCCGCAGTGAGCTGAGGTATGCTGTGACAGATAGTAACCTTGCAATATCCTTCACTACGCTAGTAGTGGTCAGTTTCAGCGACAGTCGAAATCGCTTTCCAGTTTTCATGTTCTCCTCTTGTCTGAACGACACGCTCACCCCTTCAGGCAACTCCGACTCAGTGATATTTGATGGACTACAGAAATTGACATAAATGTGACTGGTTTTTGCGGCGTGAAAGAGGTACGCGAAGCGTTTGTTCCCAGGCAGATATAGCGCGCACGATTCAACCAACGGATCTCGTGCGATTCCTGGGCGAAGCACTGCCATCTCGGCGTGAAGGGCGTCGCACAGTTGGCGAGCAATTGGCTCGCAGCTCTCATGGCCCGTCATGAATGTCATGCCTCCGTCGTTTAATCTGAAATATCGAGGATCTACAAGATTCCAGATTCCAGAATCCAGTGTGTCCCCTCGCATCCTGTGGCCATAGTGCCGCCCAACCTCGATCAGTCCCACCCGAACTTGAGAAGCTCCCGACCGCATTGTGGGCAAGGTGTGTGCAATCTGCTGAGGTCTACGTTGGCGATGTGGCATACCGGGCAATACACGCCATCGTTCGGTATCGGGACCGATTCCCTTAGTACCTGTCCAAGAATTACTCCGTGAGCTTCGGATGTGGGCGGATCGTGTAGTTCCATTGCGGGCAGATCGCGTGGCGAGTGAGCTGTATCGC
>JAYVQG010000366.1:0-3974 GCA_043757025.1 Limnoglobus sp.
CCCGCGCGAATTGCTGACCGGCGAGACGCACCCGCACTGGCTGGAACTCCTCGGCCACCGACGCTTCCAGCAAAACTGATGCCTCGCCACCGCCCGAAATCCCACGCTACTCGCGCCCCCCGCGAGCCCGCAAACGTACGCACCTGCTACCCAAAACTACCGCGATTTGAACCATGCCGTGCTTGTAGAAGTCGTAGGTACTTTGCGGGTTGGGGTCGGTCGCAAACGTATCGACGATCATCGTCCACAATGCCTCTTGCTCGACCCACGGCAACAAGCGCCCCGGCCAGCCGAGATGGCGATATTTCCCACCATCGAGCGCGAAAGTGTGGCCTGCGGGGAAATGTTGATGCTGGCCGTGATACCCGTGCAATGCGAGCGCGAGTTGCTTCACGTTATTCTGACACGTTTGCTTGGCCGCCGCCGAACGGACCTTTTGCACCGCCGCGAGAATCAACCCGGTCAAGAGTGCAATAATCGCAATGACCACGAGCGTTTCGATCAGGGTGTAACCTCCGCGTACACCGCGTGGTGCGGTCGTCTTTCGTTCGCGTGGCTTCCGCGTCAATAACGCGCCGATTCCGCAACAGACTAACCCCGACCCCGCAACCGCGAGCGTCCGCCAGCCGACCATTTGACTATCGCTTTCGCCGAAACATCCGCACGAGATGACATCGCCGCGAACCAGTACACGTGCCTGTACGACGACGAACCCCAGAAACGTGAAGAACCCGCAACACCACGCCTCGGTATGATATTACCTCGGCTTGAAATACCGACACTCTACAAGCTGGAAACACACGCACAAACGCCTCGTTTTCAAGACTTTCGTCAATGAGCATCATACGAGCCGAGGTAATAGATTCGCAAGACGAGTGCCACCGCGATGATCAACTGCAAGAACGGTAGTATCATCGCGGTGGCGAGTGCAATATCGCGACCGCCCATTTGATAGCCGCAGACGGCGCTCAGGAATTGATACGGGTTCCCCAAGTGGCGAACGCGCTGCGGAACAGCAGAAAGCAAACCCACATCGCCAATACTCGCTCGAAGGCGAGTCGGGCAGAAAACGGGCTGCGATTACGGGGTTCGGTCGGTTCGGTTGCGGCGTTCCCACTCACGATAGCCCCCTCGAAAAACCGTAATATCGGTAAAGCCCTGGCCGAACAAACCGGCCGCAATTTCATCGCCCCACACGCACCCGTCGGACTGACAATAGACGATCACTCGCTTGCCCGCAGGAATCGTTTCGATGAGGTTCCGACGTTCACGCCAGCCGCTGGAAATTGGAATGTTGATTGCACCTGTAACGTGCCCACGCGCATAATCGTTGGCGAGTCGCGCATCGACGACGACCAGATTCGGATCGGAAAGTTGCGGTTTGAGTTCCTCGAAATCGATTTCGCGAAGTTCCATCAGCGAGTGGCGCTCGATCACCGAACCGACCGCAATCCGATTTCGGAGGAAGCCATCGGGTCGGACGATGTGCCAACCGACGCTCGCCGCGATGGCAACGGACACCAGAATGACCATACCCCAAACGAGGCGACGACGATTCCGAAACGCGATAGCGACGCCGAGCAATCCCCCGAGAACGACAACGGTGGACAACAGCGAATCGAACCAATTCGCGGCGTACAGCGACCACGACGATTCGGACGTGCGGCTGACGACGATTCCCGTTCCGTCCCAGACCGCCAACAACTCGGCGAGCGGAACTGGTTCCAACCCATTCGGCGAGTCGATCACCCGCGCTGAATCGCCATCGCAACCGAGGAACAATACCCAGTGGTTGTACGCGGACTTCGGCCCCGGCTTGCGAACGTGCAGTATGATCGGATCGGATGAAGCCCGCAACGCGGCCACGGTCAGGCCGTCTTCGATCGTTGCCATCGCCCCATGATCGAGTGCCGCTTGATGAAGTTCGGCTGCCGTGCTTCCCGATGTCGAGCCGACGTATTTCGCTTGCGCCAAGTCGTCGAACGGAACGGGAAGTTGCAGTGTCCGTAGTGCCGAGTACAACGAATACACGCCGCAATACCAGCCCGCTGCATTTCCGCCAACGAGCGGCTCCGACTTCCCCGGTGAAGCAGGCGGTGTACCAACCGTCGTCAACCAGACCGCCACCAACGGGACGCACAATCCGAGCAAAGCCGTAGCGATTCGCCGAACCATCGCGTTACCCTTTCCGTAGGACAGCATTGCCGCGCCAAAGTCCGAACAGCACGCAGACCACGACGATCACCGCCAGCGGCCAACGCCACCACGGCGTACCGGGCACGACGACCGGTGCCACGTAGTTCTCGTTGACGCCAACCTTGACCACACGGCCTTTCTGCCATTCGTAAAGGATATTCGGCTCTTCTTCGACCTGAACGGGGGTGCCGTCAGGAATCGGCGTTTGAATCTCGAACGCTTTGCCGCTGCGAAAATCGGGATTGAGGACGAGTTCGGTCACCTTCGATTCGGTGACATATTTCGTTTCCTCGCCATTCTTGTAGCGGCTAATTCGAATGTTGCGAATACTCAGGTTGGGGCCGATGGTGTTGCCGGGGCCGTAATCGATGTCGTGAGTCATTTCATGTCCGATTATGATCTGACCTTTAGGTGCGAAATTCAAACTCGAAGCAGGGAACGATGAAACCGGTTTATCGCGTGATAACCAATCGTCGAGTCCTTTGGTTAACGCGATTCGAATCGGCAGATATTCCCGTGCGGGGTCGAGCCATACCGTCGCGGTTCCCCACTTCGTTTTGCAATTCAACCGAACGGTCGATTTCCCAGACAGTGTTTCCAATTGTGCAGTCGTCGATTTATCGCGAAACAACTCTACGAACGGCGTTTCATATTGGTTGAACATATTGTATGCGAAAAAGATATTGCAAAAGGCACTGTAAATACTATTTTGCCTAAACTCACCGCTCTCCGTGTTGACGCTTCCGGCCACACCCAACTTGGCCATGATAAAAAAATCGCGAACTCGTTTCGGATCTCGCCAAACCACGTTCGTGGAATCTTTCCCGATGATCGAGACCTCTGAACGGGCTCTGGTTTTTGCTACTTTCCCTCCGCTGTTACCATCGATCGATAAAGTCGATTTCTCGTGGAATCGTTCGTCCGAATCGCGGATGAGCTCCGTTTCAAATCGTTCGACGTAACTGGTGGAGCCGGAATTTGGCGAACCCGTTGTGATGTCCACACACTTCGCGCGATAACTCGAAAACTTCGCCATCGCACGTTCGTATTTGGCAACGATCTCTGGAACCGATGGCTCGGCACAGTCAGAATCAGTTGAAGGTGCGATCAGCAATACGACGACGATCGAAAAACGGCGTAACATCGATATGCGCTCCAATGATGTCTGCGCGAAAAAGAAATTATTGCGTATTGCCTGCTACTCGTACGATCACGACGAGTAGCAGTTTGTGTGATTCTGTTTGAAGATGTGTTGGAGGAACCAAACACGATCATTAATCATTCACTGGCGGCGTGCATTTATTGTCTGTCGATGCGTGATTTGTCGGAGCGCAACCGCCAGTGTCACACGTCCTTAAACCTTGAGCGTCCACGCAGATCGTATTATTGTTGCCTGAACTCGATTGGCACATTCTATAATATGAGGATGTACTGCATTTCTCGGTTGCATCCGGGGCTTTTACACAAGTTTTTTGAAATGTGCCGGGTGCCGTGCATGGTGGCCCGAGGGCACCCGTCGTTTGTCGTCCCGCGCTCGCTCGCGGCCCGGAGATAATGGCAGCCGCCATCACCACGGCCAAGAAGCCGAAGATCTGAAATCTCATCAACATGCGAAGCACCTCCTGAAAGTGAATGATGATCGCGACGACAAAAATTGTCGGCACAGATCGTCATTTCGTTTCTAAGTACCTGTCCAAGAATTACTCCGTGAGCTTCGGATGTGGGCGGATCGTGTAGTTCCATTGCGGGCAGATCGCGTGGCGAGTCAGCTGTATCGT
>JAYVQG010000367.1:0-15643 GCA_043757025.1 Limnoglobus sp.
GTGAATGCCTCGGACGCGGCGGAAGAATTTGGGAACTGGCGACAAGTCGAGGGAGCCGAACGCGTGCATCCGCATCGGCAACTCGTGGGAAACTACGAGGGATTCCCAGCCTAACCCACGCCGGGAACGCGGTTACACCCAGTCCAAGTCGATTAATAATTTTCGCGAAGATTCATCCCAATATACAGTTTCGCAACTTGGTCCGCGTAACCGTTGAATGGGAGCGTCGGCCGACGGCCCGATTCGCCGATGCGCTGTTCGGTCGCTTGGCTCCAGCGCGGATGCGGCACTTCGGGATTCACGTTCGCATAGAAGCCGTACTCGCCCGGCCCGTTGCGGTTCCAACTCGTCGTTGGTTTCGTCGAAACTAGCGTGATTTTCACGATCGACTTGATGCCCTTGAAACCGTACTTCCACGGCACGACGAGGCGAAGCGGTGCGCCGTTCTGCGGCGGCAATTCGCGGCCATACAGTCCGACTGCAATCAGCGTCAGCGGATGCATCGCTTCGTCGATTCGCAGCCCTTCTACGTATGGCCATTGGAGGACATCCTTCTTCTGACCGGGCATCCGAGCGGGGTCGTGGAGCGTTTCAAACGCGACGTACTTGGCATCCCTCATCAGTTCGACGGAGGACAGCAATTTCGATAGTGGGAACCCGACCCACGGGATCACCATCGACCACGCCTCGACGCAGCGCATCCGGTAAATCCGCTCTTCGAGCGGGTACAGTTTCATGAGATCATCGAGATCGAACGTCCGCGGCTTGTGTACCATCCCGCCGACTTCGAGTTGCCACGGTTTGGCCACGAAGCGAGCGGCGGCGGCCGAGACATCTTCTTTGCCGGTGGTGAATTCGTAGAAGTTGTTGTAGTTTCCCACGCTAGTGAGTGAGGTTTTCTCTTCGCGAAGATTGAACCCGGCCGCGATCGCTTCGGGTGTCTCGGGGGCCGCGATCACGCCGGTGAGTTCGGGCATCTCGACGTTCATAAAGCCGGGCCGGTTGAACTGGCGATACATCCAGCCGGTCAGACCGACCGATGCCGCCGCAATCCCCGCCCTTACGATCGTACGACGGTCGTAATATAACTCCGGCGTCGTGACTTCCCGCGAAGGAAATTTTTCCGGTGGCATAGCCGAGTCCTTTCTATTCGCGAACACCGTTTATTTTGCCGCTTCTTTCACCAACGCATCGATAGCGGCGGTCGTGGTTTTATAACCGTCCGCACCGAGTTCGCCTTCGTGTTTCTTGCGGACTTTGCCCTTTGCATCGACCAGATAAATCGCGGGCCAATACTGATTCTCCCACGCTTTCCACGTCGCCATGTCGTTATCGACGGCTACCGCGAAGGTGAGTTCGTGTTTCTTCATCTGCTCCTTCAAGCGGTCCAGATTTTTTTCTCCATCGAACTCCGGCGTATGAACGCCAATCATCTGTACATCTGGATTCTCTGCGTAACGCTTGGCCCATGCGCGATAGTGCGGGTAGTTGTGGACGCAGTTGATGCAGCCGTTCGTCCAGAAATGCACGATGACGACCTTGCCCTTTAGGTCGGCGATCTTCAGCGCTTTCGCGTTCACCCAAGTGCTGATTCCCGCAAAATCCGGAGCGTCGTACGGTTTGTCCTTCGGAGCATCGGGATCGCGCGCCTCAGCCTCGGCTTCGGGTTTGCAACCGGATATTGCGATTAAAATGAGCAACGAAAAAACCGCAATCGCTGCGTGAGATTTGGCGAACATTTTGGAACTCCAGGGTATTTTCATCGGATCGAATGCGGTCGCCAAAAGTGGCAAACCGCAAACCGCGAATCGCACGTGCGCTATTTCTTTTCTTCCTTCATCTTGTCATCCTTCATCTTCTCGCCCATCATCTTTTCGTCTTTCATCTTGTCGCCTTTCATTTTGTCATCCATCATTTTCTCGTCCTTCATCTTGCTGGACGACGGGGTCGAGGATGCACTGCACCCGCTGAATGCAACGGTCGC
This sequence comes from Limnoglobus sp., assembly GCA_043757025.1. GTDB lineage: Bacteria > Planctomycetota > Planctomycetia > Gemmatales > Gemmataceae > Limnoglobus. Next base: position 1,985 of record JAYVQG010000367.1, read on the forward strand.
AACAGCGAACGAGACAACGATCAGACCACCGAAACGTGCAAATCGAACTTTCATCGCGAACTCCTGTAAGGAAACGTGGCCATCGCCGACTAAAACGGCGAAAGGTTCGGGCAGTGACGAAAACGTCACTTGCAATCTACTGATAGATAGGTATAAGTAACGGGAATACTTACAGACAAGTCTCGTCGTTCAAAAAGATTTAGTTTCGGTCAGTTATTTCGCTGTTTCGGCAGCGAAGGAACGAGCGGCTACGGGCTTGCGGATATCGGACTTTATCGCCGAGATGACTTCCGTCAGACGGGATTGTTCTCCCGTCACGCGGGCCACGAGCATCGCGCCTTCCAGCGTCGCGAGGACGATGCGTGCGAAGCGCGGTACGGGGCCGATGTCCGCGATTTCTCCCTTGCGAATTCCTGCGCGAAGCGTGTGCGTCAACCAGGTTTCCGTAACGGAGAAAAACTCGACGACTTCGCGATTGAGTTCCGGCGGAAGCGTTCGCTGCTCGGCGGCCAACATTCCGCACAGGCACATCTGGAAATTCCGGTCGAGTGTCGCGACGAAGAGATCGGTGAAGTGACGAAGCCGTTCGACGCACGATGGGACCGTCGAATCGATCTGCGCAAGACGGGCGATCAGCCGTTCGCGATAGCGAACGACGACGGCCTGCCCGAGATCGCTCTTGGTTCGAAAGTGATAGTGAATACTCGCTGTCGTGATGCCCGTCGCGTCGGCGAGGTCGCGGTAGCTGAATGCGTTATAGCCGCGAGTCTGAATGAACTCTTGAGCCAGATCGAGCAGCCGTTCGCTCATTTCGGGCATAATGGAAAATACTCCAAGCGGGTCTGTCGCGATTTAATAAACGCTTCTTCACAAAGTATAGTATTCACGACAAATCGACGGGTTACTTCGGCAGATAATCCGCCGACGTGGACGGACACCTATCGACGAGTCTTATCGTTTCGGATTCTGCATTTAATCCACAAACGTAAACTCGTTGGTCAACAACAACCCGTGTGCCAAGTCTAACCAGCGCTCGGCTTCTGGCCCTTTGGCGACGAAGGTAAGCAGCCGCGTGCGTTCGGCGTCTGTTGGCTTTCGTGCGAAAGTAGCGAGGTAGAGCGCATCGAGCTTTTCGGTTGCGGACTTGGCACTCTTGAACGTCGCGACGTTCAGTAACCGCTTGGCGGCATCGCGAGCGAAGGGGCCGTTCATGAGGTAGAGGGCTTGCGTGGCCACGGTCGTCGCAGTGCGCTCGGGGCTGGTTGCGGCGGGGTTTGGCACGTCGAAGGTGGCGAGCAAGCTTGGAAATTCGAGGCGATCGATACTGCCGTAGACCGCACGACGGGTCTTGCCGGCGAACAGTGGCACGGATGGTCCGCCGACGGTGACATCGAGGCTGCCGGAAACGGCGAGCATCGAATCGTGGAGTGGCTCGAATTCGAGGCGACGACGGTTCTGCTTCCAGAGCAGGCGATTTTCCGGGTCGGCACTGAGGCCGTCGTCGCGGTCGAGGCTCGTTTGGCGGTACGCTGCGGAGTTCGCGATCAGGCGGTGGAGTGCCTTCACGCTCCAGCCGTTAGCCATGAATTCCGATGCCAGCCAGTCGAGGAGTTCGGGATGCGTCGGCGGGTCGCCACGGAGGCCGAAATCGCCGGGCGTGTCGACCAACCCGCGGCCGAAATGGTGCATCCAGACGCGGTTGACGAACACGCGGGCGGTCAACGGGTTATCCTTCGACGCCACCGCTTTGGCCAGTTCGAGACGGCCACTTCCCGAAGCAATAGGCTTGCGGTTTTCGCCGAAGAGCTTCAAGAACTGCCGGGGAACCACTTCGCCGAGCCGGTTCGGTTGCCCGCGCAGAAAGATCCGCGGCTCGAACGGGCGCTCGCTATCGAGCAACACCATCGCCCGCGGTGGACCCTTGGCGGCATGTGTCTCCAGTTCTTTGATGAGCTTTTGATACTCGCCTTGCGTGGCACGATCCGGGAACAGCGACAGGAATCCCCAGTCGAGAACCAGCGGCGCGTCGGCAGGGGAAGTGGGGCCGTGGAGTGTGGCACGCAACGCCGCTGTAGCGTGGTCGGGCGAAGCGACCTTCTCCGCATCTGCGAGCAACTGGCCGTACCGCTCTGCGACTTCCTTCATCGTTTTCGGCGGCGTGGCGAACGCGGCCCGCACCAGGGGGTTGTCGGTAGCCACGTGTGCGATTTTTGCGAACTCGGCTTCGGATACATCCGCGTATCGGTGCCAGATGGTCCACGTCGTGTCGCGTCGTTTTCGCGTCGTTTCGAGGAATGCTTTCCATCGCGCGATCATCGCGGGGTTCAGGTCGCCTTTGTCCGCGATCAGCATGAAGTCATCGGCAGGCGGTTGATTGCGGGCGGCGTGTGCGGCGAGCAAATAATCCCCCGCCCGTAGTCGCGCCTGGGTCACGAGTTCCTTGTGCTTGCCGAGGACGAAGTCCATCAGCTTCTTTTCCTTCTCGGCGAGTTCGCCCGCGAACTTCTTGTACTCGGCTGTCTCCGGTGGAGTGCCCCATAGTGGCGGGATCGTCGGCTCGGTACCGCTCCGGAAGATGCCGTACAGCGAGTAATAATCGGCCTGCGGAATCGGATCGAACTTGTGGTCGTGGCAACGGGCGCACGACACGGTCAGCCCCATCAGCCCGCGCGTGAGCGTGTCAATGCGGTCGTCGATGATGTCGTGGACGTTTCCCATGAAGTGCCCGCCGACGGTCAGAAAACCGAGTGCCGCGAGCGATTTTTTGTCGTCGAGTTCGAGCCGGTCGGCGGCGATTTGCTCCAGCACGAAGCGGTCGAATGGCAGGTCGCGGTTGAACGCCCCGATCACGTAATCGCGGTACGTCCACGCCCACGGATACTCTTTCTCCTCGAAGAAAACGTACCCTTTGTTGTCGGCGTAACGGGCCACATCGAGCCAGTGTCGCCCCCAGCGCTCGCCGTATCGCGGCGAAGCGAGCAAGCGATCGACGACCTTCTCGTAGGCGTTCGCCGACGTGTCCGCTTGGAACGCGGCCACTTCTGAGTGGGTCGGTGGCAGGCCGTGGAAATCGAACGTGAGGCGGCGAATCATCGTCCGCCGATCCGCCACGGGGGAAGGCGTCAATTTCTTCTCGGTAAGCTTCGCTCGAAGGAACGCATCGATGGGGTTGCCCGTGCCGTTGCCGGGAACTTGTGGCCGTTGCACCGCGCGAAACGACCAGTGTTCGGCGGCCAACGCCTCGACCTTCGCAGGCGGGAGCAGTATCGACTTCGCGGGCCACGGTGCGCCCATCGTCACCCATTTTTCGAGTACAGCGATGTCGTTGTCGGCAAGTTTCTTATCCGCAGGCATCTTCACTTCGCCGGTGTGCTTCACCGCGGTAATGAGTCGGCTTTCGGCTGGCTTTCCTGGGACAATCGCGGGGCCATCGGTGCCACCCTCAATCGCCGCGGCGCGAGAATCGAGCCGCAGCCCCGCCTTCTGAACCTTCGGCCCATGGCACGATACGCACTTCTCGACGAGTATCGGGCGGATCGACTTCTCGAAGAAGGCTTCGCCAATCGGGTCGGCAAAGCTCGTACCCGTCGAAAGAAATACGAGTGCCGTAGCGGACCAACAAACGGTGTAAAACGGCCTGTTGGTATGGAAAAACATTCTCGATCACCTGAATTGGCTTGGGTCGGACAGACTCGGCGGGTTACAGTACGATACTCGATTCCATGCGGATCTGCACTTACTCAGGATGACTTTCTATGATTCGGGCCTCGGTCGATTTTTCTCTGACGGGGAAACAATTCGGGCATTTGTACGTTCCGTACTCGTACAACCTCGCGGGCTGGGCGAACCTGATGGTGCCGATCTCGGTGATCGCGAACGGCGAGGGACCGACGGCGCTCGTGTTGGCGGGCAACCACGGCGATGAGTATCCGGGGCAAATTGCCGTTATGCGGTTGCTTCGCGAACTGTTGCCCGAGCATGTGACGGGCCGAATCATTCTGATTCCCACATTGACGATGCCCGCGGCCAAGGCGAGCACGCGACTGTCGCCGCTCGATGGCAAGAACTTCAACCGTTGCTTTCCCGGCAACCCTCTCGGAACCCCGAGCGAGGTTCTCGCCGATTACCTCACGACGATTTTGTTCCCGCTCGCGGACATCGTCATCGATATTCACACCGGCGGGCGCGGCGTCGATTTCTACCCGTGCGCCCACATGCACCTCGTTGCGCAAGGCCCACAACGCAGCGCGATGCTCGCGGGTACGGAGGCGTGGAACTCGGACTTTTGCTTCCTGTATGCCGACGTCGCCGGGACGGGTTTGCTGCCCGTTGAAGCGGAGAACCAAGGCAAGGTGGTCATCACGACGGAGATGGGCGGCAGCGAGAACGTGACCGCGGCGGTGCATCATTTGACGCAAAGTGGCTTGCGAAACGTGCTAGTTCAGACGGGCGTGTTGAAGGGCGAGATTGCCACGCGGGAATCGCTGGGCCTGCCGCCGACCCGCTGGGTGCAAGCGTTGAACTGGGAAGATTATCGCTTCGCGCCGGAATCCGGCGTCTACGAAAACATTGTCCCGCTCGGCAACGCGGTCACCGCCGGTCAGACGCTCGGCGCGATACACTTCCTCGAACGCCCCGAACGCGAACCGATCGACGTGCTGGCCGTGCGAGATGGTATCTTAATCGCCACCCGTGCGCCGTCGATCGTGGCGCAGGGCGATTGCGTGGCATGTGTCGCTGAAGAAGTCGATCCCCGGAGGCTCGCATGAAAATTACCGAAGTCATTTGTCAGATTCTTCGCATCCCGAACGTCATGGCGAAGACCGCCAGCAGCCAAGACTCGGTGCTGGTTCGCATTCGTACCGACACCGGTTTGGAAGGCATCGGCGAAGCCGACTCGTCGCCGGAAGTCGTGAAGGCGATCATCGACGCGCCGTTCAGCCACAACATCGCCTGCGGGCTGCGGATGGTGTTGATCGGCGAGAACCCGCTCGATACCGAACGCCTTTGGCAGAAGATGCACCGCCGCACGATGTACTTCGGACGCAAAGGCGTCGGCATTACCGCGATGGCCGCCATCGACATGGCACTGTGGGACTTGAAGGGCAAGGCGTTCGGCCAGCCGATTCACCGCCTGCTCGGTGGCAAGCACCACGATAAACTGCGTGGCTATGCCTCGATCTTGTTCGGCCGCGATGGCAAGGAAACCGGCGACATCGCCCGCAAGTGGGTCGATGCCGGTTACACGGCAGTGAAGTTCGGTTGGGAGCCGATGGGCACGTCGGAGGCGGTGGACATCGACCTCGTGAAAGGCGCACGCGAGGGGCTTGGGAAAGCCGATTTGCTGATCGACGCCGGTTGCGTGTACGACGCGCGAACGGCACTGCGTCGGGCACACGCCTTCGCCGAGTACACACCCGAATGGTTCGAGGAACCGCTGCAAGAAGACGACATCGAAGGGTACGTCTGGCTACGGGATCGCTCGCCGATTCCGATTGCGGCCGGGGAAGGGGAGTGCGGTCGCGAGTCGTTCCGGCCGTTCATCGACCGACGGGCGCTAGATGTCTATCAGGTCGATTTGTCGCGGTGCGGCTTTACCGATGCCGCGTACATTCGTGCCCGCGTCGAGGAAATCGGCGCGCGCCTTTGCAACCACTGTTACACCAGCCCGCTGACCGTGGCCGCGAGCCTGCATTGGCTGAGTACGTGCAAAGGTGCGTTCCTCTTCGAGGACTGCGTCGAAGATTCGCCGTTGCGGCACGAACTGACGCACGAAAAAGTGCAATCGGTCGATGGTTGGATCGAAGTCCCCGACCGCCCCGGCCTCGGCGTGACCCTCGATGAAGCGTTCGTGCGAAAGTATCTGGTGGCAGAATCGAAGTGAGGGCTACATAAATAACGGATATTCCACGTGACGCGAGTCGTTCCGGTGTGGTAGCATCACTTCTGAATTGATCGGTTGCCATCGACGGGGTTGCAGTTATGTACCGCTATCTGTTCGCCATTTTGGTCGTTCATGCCGTGACGTTCACGGCCGCGTTCGGCCAAACGCAAGCCCTGACGCCGAGCCAACTCAAGAAAATCAAGGCGGCGACCGTCTTCGTCAAAGTGAATTTCGACGACTTCGGATGTACCGGCTCGGGATTCGTCGTTCACGCCACCAAAGATTCGGGACTGATTATCACGAACGAACACGTCATTTCTCAGCCGGTCGACGATCGAACGGGGCGAGTCACCACTTGGGCGAAACCGAAAATCGAAATCGTGTTCAACAGCGGCTCGAAAGAGAGCGAATGGAGCGCGTTTGCGGAAGTACTTTACCGGAATGCAGCAGACGATCTTGCGGTCTTAAAAGTGAAAGCCATCAAGCCGATTCCAGAACCACTGTCGATCGGCGGTGCCGATGAATTTCCCGAAACGACACCGGTACACGTCTGCGGCTTTCCGTTCGGCGGAGGGTTAGCGAATGGCGACAAGAACCCCGAAATCTCGATCGGCGGCGCGACGGTGTCGAGCAACCGGACCGACGACAAAGGGGAAATGGCGGCGGTGCAGTTGAACGGGGCGTTGAACCCCGGCAACAGCGGTGGGCCGGTCGTGACGCACGAAGGCAAACTCGTCGGCGTGGCAGTCAGCACCGTGCGCGGGGCCGGGATCGGTTTCGCAGTGCCGACGGTCAAAGTGCGTCGCGCACTCTACGACATTCATTTTCTGCCGCCCGTTTCGAGTTGGGTCAACGATTCGCCGCGCAAGATCCATCTCGCCGTTAAATACGCAGACGTCCTCGGCAAAATGAAAAAGCTGACAGTGTACATCGCACCAGTATCAGATGTGAAAAAAACTGTGGACGACATTTCAAAACTGAACAAGTCTCGGTTGATTCTACACAAGATGAATAAAGACGAGAGTTTCGTCGAGTTGGAATTCGCTGTTCCAGAATTTCCGTACTTCTGGTTGCAGTATGTATGGACCGATGCGGACGGGAAAACCAACCGTAGTACGCCGATCAAACTCTCGTCGGAATACGAAGCGTTCCAGCCGAGAGTCGAGTCCGAACCTTCGCCGCCACCGGAGTCGCCGAAGCCGATTACCGACCCCGGATTCAAAGGGTTACGCGGGCCGGATGGCAAGGAGTTGCCACCCGTCGCGACGATGATTTGCGCGATTCCGCAGGGTCAAATTTCCGTCGAAGAACTCAATGACAATGTCCAGAACCATATCGGTCGCGCGTTGACGGTAGACATCTTGACCACGGGCGGTGGCAATAGCTACGACGATGGGCCGAGCCTGTTCGGTTACAACCGATTCAAAGCGACGCCGGGCAATCTGGATTTCGTCGTCGATGCCGAGTTGAACGCGAAGATGGACGCGAAACAGTTCGCGGGCAAACACGTTGCGGTCCGGTTGACGGGCCGGGTGAAAAACCCCGCTCACGGCGTCAGCTGGAAACTATTTGAAGTCGATGCGATTGGCTTCATCGGACTCGATGGCCGAGTCGTAGCGACTTACAATCGCAAGGCTCAGAACGCGCCACCCGTGGCCCAGACGCCGCCAGAACCGATCGCAAAACCGGTTCTCAGGGAGTTGCCCATCGAAAATTACCCGATGGGCAGCTTGGGCGCACAAAACGAGTCTTACTTGAGCTTCATCCGCATTCCCGCGCAAGTCATCAACAAGAATTTTGCTTTCTCCGTCGTTTGTTACGGGACGAGTCATGTGACATTTCAGTGGGAAGGCAAGGAAATCCGACTCATGCGTCTTGAGGTGAAAACACCCGATAGTCTCGCGCCGATGTCGCACATTGCGTTTTACGTCAAGCCGGAAACGTGCGCGATGTTATCCGTCCATTTATCGCAACAGCCGAACCACCATTTGCCTTGCGTTTTCGAGTTTCAGCCGATGAGTATCGATACGAAACTTGCCAACGAAAAAATAGTCGAGTGCCTCGTGACAACGATCCGGTTCCGGGACATCAATAAACCCGAGAATCGAATCACTGCTAAGGTCGACTGGATGGACCTCGGCGATTCCGCGCAGAAGTTGCTGGGTATTCAACCGCTGAAAAATTCGAGCCCAACCAGCAAAGGGACTGTGAAAGAAGAGAGTAACGCTTTAAACGTCGTCGTCGTCGTGTGCGTACTCGCATTCGTAATTGGTGGATTGATCTGGGCGAATTACAAGTATGGCTCCTCGGCTGCGAAAGCCAAATCGAAAGCCCAACGACGCACCGCCTCACGCAACCGCGAAGAGTACGTGGATGACGACGAGGACGAGGATACGCGGCCGAGAAAATCGCGACGGCGCGATTGACCGCATACGCTCTCCAACTAACATTCGACATACGTACTCTTAACCCCGCTCCCACTTCATGTTCTGGCGATTATTCCTCACGTATCTTTTGCTCGTTGTGGCGGCAGTGGCGCTGAGCCTCGTCGTAATGCGAACCGACGAGGGGCCGTTCGTTTTTCACGCACAGCCGCGCGAAGTCTTGCTGGCGATGATCGGTATCTGCCTGCTTGCGGCACTCCCCGCGTACATCCTCGCACGCCGGTTCACTCGCCCGCTCGAAGAACTCACAAACGGAGCCGAACGGATCGCGGTCGGCGATCTCGGCCATAAAATCCGCACCGGTGGCGGTCGCGATTTCACGACGTTGGCGCGCGCCTTCAACGGCATGAGCGAACGCCTGGCGGATACTTTCAAACAACTCGAACACGACCGCGAACAACTCCGCACGATCCTTTCCGGCATGGTCGAAGGCGTGATCGCGTTCGACCAAAACGAACGGGTGTTGTTCGCAAACGACCGCGCCGGCGTATTGCTCGAATTCGACCCGGCCACCATCGTCGGACTGAAATTGTGGGAAGTGACGCGGCAACGCGGCGTGCAGGAAATCGTCGAAACGGGACTCGCCAGCAACGGGCCTTACCGCCGCGAACTCGACTGGAAAGGCCCCGGCGCGAAGAGCCTCGCCGTGTACGTTTCGCGATTGCCATCGAGCGGGCCGCAATCCTCGCCGGGCGCGGTGATGGTCCTTCACGACACGACGGAATTGCGTCGTTTGGAGCAACTGCGGCAAGAATTCGTGGCAAACGTTTCGCACGAATTGAAGACGCCGTTGGCCGTCATTCGCTCGAACATCGAAGTGCTGCAAGACGGCGCGGCCGACGACCCCATTACGCGGGTGGCGTTCCTCGATCGCGCTGCGATTGAAGCCACGCGGCTCGAAGCGTTGATCCTCGATTTGCTTCGGCTCGCACGAATCGAAGCGGGTGATCGGGTTCTCGAACCGGTGGAAGTGCGGCTCGATTTGGCCATCGCCGAATGCCTCGAACGCCAATCGACGCGGGCCGAAGCGAAGACGCTGCAACTCATCGAGGTGCCCCCGCCCGACGTACCGCGATCCGTGGCCGCATGGGTGGACGAAAACGCCTTCCACCACGTGCTCGATAACCTCGTCGATAACGCAATCAAGTACACGCACAACGGCGGGCGGATCACGATTCGATGGACGGTCACGGCCACGCACGTGCAAGTCGACGTGCAAGATAACGGCTTCGGAATTTCCGACCGCGACTTACCGCGAATCTTCGAGCGATTCTATCGCGCAGACAAAGCGAGAGACCGCGCCGCCGGTGGCACCGGCCTCGGCCTGTCGATCGTCAAGCACCTCGTCGCCGCCATGAACGGCCAAATCCGCGTGACGAGTGCCGTCAGCCAAGGAAGTACCTTCTCCGTGACATTGCCACGCGCCATTCCATAACGAGCCACCGGGCTTGTCCGGCTTGTCCCGGTGGGGGTTTGGGTCGGCTACCAGATATTCCACTTGACCAAATATGGCAGAAACTGGACGATCTGTGACAGGATGACAGCACGGCGCGATTGCGGACTGCCGCGAGCGAATCGTTCTAAATCTGGAAATTGACGCCACTTGCGCGCGGTGTGGGCCGGTCGTTCGGGCGCGGCATCCGGTTTGCATTGCGTGAGACAGGAGATGTTCCTTCCACGAGGCCCGTTGCATCGCATGATTTGTCGGTAAAAACCGTGCGAGCGAACCACTCGGGGAGGTGACCGCTATGGTGCTGACACCGCAACCACCGAAGATCGACTGCCCGTTTTCGATTCTCATCGCCGACGACGACGAAGGGAATCGCAAAGCACTCAGCGATCTGCTGCGCGAACGGGGCTTCACGACCGTTCTGGCCGCCGATGGCAGTGAGGCCGTCGAAATCGTGCAGGTCGAGACGATTCACCTCGTCTTGATCGACATGCACATGCCGCGACTGACGGGGTTGGAAGCGGTGCAGATGGCGCGGCAGATCAACGCGCTGTTGCCCGCGATTCTGATGACCGCCGATGCCACCCGCGACCTGATGCGTCAGGCGTTTTTGGCGCAGGTGTTCAGCGTGATTCCAAAACCGGTGAATGTGAACATCGTCCTGAATACACTCATGCGAGCGCTGAATCAGGTTTACGGACCGACCGAGCCGCATCACCCGACACTCCCACACGAGGCTGACCGATGAATGTTGTCCCGCTGAACGAAAAAATCATGGTGCAACGGCTCGAAGCCGAGGACAAGTCCGCAGGGGGCATCATCCTCCCGGACAACGCCAAGGAAAAGCCGAAGCAAGGCAAAGTCCTCTCGATGGGCGAAGGCAAGCTCCTGGAAAACGGCACCCGTGCCAGCTTCCAGGTGAAGGTCGGCGACCGCGTGCTGTTCACGTCGTACTCGGGCAACGAGATCACCGTGAACAACAAGGAATTCCTGATCATGACCGAAGACGACATCCTCGCCGTCGTCGATTAGTTAGTCTGCGTATTCGATGTTAAAACGAGAAAGCCCAGCGACACTCGCTGGGCTTTCTGGCGTTACACGCACACTTCTAGCTTCAAGAACTGATCGGGTTCGGTCTGATAGATTTGCGAGGCGATGCGTAGAGTCTTGATGCGGTCGACGTGCCAGGGGTTTTCGAGTGTTGGCAGTGCGTCCATGTAGGGGAAGTTTTCGAGTAACTCGGCTTTAATGAGCATCGCCCGCACTTTGCGAATCCGCTCTTCGCCGACGAGTTCGCAGGTCAGGAACAGCGCGTATTTTACGCGGATGACGGGTGCTCCCGCATCGAGCTTGACTTGCCCGGCCGCGAAATGCTCGGCGACGGCGTTCAGCACGAAGTTGAGCAAGTACCAGCGGTCCGCCTTGGGGATCGGCAGCATCGGGTTGTCGAGCGTCGTTCGCTTCGCGGCCGTCACGACTTTCTCGATGACGATGTCGTTGAGGAACACGTCCATCAGCGATTGTTCCATGACCGTGCGGATTTTTAAGGTGCCTTCGTCGAAGATGTTGAGGCTGACGATCACGCGGTTGAGGAACTCCTTACGGTCCCATTCGCGTTTGGCGCGGTAACGGCCCCAGTATCTACCGATCAGGAACGTCGCCCCGGCCACGAGTACGGTGCCCGCGAGCTTTTTGCCGTGATCGAGCAAGTCCGCCAAGGGAATATCGTCGAAGAGTGCCATGTATCACCGGAAGGAAGGGGGTACCGTTCCGGTATTCTATCGAAGTCATTCGACGATTATCGCCCGACTTTGCCCAGGGCTTCGCGGGCGATGTGGAGCTTGGCGCGGGCGTCTTTAACGCGGGCGGAGGTGCCGATGCGGCCCATTGCGGGGATCGACAATTCGAGTTGCTCGGCTTCCAGGGTTGCGCGTTCGTGAAACTGCACGAGTTCGACTTCGCCGGGCGAGCCGACGGGAGTTTGCCGGCGGGCATCGGTGAGCGTTGGCGTCAGTCCTTGATCCATCAGTGCGGTGAGGTACTCGCCGAGTTCGGCAACGCGGTCGGCGTCGTCGGCGCGTACGGCGGTGCCCATGGCGCGGCCGATGTCCGAAGTCGCTTTCTGGCACGCTTTCGCGCGGGTCAGCGGGTCGTTGGCGTTCGCGAGATCGACGCTGCGGGAAACGAGATCTTCGAGCAGTTCGCGGTTGCTCTTAAACAGTTTCAGTTGCTCGGAAGCGAGCGGGCCGGGTGTCGTCGGCTGCCCCGACGCGAGTGCGGCGAAGGTGGCGAACAACAGCGTAGCGAAGAAGAGCCGCTTCATGGTTATGCTCCCTCTCCGTTGGCGATTTTGGTCAGTCGGGTGTGGCCGTCGCGGGCGGTCTTGGCGATGCGGAGCAACTGCGGTTGCACTTGCATCGAAGCCGACGACGCGAGCGTATTCGCTTCGTTTGCCGTCTGAATCAGCTCGGATGCCGCCGCATTCAGCACGGCCTGGCGTTCGCCGGGCGTCGTCGTCAGCGGGTTCCACAACCCGGCTTGAGTCACGATGCCCTCTTGCACGACTTTGTCGAACATCCCCGCGAGCGATACCATTTCGTCTTTCTGTGCGGCCTTCGATAGTGCCCGCGTCTCGTTTCGCAAGTCCACTGCGAGTTCGGACAGCTTCGCGATTTTATCCTTCGGGCCGGTCAGTGCGGCGAGGTCGGTGTTGTACCGAACGACCTTCTTGAGGAGATCGTGCCGCATCGCTTCGGGTTCGGGCACCGGCAGCTTTTTCGCGGGAACGACCGACCAGATGCCGAGAGAAACCACAATCGCGGCGGCCACTGCGAGGAGCGGGCGGACCGGGATTCGCGACAGTAGTTCCTTCAGCGATACCGACGAGCGGAACAGCGGCGCGGGCACGCTTTGAATGACGGGGCCGGCCATAACGATGCGTGCGAGGAATGCCGCTTTCACTTCGGGCGAATACGCGGGAACGACAATCGCAGCCACTTCGGCATCGAGTTCGGCGGCACGTGCGGCGAATGGCGCACAGCGTTCGCACTGCTCGCAGTGGTCGCGAATGTCACCCGTTGCCGACATCGGGTCGGGCAGCGCGAGTAATCGGTTTTGAACGGCTTCGCATGTCATGGTTCGGTCATTCCGGTTTCGCGGCAGGTGGGATCAAGTCTGGCGAGAGCACTTTCATCAGCTTCTGCCGGGCCTTAAACACTCGCCAGCGGGCGGTCTCTTCGGTCGTTTTGACGATCGCCGCAATCTCGCGGTAGGAAAGTCCTTCTTGGGTATGTAACAGCAACGCCGCACGAAAATCGGCAGGCAGGTTATCCACGGCGGCTTGCACCAGCACGACGGCTTCGCGGTCTGCGACGCGGTCGAAGGTTCCGGAACTCGCTGGGTCGGCCGCGTCGTCGGGCAGCGGGTGCTTCGTGCGTTTCTCGGTCCGCTTCAGGTTCACGAAGTTGTTGTGCCCGATGCGGAACAACCACGCGCGGAAGTTACTTCCCGTGCGGAACGAGCCGATGGCCGCGATCGCCTTCAGGAACGATTCTTGCACGAGGTCTTCGGCCTGGTGCCGGTCGCGCGTCAGTTGGTACAGCCAACGGTAGAGGCGGTCCCAGTAGCGTTCGACCAGTTTCGCACTACCGCTGCGGTCGCCATTTTGGGCGGCCTGAATCCATTCGGACTCTTCGTCGTTCGGTCGTTCGTCCGGTTCTTGGGGCACGCGGGCCAGCGGGGTGAGGGGTCCAGGTTCATCGGCCAATAGCAAAGATACCCCCAAACGGCCTGGTTTCAATTGCGGCGATTTTGGGTAGCAGGGAATGATTCCACCACTTACCCACCCACCCATCCCTGGAATCATTCCCGATTTCGGAATC
>JAYVQG010000368.1:0-15573 GCA_043757025.1 Limnoglobus sp.
AATTGACGGGGGCTCACACAAGCGGTGGAGCATGTGGCTTAATTCGAGGCTACGCGAAGAACCTTATCCTGGACTTGACATGTGCGAAAGCGTTAGGTAGTAGAAGCCGGAAACGGTAACGAATGCCAGCAATGGTAGAGCCTAATACAGGTGCTGCATGGCTGTCGTCAGCTCGTGTCGTGAGATGTCGGGTTAAGTCCCTTAACGAGCGAAACCCTTACCCTCAGTTGCCAGCGGATCATGCCGGGGACTCTGGGGGGACTGCCGGTGTCAAACCGGAGGAAGGTGGGGATGACGTCAAGTCCTCATGGCCTTTATGTCCAGGGCTGCACACGTGCTACAATGGCGTGAACAAAGGGAAGCAAAGTCGCGAGGCCTAGCCAATCCCAAAAAACACGCCCCAGTTCAGATCGTAGGCTGCAACTCGCCTACGTGAAGTTGGAATCGCTAGTAATCGCGGGTCAGCAACACCGCGGTGAATGTGTTCCTGAGCCTTGTACACACCGCCCGTCAAGCCACGAAAAAGAGGAGCGCCCGAAGTCTACTTTACCGTAGCCGAAGGTGAAACTTTTGATTGGGACTAAGTCGTAACAAGGTAACCGTAGGGGAACCTGCGGTTGGATCACCTCCTTTCTAAGGATGCTATCCTAGACAATAAAGACCACCAGATCTTTATTAGTCGAACATGTCTCTCACGATTCGATAAGCTCGCTACTAACTTACAAAGATATTCTAAGCCCCACCGGCGGATAACCGGTGGGGCTTTCGCTTTTCCTACACACCTCCATCCACGACGCACGATAATGGACGACGCCTTTCTCCCCCATCTCCGCTGCCCACTCGATCACACGCGACAAGCCACACTCTCGCGCGAAGAACAACTTCTCCGCTGCTCGCAATGCGCCGTCACATTTCCCATCAAACAAGGTCTGCCCATACTCTTAGTCGACGAAGCGATCCTTCCCCCGCACATCCAAGAAGTGTCCGGATTGCCATGCCGGAAAAAACGTGCCTTACGAACACCCGCGAATTGAGGATCTCAATGTGGGGCACGTTTTTTACGTGCCATTATAGAAAATGGCACGTTAAAAACGTGCCCCACACTAGAATCCTCACTCTTGTTGCGAGAATGGATTAGCCTGTTCCGGCGCGATTGCGGCCAAGCGGTCGCCGGCTTGGATGATGATTTGATGGGCCACTTGGTTCGGGTGATACCCACCCGGCAGGCGGATTAACAACTTGCCGTGATCGTTGCAAAAGCGTTGCACTTCTGCGTACGAGTGGCTCGACCAACGAATGGCAAGCAGCACGATGGCCGTCTCCGGGCGAATGATCCCCGCTTCGAATGCGCTGATCGAACTGTGTTCGGGGACTGTTTCCCAATAGACATCGCTCAGGCCGAAGGCGCGAATCAGTGCGGCTTTGTGTTCTGGGCGTACCAGCCCGCCGATCAGCACGATGGCACGGCCCTTCAGCCACTTCGCGACTTGCACGACTTCATCCGAAACGCGATCGACCGGTACCGCTTCTTGCTCGACCGTGGCTTTCAGGCGGAGGTATTCGTCGATTTCGCGAAACACCAGTGCGGCGTTCTTTGGCAACGGGATTTCATCGGGAATCACATCGAGTACGGGCACTAACTGTTCGCGCGTCTCGAGGTGGCTCGGCGGCATTCCGGCAGATACCGCTTCGTCGAGCAGTTCGATGACGCGCGGCCAGTCGTCGAACGTGTAGGGGTTTTCGCCCGCTTTGCCGAGCTTGTACTTGAGGTTATTCAAAATCTTTTTCAGGCCGCCAGACTTCACCTGCGAATCGCGTAACGGCGACGTGGCGGCGGCGATGCGTTGTTTGAGGCTCGGCCACGTTCGCGGATCGACGCGATCTTCGCGCTTCATGTACCGCTGAATGTAAGTGCTGTGTGCGGCCGCCAGTTCGCGTACCGTCACATAAAGCTGAATCTGATCGGCATCGGGGCGCATGTTCGTCGTGTCGATCACCGCGGCAAACAACAACCCTTGGGCTTCGGCCGCGAGATTCAACGAACTCAGCAATAGCTCGCGATCCTTGATCCAGCGCGGGTCGAGCACGTGGTGGAGCAACTCGGCGGCATCGGCACCGACATCGTACGCCGCAGCCAGATCTTCCCAGACGGTTGCGGATCGCGACAGCGTGGAAATGTCGAGCATCCAGAGCGTGCATTTAATGAGCCGCTCCGCCTTCGACCGCAGCCCCGCCGATGAGTCCATGTAGCTGGAGTCGCTCGATGCGTTCCGGTGTCGCTGCGCAATGAGGCGGCACGCTTCGGCTTTCACGCGGCACCGACTGGCGATAACGCTCGGTTCTTGCGGGAGCCAGCTCGTCGATTCTTCGTAGTGCGATTCGGTGCGAGCGGGTGTTGGCGGCGCGGTGAGGTGAAACGTCAGTAACGACGCCGCCAACGTGGCGGGCAGAACGGCCTCCCTGGGCTTACGGACTTCCGGAACCAGCGTCGGCACCAATAATGGTGCCTCGGCTGTAACCGTTTGGCCTTCGACCCAACCGACGAAAGCGCGACCGAGCGTTGCCACATCGCGCTGCAATGTGGCGTCGGCTTCGATCAGGCTCTTCAGGCGATTCAAAAAGGGCGCAAGAGCATTCAATAATTCGTGTTCTGCGGGCATTTCATAATTCTACGGTGTCGGGCGACGTTGGCAGTTTAGTTTTCTGCGAGTGAAATGGCGTAAAAAAAGCGGCAGGTCGAACCTGCCGCTACAAAAACGCTCGTTGGAACCGCGTTAAGCGCTCTTCTTACCCTGTTTCCGCTCGAACAATTTGTGGTCGCCGCGCACGATATCCGCGGTGACGACGTAGTGGCCCTTCGTTTCCATGTCGGGCAATTCGTACATGATGTCCACCATCACATCTTCGACGATCGCACGCAGACCGCGTGCTCCAGTATCGCGATTCTTCGCGAGTTTCGCGATCTCTCGCAGTGCGGCGTTCTCGAACTCGACCGTTGCGCCTTCCATCTCGAATAGCTTCTGGTACTGGCGAACGAGTGCGTTCTTCGGTTCGGTGAGGATGCTGATCATCGCTTCTTCGTTGAGCGGATCGAGCGGAGCCAGAACGGGTAGGCGGCCGACAAATTCGGGGATCAGGCCGAATTCGATCAGGTCGTCGGCGGTTACCTGGTTGAGCAATTCGCCGAGCGTGTGTTCTTCCTTGTCGGCGGACGCCCCGAAGCCGATCGTCTTGCGGCCGATTCGCTTCGAGATAATATCTTCCAGCCCGACGAACGTTCCACCGCAGATGAACAAGATATTCGACGTGTCGATCTGAATGTACTGCTGCTCGGGGTGCTTGCGACCACCTTGTGGCGGGACGTTGCTGACGGTGCCTTCGAGCATCTTCAGAAGCGCCTGCTGAACGCCCTCGCCGGACACATCCCGCGTGATACTCACGTTCTGGCTCGTCTTGGCGATCTTGTCGATTTCATCGATGTAAATGATGCCGCGCTGCGCCGCTTCGACATCGAAGTCGGCCGCGTGAAGCAGTTTCAGCAACAGGTTCTCGACGTCCTCGCCGACGTAACCGGCTTCGGTGAGCGTTGTGGCATCGCCGATCGCGAAGGGAACGTCGAGGATCTTCGCCAAGGTGCGGGCGAGCAGCGTTTTGCCGCTGCCGGTCGGGCCGACGAACAAGATGTTGCTCTTCTCGATCTCGACATCGCTGCGGATGCCATCGGTGTGGCTCAACCGCTTGAAGTGGTTGTGGACCGCAACCGAAAGCACTTTCTTCGCTCGCTGTTGGCCGATCACGTACTGATCGAGTTTTTCCTTGATAATCCGCGGTGCGTGCGTATTTCCGACGGCGGACTTGCCGTTGCCGCGACGCTTCTTTTCTTGGTCGATGATCGACATGCAGAGTTCGATGCACTCGCCGCAGATGTAGACATCGCCGGGGCCTTCGACGAGTGGGCCGACATCGCGGTGACTCCGCCGACAGAACGAACAGTACGCATTTCGGTTGCGCCCCGTTGTTCCCGTTGGTCTACGTGCTCCACCTTCACCGGAAGTACGCTCAGCCATCAGTATCCCCGAATCGAGTATGTTTGCGTGTTATAAAGGTCGCTCGCTGTCGAACGTCTGAGAACTATATCGCGTCGCAAGAATTCCAGGTTCTCGGTTGTGACAATTCGCACGAAGCTGACGATCCCGAAGCGTCGGGTCTGCCGATTGTACGCCAAACGACGCGCGATGTGTTTCGGAATTTTGTCCATCACTCGGTTTCAGGCGGGGGAGGAGGCACATCCGAGCCGACAGTCGGCGGCACCACAGGTGGTTTCGGTGTGACTTTGGGTAGTTTAGATGGGTTCGATTTGCCGACTTCGCCCTTAATCTTCGCGGCTAACTTATCGCGTAGGCGGTCGTATTCGTCCTGCGTGATCTCGCCGTTATCGTACATCTCGCGAAACGACGACATCGACACCGAGGCATTGATTTCGTCGGGTTCGTCGATCTGCCGGCGGTACCGCGTCGCGATTTTGAGTAACAGCGCAGCCACGATCAGACCGACGAACGCGATGCCGACCACGTTGATGAGATCGATGCGGCCCTGTTCCTTGTTGATCGGCACGGGGGCAGGCACCGGCGCAATCGTTCCTGGCTCGGCAATCGCTGGGTCGTTTTCTTCGAACATGTTCGACCTCGCACACGTTTAGGGCAACCGGTTCGGGCTAACCAACCCGCACCACCCATTCTAAGATACGAACAGCAATCCGTTCCATGGAGGGTGTTCCCGTGCCTGCGATCATCGACGACACGTATGCCGAGGCGTTCCGCAGCATTTACGCCGAAGTGTTGATTACCGCCCGCGACCGGCACTGGCTGGACATCGCGGTGGCCGCCGCCACGGGCAACGCGAGTTCATCGATCCTCTGCGATTGCGAAGCCGGGGTTAGCCGATACCCCACCGACACGCCCGATGGCCGCCCCGGCGCGATCGTGCAGTTTCACGTGCCGCGATTCTGGAAGGAACGCGAGGCGAAACTCGAACGAGCCTTATTAGTGCGCGTCTCGCAGAACGTACTCACCTGCCCGACGACCGCATGTTTCAATGTGTTGCCTGCCGAAGAAAAGTGGTTCCCGCTCGGGCGGAAAGTGTCGTATTTCGGCGATGGCCACCAGTTCAAAACCGAACGATCCGGGCGTCGCGTCCGGGTGATTCCGATCCTCTCCGGCGAGTTCGTCATCGAGCGCCGGTTCGGTTGGGCCGACGGCTTGATGGGCGGAAACCTCTGGTTTATGGGCACCGCCGATGCCGCCCTCGAAGCCGCCGTTCGCGCCTCCGCCGCCGCGAGCGATTACAGTAACGGCCTGAAGACCGGCGGCATCTGCCTGCCCTTCCCTGGTGGCGTCGCCGCCAGTGGCTCGAAGGCGGGTAGTAAGTATCCGTTTGCCATCGCCAGCACCTACGCCGAATACTGCCCCACCCTGAAGGGCAAGCCCGGCATCGTAAGCCGCCTGCCCGACGGCGTCGAAAGCGTTCAGGAAATCATCCTCAACGGCCCCGACATCGAAACCCTCTCTGCTGCCACCCAAGCCGCTATCGCCATCGCCCGCGCCGTCCCCGGCTTGCAACGCATCAGCGCCGGAAACTACAACGGCCGCCTCGGCAAAAGCTTCATCTATCTGCACCCGGAGAAAATGGCAGCGGTGTGATGAAATCCAGTGCGATTCTGACGTAGTCGAAGTCGTGAGACTTCGGGAAGCGTGAAGTCCCTGCGTCAGAAGTCTCACGACTTCTGCTACGAAGCGATTCGGACGTGGCTAACACGGTCGTTCCAATAAAGAAGAGCACGTGGTTTCGGCTCACGTCACTTCATCGGGATGGCGGACTTCACTTTGGCCCAGAATCGTTCCCACATCGTGCGTTCTTCGATGGGCATGATCTTTTGGCTCACGGGGTCGCGAACGGTTGCGAAGTCGGGGTCGGCGAGCCAGTCGCGAAGCGTACCGATGGCGCGCGACCGGGCGTTCGCATCGTTTGATGCCATCGCTTTCTCGACCGTGGCGAGGTTATTTTTTTGAAGGTGCGACGGGAGCTTTCGATTGGGGCAAAGCCTTTTTATCGGCTGGCTTTCGTCTATCCTTTTTCGCATTTAATTCTTCTTTCTGCTCCCGCTTACCGTAAACGAACACGCCGACCAAACTCGCCAGCGTTCCGCTTCCTAATAGGACACCAGCGACCGAGTAACCCCAGTAGATACTCAAGGCGGAAACGCTCAGTCCACCAATGGCGACGACAAGCCCGCACCAGAGACCTTGTTGTGAACGTGCGATGTGGGAGTCGAGTACTTTGCTCTCCATTCCGTGTCGGTGTTTCTGTTGAGTCTCAGCCATCGCCAGAATTCGGTCGGCAGCGCCATTCAACGCTTTTTCATAACCGGCCAGGATTTCCGGTGGAGGTATCGGTCCCATCCAAATCGATTCGCTAAAACTCAACTCGTGTGAAATCACTCGTGAATCCGATGACGCCTTTGTCGGAGTAACAAGAATTGGCGGACTGGTTTCGGCCTGTTCTGAAAGGGAAGTCGATTCAGGAGCCGCTTTGCTGGTCGCGTCCATTCGATTGCTCTCGGCAGGGATCGGCAAACTGGTTCATCGACTCGCGCAGGTTCGTCCAGACGGCTTGCCAGTCTTCGGCAGTTGCAATTTCGTCGGCGACTCGTTCGGATGGAGAGACGTTGTATTGGCTGAACGTATCGCCGAAGTCGAGAATCCGCGACATGCCCTCGTAGAACGAAGGCGATGGAGCCACGTAATAAGGGAACGGGTACATTGGAACGACCTCTTGTCGCATGACGAGCGAAACGTTATTTCTCGGTAATGTCAATAGAGCATGATACACACGGTCCGGACAGATGTCACTACGATCCTGCCTTCGGCGCGGCGCGTTGCGCGGCCTCTTCCTGCGCGGCGGTCGCGCCCACGGCGTCGCCCTTTGCTTTCAACACTTCGGCCAGGTTCGACCAAACTACGCCGGCGGGGCGAATGGCGAGCGCGGCGCGATAGGCACCGACCGCGGCTTCGTGTCGCTGTTGCGAGCGATAGATGACGCCGAGCGATAGATGTAGCCAAAAATCGGCAGGAAACTGGCGAAGCCCTAGTTCGAGAGTGCGCGTGCCGTTACCGCCGAGGCGATGCAATTGCATTCCCACGGCAATGACGAACTCTGGGGACCGCTGAGGAATCGGGATGGAATCGTAGAGTGCCAGAAGATCCTGCGGATCGGTCCAGTGCTGGAAGAGATCGCGTCGCCACTGCTCTCCGGTCGCGTCGGCGATGAGGGCCATCAATCGCAATTGCAGGTTCGCGTCTGGCGTGGTGAACGCCCAATCGTCGAGTTCGGACAACAGTATCGACTGCACGTTCGCGGTTTTGAGCATCTCGACGAATGCCGCGGGCGCTTCGGGGTCGAGGCCATATTCGCGGAAAGCATCCGCATATTCGTGGCTCGCCTTTCCGGCTGCGAGTTTACCGTCGAAAATCGCCGCCTTGTTCAGCCGGATCGCGTCGAACCGCTTCAGGAAAATCTCATCGCGTTTCGCGCGATCGAATCGGGCTTGCAAGACCGGATCGTCGTCGGCTTGGAGAAACTCTTCGCACTGTCGAATGTTCTCTTCGGCTTCCTTCCACATGCCGCGTGCGAAGAAGCCGTTCAATTGATCGAGTTCCGCCGAGATGCCAAAATGCAGGCCCTTGCGGCGGATGTCGCGTTCGCGTTCCGCAGCAGCATCTTTCAACAGCTGCGTTTCTGCGAGTTGTTCGCGTTCGGCACGCTGTTGCTTGGCCCACAATGCACCGATTGTGGTCAGCCCCACTAATACGAGGAGCGTCGCCAGTAACAGGAATTGTGCCCGACGGCGATTGCGTTCCCCGATCGCTTTCGTCTCAGTGCGTGCCCGCTCGAGTTCGGCTTCCCGCGCACGGCTATCGGATTCGACGCGCAACTGCGCCACGGCAATCGCCACTTCGCCCGCATGGGGGAAGCGTGCCGTACGATCTGCCGCGAGGCAGCGCTTCGCGAGTTCCACGAGTTCGGGTTCGGCCCCGCTCGTCTCAAGCCGGTGATACGCATCGTCGAGCTTCGCGGCGGCGGCGAGTAATCGCGCCGATTCGGTGTCTTGCCCGACGAACGGCGGTTTCCCCGTTAGGATCACGCACAGAATCGCACCGAGGCCGAAGACATCCGCGCGTTCGTCGATCGAGTCCGTCGCGCCGCCTGCTTGCTCCGGCGGCATGAACGCGGGCGTACCCATCACGCTTCCCGCGATCGTCTCCGATTGTTCGGCTTGGGGTATGTGAACCGCGTTGCCAGTCGCGTAATCGGCACTGCGCACTTCCTTCGCCAAGCCCCAGTCCATGACTTGCACTTCGCCGAACGCGCCGACCATCACGTTCTGCGGTTTCAAGTCGCGGTGGATGATACCCTGGCTGTGCGCATAACCGACGGCTTGGCAGATCTGCTCGAACACCGGCAACAGCGCCCCGCACGGCGTCGCGCCTTGTTCCTTCAATATGCCATCGAGGGTGCGGCCGCGAATGAGCTTCATTACCATGAACGGGCGACGATCTGGGAGGTGGCCAATTTCGTGGACGGCAGGTATGCCGGGGTGCGCGAGTTGCCCCGTGATCCGCGCTTCGACTAAGAACCGCCGCACGGCATCGGGGTCGCTCGCGGATCGTTCGTGAAGGACTTTGATCGCCACATCGCGGCCGATGCTTTCGTCGGTCGCCCGATAGACAATGCCCATGCCACCGCGACCGATTTCCGCTTCGAGGACGTACCGACCAATACTGCCGAGTGGCGAACTCGCCGACAGTAGCATACCGTCCGATGTGAACCGTGGCGGCGTCACTTGTACGAGCGTGCGTTCCTGTAAGTCATCGACTGGCAGCATCGTTTCTCCTCGAATGGCATAACGAGTTTAGCTTACTTATTCCTCGGAGGAAGTGCGGTTTCGTCGATACCCGTTCACGGGTCAGATTGCATTTTCAACCTTTCAGAACCCGTAGGTCGTGGCCGAAGAGGCTTTGCGATGAGGCCCGACAGAGTATCTGCGACATAAACCCGGAAGGTTTGGAATCCTCGCGTGAATGCACTGTCGGGCCTCCCAAAGCATCCGGCCCGACCTACAAAACCAGTCGTTCGACACCTGAACGAAATACCCCGTGAACGTTTACCTTCGGCGATACCATGCCAATAGCCCCAGTAGTGGTCCCGGTAACAGTAGCCAGCCAATATGGACGTGGAGTGATGGCCGCATGTCGGCAACGAGATGGATCGCGAACACCGAGAGTAAAAACCCGATGCCGTTTTGCACCGCGAGCGCACTGCCGACGGTGCCGGGCGGGCAGGCTTTGGCGGAGATCGCGGAGAATTGCGGCGAATCCGCTGCCGCCGCGATGCTCCAAAACAACAGCAACGCGAACGCCACGGATGCTGGCAAAATCATCAATAACGGCGATGCGGCGCACATCGCGCCCGATGCGGCCAACGCGAACGTTGCCACTCGCTCGCTGCCGATGCGTCGACTCCACCAGCCGCCGAACACGCAGCCGAACGCCCCGATGCCCATGACCGCGAACGTCGCACGATAGGCGAACGCATTGTCCGCTTCGTGCCAGATCATTTCGATGTAAAACGGGACGAGCGCCCAGAAAGCGTACACTTCCCACATGTGGCCGAAGTACGCGAACGCCGAGCGGCGAAACGCGGGGACGCGAAACGCCGCCAGCACTTTGCCCCAACCGAGCCTGCCGCCGTCGGCCACATGCCCCGAGCCGAGCGCGACGACCATCACTCCACCGATCACCGCAAGTACCGACGCACCACTGACAGCCCACTGCCAGTCGATGGCATCGGTGAGGCCGCGAAGCAAGTACGGCGTCGATGTCCCGAGTACGAGCGCGCCGACGAGCCAGCCGAGCGCCGTGCCCGCCGACGCGGGTGCCCAGGCGATAACGAGCTTCATTCCCAGTGGGTAAATGCCCGCCAAACACAAGCCGACCGCGAAACGGCAGAGCAACGCCGACGGCAGCGATTCGCACAAGAGCAGCGCCGCATTACTGGCCGCACCGGCGAAACAGCCGAGCGCGAAAATGCGATGTGCGGGGAAGCGGTCTGCCAACCCCGATAGCGAAAGCAGCAGTGTGCCGACGATGAAGCCGAGTTGCACTGCCGTCAGTAATCCGCCGCGTGCGGTCGGCGAAAGCTCCCAGAGCCGCCCGAGTTCGGGGGCCGCCATCGCCCCGCAAAACCAGAGCGACGTGCCGAATAACTCCGCAACGACGATGAGAACGAGCGGGCGCATCATGCGGGCAAACTTCCTTCGAGGAACTTCGCACACGCGGCCACGATCTGCGCCGAAGCCGTGCCGTCGCCGTACGGATTGGGCCGATTCGTCATCTTGCGATACGCCGCGTCATCGGTGAGTAATTCGGAAACGCCATCGAAAATGCCTGCGAACGAAGCCCCAACCAACTTTACCGCACCGACAGTCACGCCCTCGGGCCGCTCGGTAGTATCGCGCATCACGAGCACCGGCTTGTTCAGCGTCGGGGCTTCTTCCTGCACGCCGCCACTATCCGTCAGTACCAACGTGCAACGGCGAAACAGTTCGATGAACTCGCGGTAGCCGAGCGGTTCGAGTAGAAACAGATTCACACGTCCGCCGCCGAGAATGCGGTTCACCGGCTCGCGCACGTTCGGGTTCAGGTGAACCGGATAGACGAACGCGACATCGGGGAAACGGTCCGCGAGTGCCGCAATCGCGAGGCACATTTGATCGAAGCCATCGCCGAAGTTTTCGCGGCGGTGGCCCGTAATCAGCACGAAGCGACGCCCCGCAATCGCGTCCGCAGGCAGCCCCGGAATCGTCGGCGGTCGGGCTTCGACTACCTTCACCATGTGCAACAGGGCATCGATCACCGTGTTGCCCGTGACGAACACGCGGGATGCGGGCACGCCTTCATTCCACAGGTTTTGTGCTGCCGTTTGCGTCGGCGCGAAGTGCAAATCTGACAGCCGCGTCGTCAGCACGCGGTTGCCTTCTTCGGGCCACGGTGCGTGCAAGTTCCCCGTCCGCAACCCCGCCTCGACGTGGCCAATTTTCACCTTGCGATAGAACGCCGCGAGCGCCGCCGCCAGCACCGTCGTCGTGTCGCCTTGCACCAGTAGCAAGTCCGGTTTCGCGTTCGCCAGATATTCGTCGACGGCCACAATCGCCCGCGCCGTCAGGCTCGCCAACGTCTGCCCCGGCTGCATCACGTTCAAGTCGACATCGGGCGTGAGGTGGAACGCCGACAGCACCTGATCGAGCATCTGCCGATGTTGCGCCGTCACGCAAACCTGAACGCGAAAGCGACCATCGGCCCGAAACGCCGCGACTACCGGCGCGAGTTTAATCGCCTCCGGCCGCGTACCGAACACGAATGCAACAGTCTTCATGAGTGTAATTTTAGCGAACCATCCCCCGTTTAGCCGCGCCGCGTAGTCTTCGGAGCGAAGCGCGGGGCAGGATGCATCGAACGACAACACGATTTCGCGAGAGTTCGCGCCCCCCGCGCTTCGCTACGCAAAGCCTACGCGGCGCGGCTAATCGAAGACATCCTGACCCGCACTACCCGAGGTCCATGGTGACGAAACCGCCCAACTGAATGACAACCTGCACCCGTCGGAACATCGTCTCATCCTACCCCAGAACCAGTGACTCATCGGGCATAAACACGGTGACTGCCGGCTCGCTATAGAACTGGAAGAAACGTCCCGCTGGCGGATGGAACCAGTCCCGGTCCGCTACCGATGGCCAATCGCGGACACCCCAGCCCAAACGGGCCAGTGAGCGATATAGCCAACCGCGACGATACCACTTGGCAATGTCGAGGAACCGAATGACAACCCACTTGCCATCGGATAGCAGTTCCAGTCGATCCGGGAAAACGGCAACCTTGGTTACTACAGGCAGGCCTACGACGTTACTGGGGACGAACTGCAGGGAAGTTTCAGATGAAGTCACCATTTGACTGCCTTCCATGTATCACGGCGACACCAAAATCGCATCCCTTGCACTCCCGGCTTACTACCCGAGTTTGAAAATCTCGCGCACGTTGTCGCGTAACAGGCGGGTGCCGAGTGCGATGGCTTCGGTTTCGTTGAGGCGACCGGGGCGGACGAACTCGTCGGCGATGGTGCTTGCCAGGATGCGGCGATACATGCTGTATTTGGGCAGCACGAATTCGAGTTTATAGGCGTCCGAGTAGTAGCCGATGAGTTTCGTTTTTGGAACGCCTTGTAGGCGTTCGCGGAGATCGCTGCCGATGTATGCGGGGATGTTCGAGTACCACCAATGGCCGTTCGGCACGACGTTCGGGAAGATCCACGAATACGCCACGAGTTCCTGATTCTGCCCGCTGGTGAGCACCGAAACGGGAAACGTCACTTCCGGGAACGCGTTAAACAACTCGCGATACTGGATGAGCGAGCAACGGCGGTCGAAGAGATCTTGCCCCTGATGGACGCCATTCTCGTAGACGCGGCGGTTGACGCCGATCATCAAGTCGAACGGCAGCCCGAACTCGCGGCAGTTTTCGGCGAGTATCCAGAAGATGCGGTTGCCATCCGGACTCGGCGTGAACTCGGGCGGCAACGAAATCGCGCACGCCTTCGCTCCCTTTGCGACAAAACGCTCGAATAACGCGCGAATCGCCTTCCGTAAGCTCGGCACGTCGCCCGCATCGATACCCGTCACCGCCGCCAAACGCTCGCGAACCCCCGCTTCCTGAAACTGGAAAACCAGCGTATCGGTCCGCAAACACGGTACGTATTTGTTCGTGTCGAAGCCATCGAGCGAATCGTCGAACTCGTTCGTGAGGAAAATCTTTTCGAGGTTTGTTTTGGCGAACACCTTTTGTTCCCAATCCGCGGCAGCGAAACGTTTCAGCGACGCATCGAACAGGGCATCGGCGTCGGCGACGGTGACGCGGGTGCCGGTGAAACCGAGGAAGTGGTGGGCGATCTCGACGAACCAGCCGTATTGGGCGGTGTTGTCGTAGCGATCCATGTGGCGAATGATTTCGCGGCAGCGTTCGCGCGGGTCCGCTTCCTTCGCCAGCCACTTCTGCGACATGCCCGCCGAGTGTGCGAGTTCGGTGTAGTAGTGGTAACCGAGAATGTCGTCGAACGACTTCGAGACCGGCGAAAGCGGGTCGATGTGCGAGTGCGGGTCGATCAGCGGAACGACATCAAATGCGGCAGTCAGCGATTGGGTGAGACCATCGGAAGCCATGGTAAAAGTTCCGGAGAGTTTGTCGAATTTACCGAAGTTGTGTCTTATGCGGGCCGGTAAAAATTGCAAATCGCGATTCGACGCCACACCGCGTCCGCGTGTAAAACGCTGGATTTTCAGCGAATATCATCGTTGTGCCGATTATTCCGCGTCGATTGGCATCGGTCGTGCATTAGGGTTGTTCCGTCTGACGCGGTTCCCCCAACTGCGAACAGATGATGCGAGACACGCCCGGTGAGCCTTCCCCCAAGGTCGCACCAACCCCCCAGTGGCGTCTCTCGCATTCGATGCGGATTGGCGAGTTCCCCCAACTCGCCATGCCTGTCGGATGCACGTCACTCTCATTCCCCCTGCTACTCCGCCGTTCCCCAACGGCGGAGTTGCTCTTTTAAATAGGGCCTCAGTGAGGCTTTTTGTAGTGGGCATCCGGGGGCATCCGGGGTCGTAGACCTTCGGTGTAGTGGGCATCCGGGGTCGTAGACCTTCGGTGTAGCTGGCCTCTGTGAGGCCGGTGGGCATCCAGCGACAAAGACCGGGGTAACAGACCCCAGCTACAAAGACCGGGGTCTGTGACCCCAGCTACAAAGACCGGGGTAACAGACCCCAGCTACAAAGACCGGGGTCACAGACCCCAGCTACAAAGACCGGGGTAACAGACCCCAGCTACAAAGACCGGGGTAACAGACCCCAGCTACAAAGACCGGGGTCACAGACCCCAGCTACAAATTCAGCGGCCAACGAAATCTCGCAGAATACCGTTAGACTGGTATTACCCTTTCGTTTCACTGGAGCAATCGCGATGACACGCTGGATCCTTTGCGTCGGCCTTTGCCTGTCGTGTGAGATGGCCGCGTTGGCCCAGGAAGCGAAGAGTTCCGTAGACCCCGTTGCCGATACCGTCGCGAAACTGCGACAGCCGCTGAAGCTCAATCAGGAACTCGATGGTATGCAGTTAAGGGACATCATTCGCACGGTGGAAAAGGATCACAAACTCAAGTTCATCGTCGACGAGAAACAATTTCGGTCCGCCGGTGAGGCGTCGATTCTCGACAAGAAATTGACGCTGAAACAGAGTGTCGGAGGGCTGCGAGTTGGCAAGGCGCTCGGCATCATGCTGGCCAATATTGAAGCCGAATTCACCATACAAAAAGACTACATCGAGATTGTGCCCGATTTCGGAGGGAAAAACGTCGTGCGCGTGACCGGCGTGTACAAGGAACGACCGCTCAACGAGGTGCTCGCAGAGATCGCCGACGATCGCGATGTGACGATCCTGGTCGCTCCGCAATCCGGCGATGCGCGGATGACGTTCATCAACGCGCGCCTCCTGAACGTGCCGCTCGAAAGTGCGATCGAACTGCTTGCGGTACAGGCCGATCTTCGCGTGGTGAAGCGGAAGAATGCGTATCTAATTACAGGCAAAGACCACGCCAACGAACTCAACGAAGAAGCCCACAATACCGCAATGCGAAAGATCGAACTCGAAGGCTTAAGAGCCGGCAACCCGCCCAAACCGGCACCAGCACCAGCACCAGCACCAGCGAAGTGACTCGCGTGTGTGGGGCACGTTTTTAACGTGCCATTTTACTCAATCCTTTTGATGCGACTGATCGCATATTTCGCTTCGTCGGTTAGTTTTGCACCCGCTTCGCCCGATGCCCATCGGGCGAGTACCGCTCTCGCCTGAGCCTGGATCGCGGCCCCCGCCGTCGCATCGCGGGCGATCCATTCCACGATTTCCACGGCACGCACGATACGCACATTTTCGGCGTTCGTCAGATGCTGCTCGTCGATGAGTTGCTGGACTTTTTCGCGAATTTCCAATGAGGATGTCGAGTCTCGAAACGAGATCAATCGGGGTTCGATCTGTTGCGAATCGGCAGCTAATTTTCGGTAAGCCGTTCGTCGAGAATCGTAATCTGGTGCGTCGAGTTGAATCAGCCAACCTGCCACGCGATCGTGATTCACGGCGGTCGCAGGCGACAATTTCCCGGCAAGAAACGGCAAACTTTTCGAGGGGTATTTCGAGAGTCGCCGGATCGCCTGGAACCCAATGGCTGCGTCGATCGTACCGAGATCGGCCCAGGTACTTTCGAGGCCATCGCGATCCGGTTCGATTATTGGAACTTCGCTCGTATTCAAATCCCATACATATTACCTCGGCTTTGAACAACATCACATGTTATTTGCCGCGGCATATTGCACGAATGGGGCCTGAAAGTAACTTCGCACATGATCTGGAAAAT
>JAYVQG010000369.1:0-46497 GCA_043757025.1 Limnoglobus sp.
GACGTAAGTCACAATTGCGGAGGCTTCAAAACCGTTTTTTGGGGTGTTTTTTCGGTTTTGGAGGCCCGAAAAGTCGCTTTTTTGACCGCAATCCACTGATCCGTATTCCGTATCTTACACTCTCATTGTGGGTTACGTCGATTCCTCACGATTCGAGTATCGGCGCAAGTAGCGACACAAAATCGACCGACCGCGACACAAAATCGACCGACCACGACATTCTCACGACACTTGGAGACACTTTCACGACACTTGGAGACACTTCTGCGCACGATGCAAAAGTCGACTTACGTCGCATCGCCTTGGACTTTTTGACTTTGCGATTTCGCGTGGGAGCTTCCGAAGGCGGATTCGTTCGCGAATGAAATCCCCTAATAGCGACTTGAACAGTGATTGTGAGTGAGCTATAATATCTTTGGAATCCAGAATAATTGCTTGAGCCACACCCGCCCGACTCTGCCCCACAGGCACGATCCATGCCGATGCTCTCACGACCGCGTACTGCGTTGTTGCTGGTTGCGTTTCTCGTGCTGTCTGCCATTGGGCGGAGCCAGGAAAAGAAGCCGAGTTTCAGCGCGGAGCAAGTCGCGTTTTACGAGAAAAGCGTCAAGCCGATTCTCGTGCAGCGCTGCTTCAAATGCCACGGTGCGGGCGAGAAGATCAAGGGTGAACTGCGACTCTCGAACCGCGCGGCGGCGTTGACTGGTGGCATCACGGGGCCTTCGTTCGATCTCAAAAAACCGGCGGATAGCCTGTTTCTTCGGGCCATTCTGAACGAGCGCGGCGATGATACCGAGGTGATGCCGCCGTCGGGGAAGCTGCCCGATTCGGAAATCGCAATCCTCACCAAGTGGGTCGTCGACCGAATGCCAGTGAGCGTCGAAGACCTCGGCGAAAGCGTGCCGAACCCGTCGGCGACCCCGTCGGTGATCACCGAAGAAGCGAAGAAATTTTGGGCGTATCAGCCAGTCAAACCCGTGGCGATCCCGTTCTTCAAAGACGCATTGCCGATCGATGCGTTCATCCAAAGTAAGCTAAACGCGAAGGGCTTGAAGCCGAACGGCCTGGCGGACAAGTCCGCACTCGTTCGTCGCGCGTACTACGATCTGTTGGGGTTGCCGCCGACGCCGGAGCAGATCGATGCGTTCCTCGCGGACGCTTCGCCAGAAGCCTATCCACGGTTGATCGACGCGCTTCTTGCGTCACCGCATTACGGCGAAAAATGGGGGCGGCACTGGCTCGACATCGTTCGATATGCCGAGACGAATGGCTACGAACGCGACGGGCCGAAGCCGAACGCCTGGCGTTACCGCGATTACATCATTCGCAGTTTCAACGACGATAAGCCGTACGATCGGTTCATCAAGGAGCAGATCGCGGGCGATGAGCTTCCCGAATGGTCGGCCGATGCGATCATCGCGACGGGCTACTATCGCCTCGGCATTTGGGACGACGAACCGGCCGACGCGAAACAATCGCTGTTCGATGGCTACGACGATCTCGTGACCGTCACCGCACAAGGTTTCCTCGCGATGACGGTCAACTGTGCGCGTTGCCACGATCACAAGAAAGACCCGATCCCGCAGACGGATTACTACAAACTCCTCGCGTTTTTCCGCGACATTCGCCCGTTTAGCGACACCCGCGGCACCACGTCGTCGACGAACTCTTCGGACATCTCCGCACCCGAAAAGCGGAAGATTTACGAAGGCGAATTGAACGCACGCAACGAACGGATTCGCGAACTCATCAAGCAGATGAACGTCATCGAGGTCGAGGCGATCAAGAAACTGCCCGCCGAGGATCAACGCGCATCCGAGGGGCCGGATCGGCCGCGAGTGATCGCGAAGGCGGTGAAGTTTTTTGAAGGCGACTTGAAACGCGATTACGGCAAACTCAAGAAGGAACGGCTCGATCTCGAGCAAAAGCCGTTGCCGAACCAAGACTTGGCGCTATCGGTGAATCACTGTGAAGTGCAACCGCCATCGGTTCACTTGCTCGCGCGGGGCAATCCGCACGCACCGCGAGACGAAGTGATTCCACCGGGGTTCCCGGAAGTTCTCGGCTTCCCCGATCCAGTCATTCCGGCACCTTCCAAAGGTGCAAAAACGAGTGGCCGCCGCACGGTTCTTGCGAACTGGCTCGCTTTGAAGAGCAACCCGCTGACGGCCCGCGTCCTGGTCAATCGCGTTTGGCAGTATCACTTCGGGAAGGGCCTCGTACCGACGCCGAGCGACTTCGGCAAACTCGGAGAAATGCCGACGCACCCCGAGTTGCTCGACTGGCTGGCGAACGATTTCGTCGAAGGCGGCTGGAAAATTAAGCGATTGCACAAGGCGATCATGCTCTCGCAGACGTATCAGCGCTCCGCGAACGCGAACGCCGCGAACTTGACGGCCGACCCCGCGAATGCGTTTTACTGGCGGTTCAACATGCGTCGCCTCGCGGCCGAGGAAGTGCGCGACACGATCTTGATGGCGAGCGGCAAGTTGAACCTCACGCCGTTCGGGCCGAGCGTGTTCCCGAAAATTCCACGCGAAGTTCTTGCGGGGCAATCGGTACCCGGCCAGGGCTGGCATTACGATGCGAACAAACCCACGGCGGGCGACCGACGCAGCGTGTATGTGTTCATCAAACGATCGCTACAAGTGCCGGTGCTCATCAATCACGATCAGGCCGACACCGATTCGAGTTGCCCCGTGCGTTACACGACTACGGTGCCCACGCAAGCACTCGGCATGTTGAACGGCGAGTTCACGAACGAACAAGCGACATCGCTCGCAAAACGACTGAGCAACGAGTTCCCCGGCGACACCGCCAAGCAAGTGACCCGCGCGATCCGCCTCACAACGGGCCGCAAACCGAGCGACGAGGAAGTGGCAAAGGACTTGGCGTTCATTCGGAAAATGAAGGCGAAATACACGCTCGACGACTCCGCCGCACTCGCGCGATACGCACTGCTAGTGTTGAACGCAAACGAGTTCCTGTACCTGGATTAAAGGCGAGCGGTGGGTGTAAGCCCACTGATTCTGCCACCTCCGTATGCAACGGGAACACGAATAGACTGCCTCGTCGAAATTGAGGTTATCTGCCACTAGTAATTCGCAATTGGAACGGGTAGCGAATGTCTCATCGAAAGGCGTAGTAAAAACAGGGTATCAATGTGGGGCACGTTTTTTACGTGCCAATATTGATAATGGCACGTAAAAAACGTGCCCCACATAATCGGGTCTTTCGGCGGCTATGCCACCTGAAATCGCCGCGATTTGAACCTAACCCATTGAAATTGAGGTTGTCTGCGACTCAGGTTGGATCAGTGGGCTTACACCCACCGCTCGCCAAGAATGAAAATTCGCTGGCTTTTAAGATTTCATCGCGTCACTTGGGGTAATGACATGACGACCGACCGCCAATTTTGTCGCCGAACGCGCCGCGAATTCCTTTGGGATTCGGGGGCGAAGTTCCCTGGAATGGCACTTGCGGGGATGCTCGCCGCCGATGGCGTGCTGGGTGCTGCCGAGTCGACGAAGCCGAGTTCGAGTTTGCTGAACCCGATGGCCGTGAAGAAGCCGATGTTCCCTGCGAAGGCGAAATCGGTGATTTTCGTCTTCTGTTACGGCGGCCCGAGCCACATCGATACGTTCGATTACAAGCCGTATCTGGTTGGCAAAGACAACAAGATGGTGCCGATCAAGACGTTCGGCCGTGGCGGCAAGCGGAACGAAGGTCGCATCGTCGAACCGCGCTGGAAGTTCAAGCAGTACGGCAAGTCCGGCAAGTGGGTCAGCGACCTGTTCCCGCACGTGGCCACTTGCGTCGACGACATCGCGTTCGTGCAAAGCATGTACGCCGAGTCGCCGATTCACGGCTCCGCACTGCTGATGATGAACTCCGGGCGATTGCTATCGGGCAACCCGTGTATCGGTTCGTGGGTGACGTACGGACTCGGCTCGGAGAACGAGAACCTGCCTGGATTCGTGGTGATGCTCGATAATACGGGTGGGCCGATTAGCGGGCCGAAAAATTGGTCGAGCGGCTATATGCCTGCCGCATACCAGGGCGTGACATTGCGTGCGAGCGGCACGCCGATCTTCGACCTGCAACCCCCCGCCGGGACGAGCCGCGCGCAACAGCGCGACTTGCTCGATCGGTTGAAGGAAAAGAACCAGGAACACCTGCTGACGCGGGTCGACAACAGCGAACTATCCGCACGCATCGCCAGTTACGAACTCGCGTACAAGATGCAGCAACACGCCCCCGAAGCAGTCGATTTCACCAAGGAAACCAAGGAAACGAAGGAACTCTACGGCATCGACGGCAGTAAAACCGAAGACTTCGGCAAGAAACTCTTGCTGTCGCGTCGGCTCGTGGAACGCGGCGTGCGCTTCGTGCAAGTTTACAGTGGCGGGGCGCACAACGACGACAACTGGGACGCGCACACGGACATCGCGAAGAACCACAACAAGCACTGCGGCGACACCGACAAACCGATTGCGGGCTTGCTGAAAGACTTGAAGCGGACGGGGTTACTCGATTCGACGATCGTGATCTGGGGCGGCGAATTCGGTCGTCAACCGACGGCGGAATACGCGGTCGGTACCGGCCGCGACCACAACTCGTACGGCTTCACGATGTGGATGGCGGGCGGCGGCATCAAGGGCGGCGTCACGGTCGGCAAGACCGACGACTTCGGCAACAACGCCGTCGAAGATCGATATCACGTGAAGAACCTCCACGCCACGGTATTGCATCAGATGGGCCTCGACCCGAACCACCTGTCGTACTTCTACGGCGGCCTCGATCAAAAGCTCGTCGGCGTCGAAGGAGCCGAGCCGATCAAGCAGATTATCTGAGCGAAACGCCACAAATCAAAGAACAACGCCCACGGATCACTCCGTGGGCGTTGTTGTTATTTCTTGTCTTTTTTATCGGGAGGAGACGTTTGCGGCGCTGGCTTCAGTGCCGGTGCTGCAGTGAATGATGCGGCGGGGTTGAACGTTGTCACGGGTGGCGGTGGGTTAAATGCGGGCTTCGGAGCCGGTGGCACGAACACCGGGGCAAGCTTCGGTGCGGGTGGTGGCACGAACACCGGTGCAGGCTTCGGAGCCGGTGGCACGAACACCGGGGCGGGCTTCGGTGCGGGTTGCGGCACGAACACCGGTGCGGGCTTCGGAGCGGGTGGCGGCACGAACGGCTTTGGTGCGGGCACAGGAGCAGGTTGCGGGGCGGGTGCGGGTGGCGGCACGAACGGCTTTGGTGCGGGCACAGGAGCGGGTATCGGCTTCGGCGAAGGCAGCGGAGCTGGCACAGGTAGCGGCTTT
The DNA here is from genome assembly GCA_043757025.1 of Limnoglobus sp. Taxonomy (GTDB): domain Bacteria; phylum Planctomycetota; class Planctomycetia; order Gemmatales; family Gemmataceae; genus Limnoglobus. The sequence goes on from JAYVQG010000369.1 coordinate 5,322, forward strand.
GGTGCCGGTGTCGGCGTCGGTGGTACCCCCGGTTTCATTTCTGGCTTGATCCCTGCGGGGGGTGCCGGCGGTTTCGTGTCGGTTTTCACACCGGGTTGCACGGGTACCATCGGCTTCGTCTCCGGTTTTGCAATTACCGTGGGTGCGGGTGCCGTTGGCTTCAGCGCGGGTGGCGAATTCTTGCTCCCGACGAGTGTTGCGGCTGGTGGCGGGATCTTGATTTTCTGCTCCTCGGCGACCTGACCGCGAAACACAGCGGCTTTCGGTACGTCGATCTTCACCGAACGGGGCTTATCGTCGATCTTGTTCGCGACTTGCGAACGGTCGGCGAGGTTCGTTTCCAACTGCTTCCGCTGCGCCGATACGCCGCGCAGATCTTGTGCGAACTTCTGCTCCTGAACGCGATCTTCCTTCGCGAGTGGTTTCAGGGCGATCTTTTGGTTCGTTTGCTGCACGTTATTCACCGTGGTCAGCAACATCGTGTTGTTATTGACGGTCTTATTCGTGTTCACCACCACGGTGTTGGTGTTCGTGTTATTCGTCACGTTGTTGGTCACGTTCGTCACATTCGTGATGTTGTTAATCACCGTGTTCTGCTGAACGAGCGTACGCGGAGGGCGAGCGAGCGAGCCGTTGTAACGGCCCGCGTAGACATCGTTGATACCCGTGGCCCAGGTGCGATCGTTGCGGTACGAGACGCGGTAATAATCCCACATCGGATCGTAGCCAAAACCGCGACCGAAGCCGACGTTGATCGCAAAGTTGCTGCCACGAGCATTTCCGCACCACGCGGAGTAGCCCCCTTGGCTGTAGCCGTTATCGTAATAGTCGCCGAAGTAGTAGTTGCCGTAGCCGCGCCGCACGAACAGCGACGTGAATAGGCTGGGCACGTTGACGACGACTACGGGCGTGTACACGAACGAAGGTTGGTAATACGCAGAGCGTTGCACGTACACGGGGGCGTAGAGCACGCCGCGATCCGCGAGCGGGAAGTCCCAGTAGCCATCGATGAAGATGTAACCGGCAGGCGTCCAGCGATAGTGCGACGACACCCAGATCCAGCCCGGATTATAATCGATCCAGACACCCGGACGATAGACGTAACGATTGCGCCACACCCACGATCCGGGAACGTAGATGTGCGTTTCCGATGGAGCGGGAATCGACGGCGCGACTTCGATGGCGGCGGGTGGTGGGGGCAGATATTCGATTTCCGCACGCTCGACGCGCGCTTCTTGCCAGAAGCCGTGAACCCAGAGGAAGCCCGTGCGGGCTTCGCGCCAGCTACCGGCCACCCAGACGCGGTTCGGTGGGGGCACGCGCCAGAATCCGCTGATCCAGATATAGTCCTTACGCTCTTCGTCCCAGTGCCAGTAACCGGGAATCCACTGGACGTTGTCGCCGGCGGGCTTCTGGTCGGGTGGGAGTTCCTCGATCGCGTCGGGCGGGGCTTTCGCCACCGTAACCGATGCCCCCGTCTGGACTTCCAGCGTGGCGGCGAACGCTTCGTGGATCGGGCCACGTGCGAGGACTTCGACCCCTTGGGTCGGGTCTTGGGCACGGAGAACGGGCGAAATTGCGGTGATGCCGAGGCCTAACAGGCTGGCAGCAAACAGCTTACGGATGAGAGATTTCATGGCAGGCCCTTGCGGGAGCGTGAGTATCAGTGGTGTCGTTCAACGAAGTACGGATGGCGGTAGTTGGGAAACTTGCGCTCGTTACGATCGACTAGGACGCGATCGTAACCGAAACGACAGAATAACCATTATTCGAGTCGACGACAATCGCGGTCTGGTCGACGCGAATAGCGGCGAAATAATCTTTCGGAATTCACTTGCGTACTCGAGGTCGCGTGGCTATGCGTCGCGTGGGGGAAACGTTTCGCTTATCGTTCACCGGCCTGCACTGGGCCTCGCGATCCGTTTTTTGTGGGGGGTTCACGCCGTGTACGTTGCTTGTTCCACGTTATGTTTCAGCGGGGCACCGCTCGACGATGCCTTACGTTCGATCCGCGAAATGAATTTTGCCAAAGCGGACATCGCCGTTCGCGAACAGGGCGGGCACCTGAAGCCGTCCGATTTGCTCGGCGATCTCACGAAAATCTGCCAGCGTATCAAGGCGTCGAACGTGCCGGTGGCGGCATTTCACGCGGCATTTCCGCAACCCGATGGCGAACTGACGCGCTCGCAACTTCGCGCCGTTAGCCGGTTGGCCCGCTTGCTCGCGGCCCCGCTCGTTTCGGTGCCAGCCGCCGATATCGGTGCCGATTTCGCACAGGAAGTCGAACGCCTCACCGGCTGGTACAAAATCGCGTCGGCAGAGGGCGTCATCCTCACAATCGAGACCGATTCGCAAACGCTCACCGCCGATCCGAACATGGCCGCCGAACTCTGTCGCCTCGTGCCGGGCCTCGGTATTAGCCTCGATCCGAGCCATTACATCGCCGCGCAAGGCGGGCCGAAAAACTACGATTGCCTGTATCCGTTCGTGCGGCACGTTCGCCTTCGCGATTCGGGCAACAAACCCGATGCGTTCCAGGTGCGCGTGGGGCAGGGCGACCTCGAGTATGGCCGCATTATCACGCAACTCGATCGCTGTCGGTACGACCGCGCACTGAGCGTCGATGTGCGAAACCTGCCGATGCCGTCGTTCCCCGTCGAGCCGGAAGTACGGAAACTGAAGTACCTGCTCGAATCGTTGGTATAACGAAACGAATGGCAACAAAACTGACTGCGAAATCTCGCGAATGGTCGCCCCGACAATGGGAAGGGGCGGACTACTTCGCATGGCTGAAGTTGCTCGCTCGCAACCGTTTCGCCGTCGAACCGGGGTACCTATACATTGCGGGAATCGTTTCCGGAGTCTCGTTTGCGAACACCGTACTCGGCTGGTTGCAAAACGGCATTTACGGCAGCCGAATCGCGAACACGAAACTGCCCGAAGACCCGATCTTCGTCATCGGACATTGGCGTACGGGCACGACGCTCCTCCACGAATTGCTCATCCTCGACGATCGCCATACGTACCCCGATACCTACGATTGCTTCGTACCGAGACACAACCTGATTTCGGAATCGTTCTTCAAGAATCATCTCTCGTTCCTGATGCCGCACAAACGGCCGATGGACAACATGGTCGCCGGGTGGGACCGTCCGCAAGAGGACGAATTTGCGCTCTGCTTACTCGGCCAACCGAGTACGTACACCGACGTCGCGTTCCCGAATCATCCGTCGAACGACCCGAACGCCTTGGACCTTTCCGGGCTATCGCACGCTCAAAAACAAGCGTGGAAACGCACGCTTTTGCGTTTCGTGCAAACGATTACTTACAAGGATCCGCGCCGCATCGTGCTGAAATCGCCGCCGCACACCGCACGCATTCCGATATTGCTCGAACTGTTCCCGAATGCGCGATTCGTCCATATCACGCGCGATCCATACGTGCTGTACGCGAGTACGCTGAACCTGTGGAAAACGCTCGCCAAACGACACGGTTTGCAGACGCTGCGTCACCCGGAACTGTTCGAGGAGAAAGTCCTCCGCGAATATCGCATCATCCACGAACGCTACGAAGACGCGAAGGCGATGATCCCCGCCGGGCGGTTGGTGGAAGTGCGCTACGAAGAATTCGTCCAAGACATGCTGACCGGCACCGAGGCAATCTACGACGGGTTGAATCTCGGTCACTTCGCGCAGATGAAGCCGAAACTCGTCGAATATCTGGCGAAGCACAACGCTTACGAGACGAACAAATACCCGCTCTCCGATGCCGATCGAGCGAGAGTCAAAGAGCGTTGGGGCGACATTATCGCTAAACTCGGGTACGACTCTCGGTGAGCATGAGTCCGTTTATGTGGGGCACGTTTTTAACGTGCCATTTTCAACGATGGCACGTTAAAAACGTGCCCCACGTTAGACCGCACTGAAAAACGTGCCATTTTCAACGATGGCACGTTAAAAACGTGCCCCACGTTAGACCTCGCTGAGAATCGCGAGTCAATTTTCCAACGCGCCTGGCAAGGGTTTTGGAAAGGCCGACGGTCGACCGCGACGTGCCGGTTGCGGAAGGTGCTTGAACGATCTTGCGAACGATGCCAGGTGAGTCAGGCCATCGCCGAACGTGGTGTACGGCATTTTGGAACGAAACTCGCCGAGGCCTCCTCCGCCAATAGCCACGGCGACGTTCTGCTTGTCGGCCACTCGGAAAAACTCGGTGTACTCTGCAAGAAACTTGTCGGGGTGTGCAATATGCGAGACAGAGACCCAGATTAGTTGCGGCGAAAGCTCTTCGAGTGCCGCATGGAATGCAGACATGGGCGTGTGGGGACCGAGATTGATCGCGTCCCAGCCATTTTCGATGAGCGTGAGTTTCGAGAGTAAACTCGGCAAAATATAATGGTCGTGTTCCGGCGCGCCGCCGACCGCGACCGGACGGACATTTTCGGCATTCTTACGCAAGAACGCTCGCAATTCGTAGATCGCTCCGACGCACGACTGCGTAATCCGGTGCTCCTGATGCACGTCCATTTTCTTCTTTTCCCACTGCTGCCCCACGTATTTGAGGGCCGGGGAAATGAGTTGGTCGGCAATCGCGTCGATCGTCATGCCGCCACGGTACGACGTGTGAATGAGTTCGCGTATCGCTTCTGGATCGACGGCAGCTACGGCTTCGACGAACTTCTCGTACAGGGCCTGCACGTCGACACTGTTCGCGGAACCCGCACCGATCAGGAGCTTGTTGAGATCCGCTTTCGGCAAATTGCCATCGCGGACGGCGCGGAGGACATCGCCGACGAGGAGCTTACGGTGGCCGCCTGCCGTGCGATGTGCGGGGAGGGTACCATCGTCCACCCAGCGTTTGACCGTGGTGACGCTAACGCCGAGCGCGAGCGCGACTTGAGCCGTACTGACGTACTGGCTATCGACGATCGGTTGAGGCAAATCGGAGTTCGGACGGCTCATGCATCTCTCGAAATCGTCGAGGTTCGGCGATTGTACACGTTTCGGACGTTTTATTTTGCCCGATGGAAACGCAAAAAACAAACTCATTTTACGACTATTGTAGCAATGTCGAGCGAATAAATCCATTTTTAACTTGACGAACGGTGAGCGTCGGGCCATAAATATGGACGTATTGGACGTTTTGCAGTTATGGCCGTTACTGACCTGCGGTAATTTGGGTACAGATTACGGTGATCTTGGCACAATAAGTGCAATGAATGCTCAATCGTTTGTCATTCATTAACAATACATCTCGGTGGAGTCACTAATGGAGAACGTAATGCTCGACGTGAAACCTGCGACTCGTTCGGTATCTCGTACGATCCACCGTTCGATGAGCCTCCCCAGCTATGTGCGCCACGACACGTTCCGCCTGTCCAATGCTGCGAAAGTTTACGATCCCAGTCACCTCATCGCCTCGGACATTTCCTACGACGAAAAGTACATGCCGGACGAAGTGACGCGGGAACATGCTCGATACATGCACTACGCCGCACACCGAATGCACACGTCGAAGTCCGATGTCGAACTGAAAGCGTGGCACGGAATTTACCTGACGCTACGCGACCGCATCGTGATCGGTAACCGCAAACTGATCTACCGCGCGGTCCGCCGTCGTATGGCGGTCGCGAATCGTGCGGACGATATGATCGGCGATTGTCACATCGTGCTCATTCAAGCGGTCGCCGTCTACAACCCGTGGATGGGCATCCGTTTTAGCACGTACGCCTACACCTGCTTGGTTCGGGCACTCGCACGAATGTCGCAACGATTATCGACCGATTGGCTCGCACGTTCGACATCGCTCGATTATTTACCCGATGGCGAACCCGGCGGGAAGGTGCTCCACGAACCGACCAGCAATGCCAGTTTCCGAATCGATCAATTTCTGCGCGACGATCATCCGCTGCTGACGGCGCGCGAGAAGTCGATCATCGGTTTGCGTTTTAATCTGAAAGAACAGACGATTTCGCCAACACTCGAGAAAGTGGGCGAAGAACTCGGCCTGTCGAAAGAGCGGGTACGACAAGTTCAGGCTAGCGCCCTCGACAAACTCCGCAAGGCGTTGACGGTTGGAACGGCGGAGTGATTTTCACCATCCGTCACCCTCTAGAACCCTTACCGATTTCGCGAAACGGTAGGGGTTTCTGCATTTATTAAATGACTGTGACCATGACCGGATTCTGCGTTGTTTCGCTGTCCGTTTTCATCGCATCGAGTGCCCCACCCGCATCGGACACGTGGCCGCAATGGCGTGGCCCGGATCGTAGCGGCGTCATCGCTGGTGCGAAACCGTGGCCCAAACAGTTGAAGGGCGATGCGCTCTCCGAAGTTTGGAAAGTAGGCGATCTCGGGCCGAGCTACTCGGGGCCAATCGTCGGTGCAGACCGCGTCTTCACCACGGAAACTTCACCAGCACCTATGGTGGAAACACGCAACTGTTTAACGTGCGAAACTCCGCCGACGGTTATCGCGTCGAAGATGGCTGGGGGTTCAAGTACGAAGGAAACATGTCGTCGCCGGTCGTCGTCAACGATCATGCGTACCTTCTCGGAAAGGATCAACGCCTGATTTGCGTCAACTTGAAAACCGGTAAGCAGACGTGGCGCACCGAGAAAACCTTCGGCAAATACTGGAGCCTAATCGCGAACGGCGATGCGCTTCTCGGCCTCGATCAGAAGGGGATTTTGTACCTCTTCGAGGCGAACCCCGAGTAGTTCACGCTTCTCGACGAACGAAAGATTTCCGATGCCGAGTCGTGGGCACACCTCGCGATTGCGGGTGAAAACATCGTCGTTCGCGACCTCAACCGCTTGACCGCGTTCACCTGGAGTGCAAAGAAATGACGACCGACTGACACCGGATTGTCGGAGCTTGAAATTCTTTTGCAGAAAGCGCGTAAGTAATGCTTGATTCCCCTCGCGATGCGGCCTAGTATCTGCATTCGACGACATCATCGCGACGCGCAGAAGAAGGGATCCGGATTCTGCGAGAAGTTTGCGGCACACATAACTTCGGGTAGGAATCGTAATGGCTAAGTCGAATTTGGAAGAGGTTGGCATCATCACGCAAATCCGAGCGGCTCGACTGTGCCGGTTGCTGACGCATCTCGCGGGCAGCCCTCTGACCCGCGAGGCGATCACCAAAAAGCTGAAGATCGATCCTCGCAGTTTCTATCGCGATCTCGACCTCCTTCGCTCGCTCGCCATCGACATCAACTCGACCGATAACAAATATCACCTCGACGGCACACTCGACGAAGCGCTCGATAAACTTCCCGTCCCCGACCCTGGCCTCAGCATTCGCGAAGCACTCGTACTCTCGAAAGGCACGACGGCTATTCACAAGAAGTTGCGTACGCAACTCGAAACGCTAATCGGAACGGCACGCAAGTAAGAACCGGTTCGACTTGCATCCCGTCCGCGTTCCCGATTACCTTCTCGCGACACCGCTTCCGCGTCGCGAGAATTTCCGTGAACATGATCGTCGTGATTCCCGCCCGCTTCGCATCGTCGCGCTTGCCCGGCAAACCGCTACTCCGCGAGACGGGCCAGTTCCTCATCGAGCACGTGTACGAACGCGCGATGCAGGTGAAATCGGCCACGGCGGTCGTAGTCGCAACCGACGACGCGCGAATTTACGACGCCGTGATGCAGTTCGGCGGTCGCGCGATGATGACCCGCGACGATCACCCGTCCGGCACGGATCGCGTGGCCGAAGTCGCGATGCAGTTCCCGAATGCCGATGTCGTATTGAACCTTCAAGGCGACGAGCCGCTGTTCGACCCGGAAGCGATCGACTCGCTGGCCGACACGATGCGCGACACCCGCACCGATGTCGGCACGCTGGCCACGCCGATACGCAACCTCGCCGATTACCACAGCCGCAATTGCGTCAAAGTCGTTTGCGACGATACGGGCCGCGCGATGTACTTTAGCCGCAGCCCCATCCCGTGCGTTCGCGATGGCGAACCCGATTTCCAAGCGGAACCGCCGCTGTTCCTGCAACACGTCGGCATTTACGCCTATCGGCGCGAGACGTTATTGCGGCTCGCGAAAACGCCGCCACACCCGATCGAGATGGCCGAAAAACTCGAACAACTTCGGTTGCTCGGCACCGGCGGCGTCATTCGCGTCGGCATCATCGCGGAGGCGCATCGCGGCGTCGATACCCCCGAAGATTATGCCGCGTTCGTCGAATGGACCCGCGCCGCCACACGCCGACGCGCGGCATAGTGGCACGCGCTCGGTTGCGTCGGGCATCGCGTTCCATACGCTAAGCATGGGCGAATGGGATTCAGTTCACGCACCGTGGTTCCGTTGCCCCGACGGGACCGGTGTTGGGGTTTCGGTGCTATGGCGAAGCATATTTTCGTGACGGGCGGCGTGGTCAGTTCACTTGGGAAGGGGCTGACTTCGGCATCGATCGGCATGCTCCTCGAACGTCGCGGCCTCAAAGTCCGGTTGCAAAAATTCGACCCGTACCTCAACGTCGATCCGGGGACGATGAGCCCGTATCAGCACGGCGAAGTTTACGTCCTCGACGACGGCGCAGAAACCGACCTCGACCTCGGACACTACGAACGATTTACGAACGCGCACCTCGACCGCGATTGCAACTTCACGACGGGGAAAATCTATCAGTCGATCATCACCAAAGAACGGGGCGGCGAGTATCGCGGCAAAACCGTGCAGGTGATTCCGCACGTGACCGACGAGATCAAGAACTGCATTCGCAAGATCGTCGCGCCCGATATCGACGTGGTGATTACCGAAATCGGTGGCACCGTCGGCGACATCGAAGGGATGCCGTTCTTCGAGGCGATTCGTCAATTCGCGCTCGAATCGGGACGCTCGAACTGCCTGTTCATCCACCTGACGCTCGTGCCGTATTTGAAGGCGGCCGGCGAACTGAAAACGAAACCGACGCAGCACAGCGTCCAGGAACTCCGCAAGATCGGCATCCAGCCCGACGTGATTATCTGCCGCACCGAGCGAACGATTCCACCCGAAGACTGCGATAAAATCGCCCAAATGTGCAGCCTCGAACGCCGTGCCGTCATTGAGGAAAAGGATCGCGAACACAGTATCTACGAAGTGCCGTTGAGCTTGCACACGAACAAACTCGACGAGCTGATCGTCGAGAAACTGCACCTGACAGCGACGCGGCAGATCGACATGTCCGACTGGAAAGAGATGCTCAACCGCATCATCAAGCCGACTAACGAGGTCACCGTCGCGTTCGTCGGCAAGTACGTCAAACACCGCGATGCGTACAAGTCGGTTTACGAAGCGCTCGATCATGCCGGGATTTTTCACGACTGTAAAGTGCGGCTCCAGCGAATCGAGGCCGAGAAAGTCGAACAGGAAGGGGCCACGATGCTGGCGGGCGTCGATGGCTTGCTCGTTCCCGGCGGCTTCGACAAGCGCGGCACCAACGGCAAAATCGAAGCGATTCGCTTCGTTCGCGAACGCAACATCCCGTTCTTCGGCATCTGCCTCGGTTTGCAATGTGCCACGATCGAGTTCGCACGTAACGTCCTCGGGCTTACCGGCGCGAATTCGACCGAGTTCGACAAACACACGCCACACCCCGTCGTGGCGTTGCTCGATGCCCAGAAGAAAATCACGCAGGTCGGCGGCACGATGCGGCTCGGTGCGTTCGATTGTCGCCTCGAAGCCGGCACGAAATCCCACGCGGCGTATCAGTCTGCGGTCGTGTCCGAACGCCACCGCCACCGGTTTGAAGTGAACAACGATTATCGCGCCCAACTCGAAGCGAACGGGATGCGGATTGCGGGCACCAGCCCCGATGGCTCGCTCGTGGAAGTGATCGAACTGCCGACGCACCCGTGGTTCGTGGCCGTGCAATGTCACCCGGAATTCAAGTCGAAACCGACGCACCCGCACCCGCTGTTCCGCGACTTCATCGGTGCCTCGCTCGAACTGCGCCGGTCGAAGAAGAAGGCCGCCGCCGCGGTACCGCCCGCCTCCCCGATCGTGGTCGGGTAGCCGATGCGACCCGCGAAACTGCAACCGATTGCCGCCCGTATCCCACTGGTTATGCGCGAGTTGGACCGACTCTATGCGGACTCGCCGACCGAACTGAATTTCCGCACGCCACTGCAACTGATGGTCGCAGTCATGCTCTCGGCACAGTGTACCGACAAGCGCGTGAACCTCGTGACGCCGCCGCTCTTCGCACGCTACCCCACGGCACAAGACTTCGCCACTTCGGACAAAGCCGAACTCGAATCGTACGTGCAATCGACGGGCTTTTTCCGCAACAAGGCCAAGAACATTCGGGCTGCTTGTCAGGCGCTGATCGAGCGTCACGGTGGCGAAGTTCCGCGCACGCTCGAAGAACTCGTCGCGCTACCGGGCCTCGGTCGGAAGTCCGCAAACTGCGTCCTCGGCGACGCATTCGACACGCCTGGAATCACCGTCGATACGCACGTGGGTCGACTGTCGCGCCGCCTCGGTTTCAGCAAACACACCGACCCCGTGAAGGTCGAATTTCAACTGATGAAACTCCTGCCGCAAGAAGCCTGGACTCGCGTGAGCCACCAACTCATTCTGCACGGCCGCCGCGTCTGTGCATCGCGAAGCCCGCAATGCGATGCGTGTACGCTGGCCGCGCTCTGCCCGAAAGTGGGCGTAATTTCACAAACATCACGGAAAACCTCATGACCACGCACACGCTTCTCGAACGATTCCCTTGTTCTGTTTCCGTCTTTTCCGTTCATTCCGTGGTTCTCTTGCATTCTTAAAACCGAACAGCAGAAAAGAACGAAATCACCACGGAAAACACGGAAAACACGGAAATGAAGCGTAAAATTGAACTCTTTCATGGCGTTGCCCGTTGGGTAAATGCATGAATAATCTTTACCCCAGGGTAAAACGTTTCATCGCACCCCGGATGATTTCTGGGTCGATTTCTCTTCACGGAAAACCTCATGACCATGCACACGCTTCTCGAACGATTCCTTCGCTACGTCAAAATCGACACGACAGCCGACGAAAAATCGGCTACGTACCCGAGTACGCCTGGCCAACTCGTGCTCGGCCGCATGTTGAAAGACGAACTGCTCGCGATCGGCCTGACCGATGCGGTTCAAAACGAGTATGGCATCGTGTTCGCGACGATACCCGGAAACGTGCCGGGTGCCCCGACGATCGCCTTCAATTCGCACGTCGATACTTCGCCAGAAACGACGGGGAAGGGCGTCGACCCGCAAATCATTCGCGACTATCGCGGCGGTGACATCGCGTTGACAGCCGACCCGACGAAAGTGATTCGCGTCAGCGATAACCCGGAGTTGAATACGCTCGTCGGCAAGACGATTATCACGACCGATGGCACGACGCTGCTGGGTGGCGACGACAAAGCGGGCGTCTCGGTGATAATGGAACTGGCCCGCGTACTCACCGATAATCCGCAGATTCCGCACGGCCCGATTCGCATCGTGTTCACGTGCGATGAAGAAATCGGTAAGGGCGTGCTGCACCTCGACCCCTCGGAGATCGGTGCCGTTGTCGCCTACACGCTCGACGGTGCGGGTGTCGCCGAGATCGAAGCCGAGACGTTCTCCGCGGATCGCGCAACCGTCACGATCACCGGCATCAACATTCACCCGGCGATCGCCAAAGGGCGGATGGTCAACGCGGTCAAGATCGCGGGGACGTTTCTCGACCGCTTGCCGAAACGCTTCCTGTCGCCGGAGACGACCGACGGCCGCGATGGTTTCGTTCACCCGTACCAAATCGAGGGTGGCGTGGCGTGTACCAAGATTCAGATACTGCTCCGCGATTTTGAATCCGAGGTGTTGAACGAGCGTGCCGAGATGCTGCGCGAAACCGCACGCACAGTCATTCGCGATTTCCCCGAAGCGAAGATCGCCGTCGATGTTCACGCGCAATATCGGAACATGCGCGACGGGATCGCCGAGGAGCCGCGCGCGATTGCGTTCGCGGATCAGGCCGTGAAACGTGCGGGCCTGGTGCCGAAACATTGCATCATTCGCGGTGGAACCGATGGTTCGCAGTTGACCGCGAAAGGCCTGCCGACGCCGAACTTGTCCACGGGCGAACACAGCATCCACTCGCCGCTCGAATGGACCTGCCTCGAAGAAATGGAAGACGCGGTGCGCGTCCTCGTGGAACTGGTTCAGGTTTGGGCGGGGAAGTAGCGATCTTAGCGGATCCACTCGAACAAGCCGATACGGTGGCCATCGGGGTCGCGTAAAATCGCACGGCGATAGCCTTCTTCGCTTTCGGTCGTGTCGTCGTCGGGGACGATGTTGAGCTTGGAAAGTCGGGCCAGTTCCGCCGTCAGATTTTCGACTTCAAAGTAGACGATCGATTGGCTATCGACCTTACCCGTGTCGCGATGTTCGCGGAGCGACAGCTGCCCGCCCGCATCGAACTGGACGTATTTCTTGTCGGTATCGTTGACTCTCACGTGCAAACCGAGTTTATCGCGATACCACGCCAACGACTTGGCAATGTCCGTCACGGAAAGTTCGGTCATGTAGAGCTTCATGAATCAACCTCCAAAAAGTTTGCCGAACGAGCCGCCCTGCCCTGCCCCCGTTTCGCGGAACAGCACCGACTCGCGTTTGAACTGCCGGACCGCGAACCAGAGCGCCGCCGTCACACATACAGTTAAACCACCGATCACTGAAAAAAAGTAACCCCACGGCGTCGGGTCGCTCGATATCGACAGCAATTTTTGCTGCAATAGTAACGCACCCGTTATCGGTACGAGCGAGTTGCCCAGGTTCAATTCGGTGCCGGGCAGCATGGTACTGAAGGCGAGCGGCATCGCGATCAGAATCAGCGGCATGAGATAATACTGGCCCTCTTTCGTGCTGCGTGCGAACACGCCGAGTGCCACGCAGATCGCACTGAAAAACATCGCCAGCGGGAATCCGACGATGATGCAACCGATCAACCCCGGCCAATTCAGGATCGGGAACCCGAGCAGCAGTTCGACGATCAACGCACCGCCCGCTAACCATAGTACGTTCCAGATCACCGACCCGAACGAGAAAAATGCGACCGCCAGAAACTTGCCGAAAACGATCTCGTTTCGCTCTGCGGGGCTGATGAGCAACGTCTCCATCGTGCCGCGTTCCTTTTCACCGGCAGTCAGATCGACGGCAGGCTGAATCGAACCGGCGACGATCCACATCATCAACACGAACGGGAAGATCCGTACGAACTGATCGCGTAGCTCGTCCGCAGCCCGCTTCGCCTTCGGTTTCGACGCTTGCGGTTCGTCGATATCGAGGACGCGATCGAACTCCTTCGACAAGCCCGCACGCACGAACCGCGCCTCGCGCAGCTTGCCTTCCCAACGCCGCACGATCTCGGTGAGGCGCTTCGTGGCCAGTTTCGATTTCTCGTCGCCATCGCGATTCTCGATCTTCAACTTCACCCGCTTCCCGGCTTTCACTTGTTCCGAAAAGCCTTCGGGGATGATCAAAACGACATCGACTCGCTTTTCGCGCAGTGCGGTTTCGGGATCGCCATCGAGTGCGATGCCGACGATCGAGCCTGCGGCCGCATCGCTATCGGTGGTCGCGTCCACGAACTGATCGCCCAACAGCAACGGGTTCGCGTCTTTCTCGGCAGATAGCGCATTTCCGCCGACGATGCCGACGACGGTCTTCTGATCGGTGATCGATTTCGCGAGCAGAAACCCCGCAAGGCCAAAGAACGGATAGAGAATCGCAGGCATCACGAGAATCAGCAGCACCGTACGACGGTCGCGCAACAGGTCGCGGGTTTCGCGCATCGTGATTAAGCGGATGATCGACCAACGCATAGTGGCTCGGGTAAGATGTGCAAACGAAAAAAAACGCGACGGATACCCTCGTAAAAGGATTTCCGTCGCGTGGTGTCTCCATCCCATTGGACACTAACGGGATGAATATCTGACCCTGCGGGGAGTCGAACCCCGGTCTCAACCGTGAAAGGGTCGTGTCCTAGGCCTCTAGACGACAGGGCCATAACATCGCACCGTTTTTTTAGAGGGTGAGCGTAGAGTCGTCAACCCACGATGGCAACGCCGTGAAGGATTTCAGTTTGATGTTTTCATTTCCGTGTATTCTGTGTGTTCCGTGGTGAATTCAGGTCTTTTACTTCTGCTCGGTCTGAAGAATTGAGGAGAACCACGGAAACCACGGATTTCACGGAAACAGAATGAGAGGTGCATTCCTGCTCAACGCTCGAGAATGTCAGAATACAAGCGAGAGCATCCTTCACAGCGTTGTCATGATGGGTGGCTTTGGCCTAAATCCGCCCCAACCAGACGAAAACGAGAATCGCAGTGGCGAGAATCAGACGATAAACGATGAATACGCCCATCGTGTACTTTCGCAGAAAGGCCATCAGGAATGCGATCGACCAATAGCCGACGATGCCCGCGATGGTCGTTCCGATGAGCATCGCCATCGCCTGATCGCCTGCCTTGGCAGCGAGTTCTGGGTCCGATTTGACCTTCAAAAGCCAACCGACCAGGTCTTTCATTCCCGCCGCAAACACGCTCGGTAACGACAACAAGAACGAGAACCTCGCTGCGGTGGCGCGCGTGAGACCCGCAAACAAACCGGCGGTGATCGTCGTTCCCGATCGCGAAGCGCCGGGCATCAGAGCGAGTGCCTGCCAAACTCCGATGAACACCGCATCGAACCAACCGAGTTGGTTCGATTCCCGCAATACCGCACCGCGACGCGCCAATCGTTTCGTCCAGAGTTCCGATGCGAGCATCAGGAGCGCAAACACGATCGATACAACCGCGATCGCTGGGGGGTTGTAGAACTTTTCCTTCAGCACTTTCGCAAACAGTAACCCGATGACCACGACGGGAATCGTGCCGACGATGATGAACTTGACGAGGCGACCTTCGGGCGTTGCGCTGGTGAAGATGCGATTTTCGTATAAATCGCGATAAAACGCCTGAATCAGAGCCAGGATATCGCTACGAAAGTAAGCGAACACCGCCACGAGCGTGCCCAATTGCACCACGACCGTGAACGGATCTTCCTTGAGTTCCTCGCGGCTACGACCGAGCCATTCCTGAACGAGCAACAAGTGCGCCGTGCTGCTGATCGGCAGAAATTCGGTGAGGCCTTGAACGACACCGAGCAGAACCGCTTGCCAATATGGCATGAATCGATTTCCGTGAGCTTGAGGATTACCCGTTTACTTCGCCCAACTCGGCGGCACGACTTGACCGTTGACGGCGAGCGATCGCGCACTCACTTGTAGGACACGCAAGAAGCCTTCGCTGTCGGCGTGGTTGAATTCGCCGATCGCTTCCATCGAGGCGTTGCTCTCCGAGTACAGTTGCGATGGCACATCGGTTGCCGATTCGAAGTGAATCCCGCCCTTGTACAATTTCATATGGATCGTGCCGGTCATTTGCTCGATCACAGGTGTCAAGGCATTTCTCGCCATCCGGGTGGCTAAATCGAAGCCATAACCCTGGTAAATCTGCTTCGCGACGAACGGCGAAAGTTGATCGAACAACTCGCGCGAACGGCGATCGAGAACGAGTTGCATCAGGTAAGCGTAGGCCGTGCCGAGGAGTTCCATGCCGGGGGCTTCGTAGACGCCACGCGATTTGATGCCGACGAAGCGATTCTCGACGAGGTGCGTGCAAATGCCGATCGCGTGCTTGCCACCGATCGCGTTCGCGAGTTGAATCGCCTGGAACGCATCGACGCTTTTGCCGTTAATTGCGACGGGGCGGCCGAGTTTGAAGCCGATGGTAACATCTTCCGGCGCGTTCGGTGCATCGACGGGTTTCACGCCCATACCGGGCGTCACAAACCACGGGCCGACGGTGAGTTGTTCGAGCTTACCGGCTTCGTGCGTCAGGCCCAACAAGTTCGCATCGGTACTGTACGGGGCGGCTTTCGAGACTTTGATCGGCAGCTTGCGCTTCTCGCAATAGTCGATCATCTCGGTACGACCGCGGAACGTACTCAGGAACGCTTCGTCTCGCCACGGGGCATACACGGCAATGTCCGGCGCGAGCATATTCGTACACAATTGGAAGCGAACTTGATCGTTCCCACGCCCAGTCGCACCGTGGCCGAGAATCTTGATGCCTCGCTTCTTCATCACCGGAATCAGCCCGGCCACGATCACGTGACGGCCGATACCCGTCGTGTTCCAGTACGCGCCTTCGTAACGTGCCTGGAACTGAATCACTTCGATGCCGCTCTCGGCGATCATCTCGTGCAACGGCACCGCGACGTAATCGTCGGCACCGCAGGCACGCATTCGGTCTTCGATCTCCGCGAAGTTCGACTCGTCCGGTTGGGCAATGTCGGCGGTGAAGCAAACGACGCGAACGCCGTGCTCGGTGAGCCACTTTGTGACGGTGCAAGAATCGAGGCCACCCGAGGCCGCGAAGGCGACGGTTTGCCCTTTCAGATCGGCGAGTTTTGTCATCGGTGTCAATCTCCGTGTGTTCGTTCGATGGACTACTGTAGAAATATGGAATATGAACCGCTTTCGCCTCCTGATCCCGGATCGACTTTTCGACGAAATGATCGCACACGCACACGGCGAACTTCCGCTCGAATGTTGCGGATTGCTCGCGGGGCTACAGGAAGATGGCCTCGTGACTGCACGCTATCCACTCGTGAATATCCGCGCGAGCGAGACCGAGTTTCTGTCGGAACCGCAGAGTATGTTTGCCGCGATGCGACAGATGCGATCCGCTGGCACGACCATCCTGGCGGTGTATCATTCGCACCCGTCGAGCGAGCCAATACCGAGCCGCAAAGATTGCGAACAGCGTTACGCGGACGATGTCGCCTGCGTCATTGTTGGCATGAGGGAAGTAGTAACGACCCGCGTCTGGTGGCTTTCGGAAACGAGTTACCGCGAAGCGGATTGGAGTCTCGTCAACGAAAAACGCGGCGAGTAAACTCGCCGCGTCTCGGGTCATTTCTTCCCCATCGATCAGTCGTCGGTACCGGCTGCTTTGCCGATCGAGTCGCCGGTGAGCTTCAGCGTAATTTTGACATCGTTCTTGTCGACTTTGCTCTTCAGCGACTTGGTCACGTCGCCGATGATCGGCTTCATATTCGCGTTTTGCATGGCGATGAACGGCAGGAACGCCTTGGCTTTGCCGAGGAGTTCGTCGACGGTACCGCCGAAATCTTCGGCTGCATCGCCATCTTTCATGCTCACAATCACTTCGATTGCGACATCGGACGTGACTCGCAGCGTCATCGCCGAGCTTTTGAGCTTCTCGAGTTGCTTCTTGAGTTTTTCCACATCGTCGAACAATGGGTTCGGTGGGATTTCCCCAACCTTGCCAGTGGAGACGCCGCACGCGAACACCGACGCTTTGCCGTCCATTTGCTCGATGAGTGCGATCAAGTCCTTCTTCATCTGTGGCTTCGCAGATTTATCGTCGGCGGCTTTCATTGCCGTGACGACGAGTTTCTTGTCGGTTGCCACCAGAACGGTCTTTTCGTCGGCAACGGTCAGGTAAAACGGTTCGGGGCGATTCTCGACGGTCACTTTGACGAGCGTGTAATCGCCTTCAGTGACGATAGCGACTTTGTCGCCGTCTTTCTTTGCTGCGAGTTTCGCCGCTTCGAACAGCTTTTCCGCATCGAACTTGCCGCGTACGACGATGACGGCTTTCAGGTCTTTTGGGTCGTCGCCCCAAACGCCACCCGTCATGCTGTCGATGTCTTTTAGCGGATCCAATCCGAGTGCCTGAAGCGACTTTTGGGCTTCGTTGCCCGCGAGCGCCTGTTTGATCTGGGCGAGGGCGTACTTCTTCACCAAGTCGGATTCGAGAATTTGCTTGATATTCAGCTGAAACACTTGCTCGGTTTCAGCGGGAAGCAGCTTCTCGATATCGGCGGCACGCGACGGTGCGGCGGTCAGGCCGAGAGCGAACACGGCCACGGCAATCAGTTTGCGGCTGACGGTTTTCATGAGATTCCTCAGACATTTTTGCGGGCGAAACCGGCAGACACTCTGCCAATTTCGCAAAACTACTCGAACTACCTTATCACGTTAGGCAAGGTTTCACAGTAAAGCGATCTCACCGAAGCGATTTTCCACGAGTCAGACTCGCGATTCGACTCGGAGCATTCGGATCATCGCGCGACAAAATTCGGGAAGGTCGTCCGGACCACGCCCGGTGACGATGTTGCCATCGACGACAACGGGCAAATCCTTGTAAACCGCACCGGCGGCACGCACATCGTCTCGGATTCCCGGCGAACAGGTGACGGTTCGGCCATCGAGAGCACCCGCACTAATGAGAACTTGCGCACCGTGGCCAATCGCGGCCACCATACCATCTTGCGCGAAAGTCCGAGCCACGTCGACGGCCGCTTCGCGGATGCGAAGTTTTTCGGTGGCCAAACCATCGGGAATCAGCAAGAGATCGTAATCCGATGGTATAACGTCGTGAATTCGTAAGTTCGGTTCGATTTGGTAGCCGTGCATCCCGGTCAGACCGTGCAGGAGCGGGCTGGCAAGCGTCACGCGAACGCCTTCCTCCCGCAGCCGATACCACGGCAAAAACAGGGTGAGATCTTCAAATTGGTCGGCAACGAATATCAACGCTTTCATGCTCGGTCTCGGTTCGTGTCCATTCTCGGCTGGGTGGAGAATACTACCACCCGATACGAATTGGGAAAAGGGATTTCGCGAAGCACTCGGCACGTTGTAAACTGCCGACGTTTGCCTATTTCCCGGCAACGAGCTTACGGAACGCTTCGCACAGTAGCGGAGCGGCTTCGGGGCCGATGCTGTTGATCTCGCCGTACTGCGATTTTTTCAAGCCGTAACAGTACGGCGCTTTCTCGTCCCATTGGCGTTTCGGGATGAAGTAGCCGAGTTCGTCGTTCGCGAGGCCGATCAGCATCTTGTGCTTGCCGCGTAACTGCGGATAGATGGCGGGTTCGACGGCGGCATCGGGGTAATCGGCACCGGCATCGACGGGGTCTTGCACTTTCCCAAGTACGAGTTCGGGGTAAATCTCGCCGGGGATCGCCGCAATTTCGAGGTCGCCGAGCTTGAGGTAACCGATCTCGCTGAGCACGGCCACCGGTTGCGCGATGTCCTTCGTTTCGTTCCATTTCGCTGGCGTCGAATCGCCTTCCCATTTGTAGATCGAACGCCGCAGTTTGCCGACTTGCCACGCGATTCGGTACAGCCCGTTCTCGATCGGTAACAACACCGGTTGCGTGCGAATATCGAACGGCACCAGATTGACGGCCACCGCTTTCGCGAGTGCCTTGTTGGCCAGCCCGGCAACGAGTTCGCCGTAAGCGTCGGTCTTCTCGAACGTGCCATCCTTGAGGCTGACGCCTTTGTCGTTTTTCACTTCGACATGCAGTGAAGTCATCAGCCCGCCCACGGTACCCGTGAAGTACGCGACTGGGCAGCCGTGCGTTTTCCGAAGGCTTTCGACGGTGGTATGTACGTAGTCCGCACTGATTTCCGTGTTGCGAGAATCGAGCGTTTCCGGGTGGCAGTTCCATTGAACGAGCAGCCCGAGTGGCTTGGTCTCTTTCGGATTCCGGAAGCGGAGCACGACGATTTCATCGTGCTTGACATCGGGCAGGCGAGCATCGTGAAGTAGCGACGCATCGCGAGCGGTGCCGATTTCGGCGGTGGCAACTTGCAGCGATTTGTCGGCCTTCTGAATCGCGGCCACGATGCCGTTTTCGAGCGACTTCAGGTAGTCCGGATCGACGCCGGAGCGGAACGGATTCGATCCCCACAACCCGAGCGTATCCGGTCCTTCGTGGTTGTGCGTGCTGGAAACTAAGACCGTTTCGTAGCCCGTTAGTTGCTTGCGGACGTTCTCCACACTCGGCAGAAACAGCCCCACGACATCGACGCACACCATCGCGATCTTCTTCGTGCCATCGCTCATGACGACTGCGCGAGCCACGATCGGATCGTGGATTTTCGTTGCGCGGCGATCCTGCCCGAAACCCGCCATGAACACCGGCTTCGGCCCGATCACAGGCGACACATCGACCTCACCGAACCCGACCGAAAGCTGCGGTTCAGCCACGGCAAAGTTGCCACTCGCAAGAAGCAGCACGAATGCGAAACGGGTGATCATGGGGTTCGTTCCGTGAGAGGAAGAGAGAATCCTAAGATACGCATTCGCGCATGTATCGCAGGCTTTCGCGAGCGATCGTGTCGGGGTCGGGCGTGTAATCGAAGACTTCCACCGAGACCCAGCCGGTGTAGGCGGCATCGTGTAGGGCCGCGAAAATGGGCCGGAAGTCGGTGTCGCCGAAACCGGGGCCGCGACGGTTCGGGTCGTTCGCGTGGAAGTGGAACGTATCGCCCGAATTCGCGCGAACCAGTTCCGGTATCGGCACGCTTTCCGTCGACATCGCCTTAACGTCGAGGTGCAATTTTACGTTCGGGTGATTCAATTCGCGGATCAGTGCGACCGCCGAAGCCGCGGTGTTCATGTAGTTGGTTTCGACGGGGCCGAGCGGTTCGAGGCAGAGCGTTACGCCGGTGCGTTCGAGTGTCGGAAGGCAGCGTGCGAGTGTGTCGAGCGCGTAGCGATCCGCCTCCGCGTGCGATAGGCCCGGCAACACATTTCGCTGGATTGGCGAGCCGAGAACCATCAGGTGCCCGCCGAGTTCCACACACGCTTCGGCGAGCGCGATGAAGTAATCCGCAGTCGTCGCACGGATCGCGGCATCGGGTGTCGTCAGGTAAAAGCCTTCGGTTTTCGCGAGTAGCCAGTGGAGGCCGATAATCGGGATGCCTGCCGATTCGGCTTGCCGGCGAAGCTCGGCGCGGCGTGCCGTGCTAACTTCGGTGATTCGCGAGGCCAACGTGAACGGTGCGACTTCGAGGCCGGTGTAGCCGAGTTCGGCGGCACGATGGCAGATCCGCTCGTGGTCCCAATCGACGAAGGTTTCGTTACAAATCGCATATTTCATCGCGTAGCACCACTACGGTAGGGTAACAGTTTGTGTGTCGCCGTTCGGCTCCATCGCGTTGCTCACAGTCAGCGTGGCGGTGCGGTTGCGCCCCGCCTCGGCGTAAAACTCGGCGGGCGTGCGAACGTCCTTGCCGTTGACGGCAGTGATGAGCCAGCGCGATTGCGGATTCGCAAGCTTCTTGAAACGGGCTTCGGCCGCGCTCTTCGGAATCAGTTCGCGAACGATCACGCCGTTCTGTGCGGATGTCATGCGAAAACCGGGGCCGAAACCTGGCTGCTGGGCGAGCAAGCTACTGTAATCGACGCGCAAACCATGCACTGCGGCGGGCGGATTCGACGCGATCCACGGGTGCGGATGCAGGAACTTGGCGAGACGGATCTTCGCGATAATTTTCGTTTGATCGCGCTGAATTGAAAGCATGACGCTCGAACCCGCGAGCGAGCCACCGACTTGCAGAAAGAGATCGTCCGGCTCGCGGATCGGTGCGCCGTTCACCGCCTGAATGACATCCCCCTGTCGCAGATTCGCGAGGCCAGCCGGCGTGTTCGCCGTCGTCGAACCGATGAGTAATCCGGGCCGTCGTTCGTCGATCGACATGCCACCGGGCGCAACGCCGAGGAAGCCGTACTCGACCTCTTGTCCTTCTTTTAATGCTTCGATGATGCCGCGATAAATCGGGTCGATCGGTATCGCGTACCCGCCGCTCGCTTCGCTTCCCGTCACGGCGGCGACCGACGATGTCAGCCCGATCAGTTCGCCGTTCAGATTCAAAAGTGCGCCACCACTGCAACCGAAATTGAGCCGTGCATCGGTCTGCAACAGGCTGCCGTACTGGTGCAAAAACCCCTGACGTTGCTCTTCCGAACCGGCCGTGGCGACGCGCCGCCGCACATTGCTGAGTATGCCCCACGACGCACTCGGCTGGCCATCGGCAAAGCCCGACGCGAACGGGTGAGCGAGCGATACGACCCACATCCCGCGGTAGACGTTCGCCTTCGCTCCGCCCGGCTGATCGTAGAGTTGCACGTCGGCAAATTTCACCGCTTTCAGCTTCTTGCCGACGTCGATGAGCTTGAGCACGGCGAGATCGCTTCGCGCGTCGGCGGCGTGAATGTCCGCATACGAACCGCCGCCGCCGGAGTAACGCACGTAGATTTTGCGGGCACCATCGATCGCGTGATAGTTCGTGAGGATCAACCCGGCGGAGTCGATCACCACGCCAGTCGCGAACGAGTTATCGGGGATATTGCGAATGTCTTCGAGGTCGAGCCGATCGCGTTCTTGTACGAACGGCATCTGCCGTGCGAGCTTCTGGTACGCGCCGAGTTGCCACGGTTTCGATTCGTTGCGAACGGGGTATTTCGCGTTCGACGAAACGACGATAGCCACTACCGACGGCTCCGCGGCATCGATCATCGTCCGCATCTGCTCTTGCAGCGCAAGCAACGAAGTCGCCGTCGGCTCTGCGGCCTGGATGGAAACAGTGGCGAAGGCCAAGACCGCAATCGTAAGTAATCGCATCATCGGTTTCTCCGCGTACTCAGCGCCCTCTACAGTTCCACTCTTCAATCTAAAATCCGCGTTTCGCGGCGCGAATGTACGCCTCGAAGTTGGCGACGGGGGTTTCCTTGCCGACGCCGTGCCCGAGGTTGACGATGTGCTTCTGACCGCCGCCCGCTTTCAGGCACGCTGCGACGGCGGCTTCGACTTCGGCCACGGTGCCGGTGCGGAGCGTCTTCTCGCTGACGTTTCCCTGAAACACGAGGTGCGGATAGTCGCGCCGTGCCGCCGCGAGATCGTGATGGCTACTCAGGCTGATAATTTCGGCTCCGGTTACGGCCATCTTCGCCAGATACGGGCAGTCTTTCACGAATAATATGCGAGGCACACCCGTGGCAGACGCCAGAATCTGCGTGTGGTAAGGCTGTGCCCAATCGTCGTACTCGGCTTCGCTCAGCATCCCCGCCCACGAATCGAAGAGTTGGTAAAGGTCCGCACCCTCCGCGATCAACGTACGCAAGAAACCGCCGGTCGCGCGACTGAGCACGTCGAGCAAGCCACGCCAAACGTCGGGATTTTCGGCGGCGAAACGGCGCGTTGCGTCGACGTCTTTTCCGGTGCCGATGCAATACGTCGCCACGGTGAACGGCGAACCCGCGAACACGATCACAGGGAGTTCGCCGCGCAGTTCCTCTTTCACGCGGCGAAGCAGTTGGCGGATGTGGTCGTAGCTTTCGGGCGGTGGATTCGGGTCGAGCGATTGCAGGTCCGCCATCGTGCGGATCGGACGATTCGGCACGGGGCCGATGTCCTTTTTCAACTCGAACGGCAGCCCCATCGACACGGGGAGCGTCGTGATGTCGTAGAAGAGGATGATCCCATCGACGCCGAAACGACGCGGGCAAAGCGACGCTCGAACGGACTTTTCGACGTTCTCGGAGAACTCGTAGAACGACAGCCCCGTGCGGATTTTTTGAAACTCCGGATCCCAACGACCCGCTTGTCGCATCGCCCAGACGGGTGGCCGTTCGACCGGTTCGCCACGGGCGGCACGAATGAGCAGGTGCGGGGAAGAACTGGACTGTGTCATCGGTTCCGATGCCGTGAGATTATGCCGTCGCCGCCGGTGGCTTCTCACCAACATATAGGGTCGCGATGCCGAAAGTGAATGGATAGAACGTAACGGCGGTCAAACCGCAGTCGCGCATCTTCTGCGCCATCGCCTCGCCATCGGGGAATTGCAGCACGCTCGCAGGCAGATACTGGTACGCGCTTTCCTTGCTCCGCGACAGCAACTGCCCGATTCGCGGCAACACATTCCGGAAATACCACAGGTACAGTTTGCGGAAGTAACGGTTCGTCGGCTTCGAGAATTCGAGCACTGCCACGCGGCCACCGGGTTGTGCCACCCGAACCATCTCGGCCAGCCCTTTGTCCGGGTCGGTCACGTTCCGCAACCCGAACGATACCGTGACGATTTGAAAATGATCGTCCGGGAACGGCAGCAGTTGCGCATCGGCTTCGATGTACGCGATCCGACTTTCACTCCCGGCCCGCCGATTTTTAGCGATGGCACGCACTAGCATTTCGTGGCAAAAATCGGCACCGATGATCGTCGCTTTCCCGCGGCACGCTTTGTCGTACGTCATCGCCAAATCGCCGGTGCCGGTACACAGGTCGAGTATCGGCCCCCGTCCGTTCGCGGGTACGAGCTTCGCCGTTTTCGTGCGCCATCGCCGATCGATGTTCAGACTGAGGAAGTGGTTGAGAAAATCGTACCACGGCGCGATCTGTCCGAACATCCGTTGAATGCGAACTTCGCGTTTGTCGAGCAGGGTCGGGGTCACAACGACACGTGGGGTCAGGGAGTGCGGTGATCTACGGAATGAATCTAAGTGCGAAACCGCGATTCGCCCACGTTGCATAACTTTCGACTCGATTTGGCGGTAATGTCGCGAATAATCGTGATGGAATTTGCCCGCAAAACGTCGTACTGTAGGCGCCGGATACTCTCTTCCCGTTCGTATTTGCTGGGTGCGGTCAAACATTTTCTAGCGGATCGATCGGATCGCGATTCGGCCTTGAAACGCCGTGCATCGTTTGCGAAAACGCTTTCGTCAGCTCGTCGAGCAGCAAGTGGCAGCGAGTGTCGATGATCCCGATTCGCTTGCGGATGAACTCGATTATCTCATTCGGGCATTGATCGCAGCGGACTAGCGCTGATAGATCGGCAGGTAGTGCGATGGCACGGAAAGGATGAGTACGGCAATGGCCGTTTGATACGAGGCCCCGTTGTGGGCTTCCATTCGTTCGAGCCACTCGCCCGATGGCTTTTGCTTGGTCAACAGCGTTTCCTTCATTCGGCCGTAGTAGTCTTCCCACTTTTTGCCGCCGACCTGGTGCATCGCGTGTGCGGCATAGTAGTGGCCGTACCAGTAATGTTGTTTATCGTCGGCTTCCTTTTCGAGATACTTCACTGCGGAGTCGATCTGCTTCGCTTCGTAGTCGCCGCCGAGTTGCAGCACGCACACACCGGCAGCGGTTCGCGCGTAACCGGGGCCGGACGAATACGGCATATACTTGTACCCACCGCTCCGCGGATCGTGGCACTTGTCGATGTACTTCAGCGCCTTCTTGATCGTGTCGTCGGGGACGTGCATTCCGCTATCCTTCGCGCCGCGGAGTGCCATCACTTGCATAATCGTTACGGAAATATCGGCACCGGAGGGGCTGGGTTCGTACCGCCAACCACCTTCGTTGTTTTGCGACTTCGCGATGAGATCGACGGCCTTCTTCAAGATCTTTTTCACGTCCTCATCGCCGGTCATGCCGTAAATCTGCGTGAGCGCGAGTGTGGCCATGCCGTGGCAATACATATTGCCGCCATGCGGGCCGATGAGGTAGCCATCGGCGTTGGCCCCCGCAAGCAGATGCCGCACGCCCTTTGCAACTTCCGGCCCGTAAAGGCCCTGGTTCGGCACGTGGCCATTCGACATGAACGCGAGCAACGCAAACGACGTGATTGCCGCGTTGCCCCACGAACCATCGCGGTCTTGCTTGTCCTTCAGATACGCGAGCGCCTTGTCGATCGACTTCTTCGTGCGTTCGTCGATTTTGACTTTTTCTTCGGTGCGTGCGACACCGGGGAGAAGCGTGCAAGAGAAAATCGCGATCAGTAACAGGAAAATACGCACGACCAACCTCGTTGCAAATGGGAAAAGGGCTGAGCGCAATTGCCCACCCGATGACGACGACTACGGCTTCTTTTCGTCGGGTTTCGCGGGCAGCTTCGACTGCGTCTTGCCCGCGTTCTTGATGTTGATGTTGTACTGCTTGATGAGTTCGCGGAACTCGGCTGGGAACGCGGACTCGGCGTTTTGTTGGACCTTATCGCGTTCGCGTTTCTGCAAGTTAATGAACGAGCCATCGCCTTTGTTCTCTTGCCCACTGGCGGTGGCGTTCTTCATCTGGCCGGGGTTTTGGCGATCGCCTTCGCCCTTCGCGTCGTTTTTTTCTGGGCCATCTTTGCCTTGCTGGCCAGGCTTTTGGCCCGGTTTCTGCCCCTGACCGGGTTTTTCGCCTGGCTTGTCTCCGGGTTTGTCGCCCGGCTTATCGCCAGGTTGCCCTTGGGCGTCCATCGGTTCGCCGGGCTGCGACGGTTGTTGCCCCAATGCCTCGGCAGCGGCATTGAGCGCCTTCAACGCCTGCCCGAGTTGTTGGGCCGCCTTCTCCTGGTTCTCCCCTGCCTGCATCGGCTGGCCTTCACCCAGTTGCTTTTGCGCCTGTGCCAACTGCTGGGCCGCCTGATCGAGTTGCGGTTTCACCGCCATCGGAGCGAGTGCCTGAGCTTGGTTCAGTGCCGCCTGTGCCGCCTGATTCGCCATCGCCGATTGCGCGAGTGCCTCGGTAGCATCTTTCAATTGCTGTTGGGCCTTGGCCACATCCGCCGCGTTCATCGGCTCGCCTTCCGCCTTCATCGGTTCGCCTTTTGCGGCTTCGTTGAGCTTCTCGATCGCCTTCTGTTGCTCTTGAACGGCAGCGGGCAGGTCGCCCTTCTCGAGGGCCTTCGCGGCGGCTTCGGCGTTCTTCGCGGCTTCGGGTTGGTTCAATTTCGCGGCTTGCTCGGCGATCTGCTTTTGCAGTTCTGCCAAGTTTGCTTTCATCGGGGCGGCGTCGGCCTTCATCGGGTCCATCGGCTTACCGAGTGGTTCGGCGGCCTTGTTCGCTTGTTCGGCGGCCTTGTTCGCTTGCTCGATCGCCTTCGCCAGTTGTTGGGCCGCGTCGGCGGGGTTGACCTGGTTCGGTTGTAATGCAGCCTGATCGGCGATCTCCTTCGCCTTCAGTTCGTCGGCTTTCTTATCGAGTGCGGCCTGGGCATCTTCGAGTTTCTTCGCGGCTTCGGTGCCCTTTTCGCCGGCGGGCATCGGCTTGTTATCCTTTAAGTCCGCCTTGGCGTCGTCCATCTTGGCGGCGCTTTCCTCGATCTTCTTCGCCGCTTCGGGTGCCGCGTCTTTGACCATCTCGCCGACTTCCTTCGTCGTGGGCGTCAGGTCTCCCTGCTTCTTGGCGAGGTCCGCATTCTTGGCTTCGTCTGGCTTCTCGGCGTTCGCTTTCGCTTCGGCAGCGATCTTCTTTTCTTCCTTCGCCAACTCGCCGAGTTTCTTGGAAGCCTCTTCTAACTTCGCGATGTCGTCGCGGCGCTTCTCGATCTCTTTTGCCTTGTCTTCGAGGGCTTTCTTCGCTTCTTCGAGTGCCTTAATCGCGTCGTCTTGCTTCGGTGTCGCGGCCGCTTTGTCGTTCATCGCGAGGTCTTTCGCGGCCTCTTTCGTCTCCTCGGTCGCCTTCGCGAGTGCTTCCTTCACCTTCTGATTGTCCGGCAGCGGCAGATTTTTGACTTCCTCGGTTTTCTTGGCGACTTCCTTCTGCGCGTCGGCCACCGCTTTCAGATTCTCCGGCTTCTTCTCGTTCTTGGTTTGTTCTTGAACTTTCTTCTGTTCCTGAATGATCTTCGCGATCTCTTCGATGGCCTTCTTGGTCGAGGCCAGTGCGTCGGCTTTCTCTTTCTCGGCGGCTTCGATCTGCTTATCGAGTTCGGTGCGGGCTTCCTTCAGGCGTTCGTTCGCATTGGTTTGTGGCTCGGTCGCTTTCTCGGTCTCTGGGTTCTGGCGAAGCTCGTCTTGTGCCCGTCGCATTTCGGATTCGGCCGGCGTCAGTTTCGCAGCGATTTCCTTCGCGACTTCTTCGAGCGTCTTTCGCACGTCGCGCGTGTCGAATTCCAGTTTCGCTTGCTGATCCGCAAGGCGATGCGCCTGCACCTTGGCCGGGTCTTGCTGGTTCTTCTCGGTACGGCGTGGCTCTTTGTTCTCGGGGTTCGCCAACTTCTGTGCCGTCTCCGCCTTGAGTGCCTCTTGCGCCTGGATCGTTTTCTCGATCTTGTCGCGGGCTTCTTTCATTGCGGTGATCTTGTCGCGCGGCGCACGCAACGCCGCCGCCAGGGCCTGAAGTTCCTTCGACGTCCGCAGTTGCCGATCTGCGGAGTCTTTGAAATTGCCGCTGTTCAACGCCTGTGCGGAGAGTTCCATGTCCGCGATGAGCCGAGCGCCTTTGCCGAAGGTGTCGGCGGCATCGACCCGTTGCTTTTGCTCGGGCGTCAAGTTCGGCTTAATTAAACTCAGTTGCTTGACGAGCGAGGACATATCGTTGCGAACATCGCCCTGCGAGTCGGCTTGTTCTTCGCGATCGTCGGTGGTGCGTCGCGTTCGGGCGACCGGTTTGAAAGTCTCCGATTGAATCGAACGCAGGTGCAAACCGTGTTGGTCTTTCGCCATGCGATCGATGCGACTCGCAGCTTGATCGAGCGACTTCAAAATGTCGAGCTTGCTGAGCAAGCCGCGAATCGAAGTCACGATCTGGCGGTGTTTCTGGTACGCTTCTTTTTGCTCGGTCGTCGCCGTGGCATCGTCGGACGACTTGATTGCGTTTTCGATGTGGACGAGTACGGCTTTGAGTTGATCCTGGCTGAGGCCGCGAAGTGTCGTCGCGACTTCGTCGAGCATCTTCTGTTCGGTGCCGGGATCGAGCTTCTGATACGCCATCACTCGCAGCGTGGTACCGATTCGGCGTGCGGTCTGTTCGACGTCGGCGATGACTTTCTTTTGCTGTTCGCGCTGCGCGACCGGGTCGATGTCCGCCGCAATTGAGAAAGGGGTCAGCCCGAAACCGGATAAAAGCGTCAGAAAGGCAAGTCGGCGGATGGTCAACATGTACGGCTCCCGAACGATCAGATGGATTCGACGCAGGATATAGCGTGTATCGACGCGGAAAGTACTTCCAGTATTGAACGATATTGCCATCACCGCAACGGCGAAATTCGCAGTGGTGCAGTTTTCATCAATTCGACCCGGGCTTGAAGACGCCACGCTGTTTCTCTTCGAGCTGCTTCAAGCGTTCGCGGCTCTGATCGCGTTGGCGGTTCCAGTCTTCGAGTTGGCCGATCGTCACGACGGCTTTAATCCGCGATTCCGACTTGCCGGGCAGGCGGTTCGGGTCGGGGTTGCGGTCGTACACGGCCACGTAGAATTCAACCCGGTCGCCGACCTCGAGTTTCGTTTCGTTGCCATCCTTCGTGAGTTTCTTCAACGCCCCCGTTTGAAAATTGAGTCGACCGCCGCCATCGAGTCCGGGTGCTTCTTCGACGATGTTGTTCGAAGGCGTCTGGTAAAATTCGACCGAGCCGAACGGGCCGGAGTTTTCAAAACAGCCGAGTTCGGGCAGGTACTTGCCCACTTTCTCAGCATCGGCTTTCGTCGGTGCCAACGGCAGCGGACTCCACGGGGCATCGTCGCCACCGACGCGGTACATGACGAACGCTCGCGATAACCCCAACGGAGAACGGGCGGCATAGCCGATTTGTACCTGGCTACCGAGCACCAACGGCATCCCCGTCACTTCGTAGTCGTCGAGTGGCCCCGGATCGCGCGGGTCTTTCATCACTTCCGTCAGCAAGTTCACACGTGGCGGGTCGTCGGCCCCGAACGAGATGCCACGGCGGGGCGGGTTCAAATTCGCGAAGCCATTCTCGTCGAGAACGTCGATCCGGTAACTGCTGGCGGTCGCAGGGATTTCGCATTCGATGCTCGCACCGAGGCGGTTCTCGTCGAGTGTCATGTTCGACGACGTGCCGACCGGCTTGCCTGCTTCCGACCCCGTACCACCTTTGAGGAAAACGATCTTCGCCGAGGCGACGGCTTTCGAGAATGCCGACGTGACACGCAAACCGCAACCGGGCAACGCGGTGACTTCGGCCTGCGGTTGCGAACGCTCGTAACGGCGTTTGCCATCGGGATCGACGTACGCGGGCATTCGCAGCCACGCGAGAACTTCGTTCACGACGGGCCGCGGCTCGAATGAAACTTCGCCGGGTTTCCGCGTTCGTCCGTCGTCGAGCCGCGCACGGAACGTGAACGATGCCGACGATGGCGGTAGTTCCGCGATGAATTTGGCCGTATCTTCGCCGGTTTTCTCGGCGAACTTCAGCGTGTAACTTTCCGATGGTTGGCCATCGGGGTAGACATCGACGATGCCCGTCGATTCTTCCTTGAATCGCCCGCTAATGGTGAAAGTCAGCGTCACCGGGTCGCCACTCGGCCAGAGTTTCGGCGTGCGATTTTCGATTGAAAGCGAGCGAGGAATATCGACGTCCATGAGGCACTGACGACGTAGCAAAATCGAACTCAGCGTCGGCCGTAACGCGACGAACGCGCCCGCGAAAATCAAGACGGGTATCAGCAGCATCGCCGCCCATTCGAGCCGGCTGCTATCGGCGAGTTTCCGCAAGTCGTGCCGTGCCGCCATCGTCTCGGCTTCGGACGTGACCAACTGTATGAGCTGCGTCGACATGCCATCGGTCTTCGCGCCGGGGCGATTGAGTTGCAGCGCCGTGACGAGTCGATGGCCGAACTCGGGGATCGCATCTTCGGCCTTGCTCGCAAGCGAATCGAGCTTCGGCACATTCAACCGAAAGAGCAGCGCGACCGCCGCAGCAACGTACAACGCGATTTGGCCGACGGTCATTGCCACACGCACGCCGAACGGAGTGTCGCGGTAACGATCGATCAGCCAATCGGTGAAACACGCAAGCGAAACGCCGACGATAATGATCGACGCCCACTTGGCAAAGCCCCACGCGAACCGGTTAAACCGTTCCTTGGATTGCCAGCGTTTCAGTTGTGTCACGAGCTGTTGCATGTTAACCCTGTTCGACCGTTATCAGCTCAGGCTGTTGAATTTTCGCACGAACCATTCCAGCGTCAGCAGGCCGATCACGAGCATCATGAGCCACTTGTTCCAGAGCAGCGATTCTTCGCGGCGCGTAAATGGCGCGGGCACCGAAACGATGTCCTTCGGCAGTTGGTTCAGATCTTCTTCGCGGTAGAACTTGCCGTTCGTCGCCTCGGCTAATTTTCGCAAGGCTTCTTCGGCCAAGCCCCCGCTCGCGAGTTCGTGATCGGGTGGGAGTGCGACGCGGAACTCGAGTGCGGCAGGGTCCGAGCCGTTATCGACTTTCAACGCGAACCGGCCGACGCGGTTGAACGGTATCGTCGCGACATACTCGCCGGGTTGGCCGGGTAGCGCTTTCAATTCCACAGGCAGGTTGCGGTCTTTTTCTTCCACGCCGGCATCGATTCGTTCCAGCCGCGCTTCGAGCCGTTCGGCCGTCAACGGTCGCATGTCCGGGTTGAAGATGCGTGCATACACCTGGCCGGTTTTGCCGAGTAGCGGGTCGGGTGTATCGAGCGATAACTGCGTCAGCTTCGTACCGAGTGTTCGCGGCACGCCCGTGACGTAAACCGCTTGGCTCCAGAAGCGGGCGAAGTACTTGTCCGCTTCGTTGAAACGCCAGCGCCAGGTTTCATCGAACCCGACGAACGCACTGTAACCTTTGCCGTAATAGTGTGCCGCCAGGATCGGCATCGGCTTGTTGTCGGTCGTCGTTTCCTTCGGATGAACCAGGTACGCCTCGGCACCCGGCTTCAGCTTCTGGACGGGGTAGCTCCAGTAAATCTCGGGGAGCGTCTTCCAGAGTTTCCGGTTTTCGAGCGGGTCGTCGTCGAGGCTGAGTAGTGCGGAACGAACGCCGGAGGGCGTCAGTTCGGGGCGGAACGATTGGGGCCGGTTACCCGCGTCGTTCGAGAACTTCACCGATTGAATTTCCACCGGTAGAACATCGGCCAATGGCGTCCCGACGTACGATGCGGGGCCGTGATTCCGCCCGGCGATTTGCAAGAATCCGCCACCCTCGGCTACGAATTCGCGGACCATCGTTTGCTGGTCGGGCGACAGTGCCGATGCGGGGAGGTCGCCGAAGATCAGCAGATCGTAAGCGAACAGTTCCTGGCGTGTGACGGGGAATGTCGCCACGTACGGCGGGCCGGACTTCATCGCGCGCGAATCGCCATCGGTGAGCAGGAACTCCGCCACCACGCGCCGGTCGCGGAGCAATGCTCGTTGGAGGAATTTGAAGTCCCAACGTGGGATCGACTCGACGTAAAGCACTTTCACTTTGCGGTCGATCACGCGAACCGTTTTCGTCATCTCGTCGGTCGGCGTTTCCGCTCCCGAAATCACGCGCACAGTCGTCGTGAATTCTTGCTTGCCGGCCACCTTTGAATCTTCGAGGTTCGGTACGAACGTCAGCACTTCCTTGAGGTCATCGCCTTCCCGCAGGTCGACCGTTTTGCGTGCGACTTCCTTGCCGTTCAGTTTCGCGATGATCTCGACTTTGCCATCTTTGTAACCGCGAACGCGGTAGCGAACCGGCACGCTGACGGTGTCGTCGACGAACAGCGTTTCCGGTATCGCCGCATCGCGCACTTGCAAGGAACCGAACGACGAACTGCCGACACCATAGATGTAAACGGGCACTTTCAGCCTAGCGCATTCGTTTGCCAAGTCATCGAGGCTGCGGTCGCTGGCGTTCTCGCGGCCGTCGCTGACGATGACGATCGCCGCCGGCAACTCGTTCTCATCGCGACGCAACAAGTCGAACGCGGCATCGGCCATGGCCGTACGCGGTTCGGTGCCGGCGAGGGTTTCGATCCACTTCGCATCGCGCGGATCTTTCGCGGCACGCCGCAAGCCGAACGTCGCAGGTTGGATCGGGCCGATGGTGGACATTCGCGCGAGCAAATCGAGTTTTGGATTCGCGAACACGGCTTTCACGAGTTCGATCCGCGATGGCTTTTCGGGCGTGTTATCGGGGATGTCGCCCGCCGACGGTTGCACGGGGAACGGCTTGTCCGGTGGCAGGAGATTGTTCGCCACCGCCGCACGCCATTTGTCGGGGTACGTCGTACGCGGGTCGCGGGTCGTCATGCTCTGCGAGTCGTCGATTAAGAGCGAGATCGGCCGAAGCCGTTCGCCGCGCGTTTCGGATAACCACGATGGCCGCATTAACAAAAACAGGATCGTAGCGAGCGCCACGGCACGCAACAACGCGGCGAAAATCCGCGTGACAACCGGCAGTCGCCCCGCTTCGCGGCGATACATCAACACCACTGCCACGAAGGCAACGATGCCCATCACTGTGGCGATCCACATCGGGAACCAGCCGCGGAATGCGAGTTCGGCAAATAACAGTTGCGTCATCGGGTCGCCTTCAAAAATATCCGCACATCTTCACCACGCTTTGCCGCAGTACCACGCCCAAAACGATTCGCCGACGGCAAAGAAGAATAGGGCCAACAGCACCCAAACCGTCCATTCGCGTTTGGATCGTTCGTTCGCAATCCCCGGCTGGTTCGCTTGCAAGAACACCGGCTTGAAGCCGAGTAGCTGCTCGACTTCGCCATCGGTCATCGAAGTCAGATCGTCGGTTTCGCGAAGGTCCGGCGCGACGGCAAAACGCGGCCCGCTCAGTGGTTCTTCGCCCTCGACGCCAATCTGATAGACACCGGCGAGCGAAGTATCGGTCGCGGTCACACTCAGTTTTTTGCCGCCTTCGCCACCCGTGGCACGACCGAGTTTGACACGTTTGCCATCGGGCTGCCTCACGGCGAACGGTTTCGTCGCCTCGGTCGGGTTCCAGATCAGCGCGTCTCCGGCAACGCGGTTGGCACCCCGTGCGGCCTTGCCCGTCAGGTGTTGCAGCGTCATGCGAGCAAACGACAGGTAAGAACCTGCCTTCGCGGGCCAGTTGCTCCAGCGGGCATCGAGCGAACCCGCAACGAGAATGACTTCGCCTTCGCCGATCGCACGCGAACTCAGGAACGGCTTCTGGTCGGTCATCCGCATCAGCACGCGGCCATTCGGCGAGCCGGTCGTTTTGATGCCGATCAATTTCATCACATCGACGTCGGCCATCACGGTGCGAAACGGTTCGTCTTTGAATCGTTCGAGGTACGAAGGCGTATCGGTCGTATCCGGTGCGATTTTGAACGGCTTGTCCGCCGTGGCAACGATCGCGTCTTCCAGATCGAACGGCAACAAGTTCGCGCCACTCGTGCCGAGAACCTGATTGTATCTCGCGGGGACGATGTTATCGCCGAGGCCGATTAGCAAACCGCCGCCGTTCTTCACGTACTCGCCGAGGCGATCGACGAACTCCTTCGATAGTCCCGGTATCCCCGGCCGATCCGCACTCGATGCGGGCACGTTCGCCAGAATGCAGACATCGCACACGCCGAGTAGCGCCGGCCCCGCTTCATCGGCTGGCACGACGGTCACACGCACGAAATAGTTGTCGAGATCTCCCGAACTCACGGGCAGAATCGCATTGCGAATGTAGTGGCTGCTCGCTTCCTTCGGGTCGCGCGTGTCCGGCGAACCATCGACGATGACGACGCGAAGCTGGTCGCGAACCACGATAATTTTATCGAGCCGATTGTCGCCCGGAAGGTCGTCGTTAGCGATCGTCGCGGTCACGACTCGCGGCCCGGCGGCATCGAGTTTCGCGGTCAACGTTACGGGCAACGTTTCGCCGGGGTTGATGACTTCGATCACTTCGCCCTCTTTTTCGAGCGATTTACCGTCGACTTCTAACGCCACTGCCACGTTCCGCACCGGCTCTTTGCCCGTGTTGCGAATCAGCACCGCGAACGGAATGCGCGTGCCGGAGTGCGGAATTTCCACGCCGGGCGACGAAATATCGACGACCGAGACGTTCCGCACGGGGCGTTCGGGATTGCCGCACCGCACCAGTAACAGGGTGGCACGCTGTTTGATTTCATCGCACTTCGCCCGAATCGCGGTCGCTTGACGGTCCCAACCGAGCTTCTGCATGTCGGTGAAAATGTAGACTTCTTTGTTCGTCCCCGCACCGCGTTCGAGTGCGCTATGTGCCTCGGTAATCCCCGGCAGCAAGTCGGTCGTCAAGCTGGATAGTGCGATCGTTTCGACGATTTGCCGCGCCTGATCGAGGTTCCCTGGCGAGATCGGCCCGAGTGCGGCTACGCGGTCGGCACAACTCAATATCTGTACCGTCGAACGCGGTGGCAGGTTTTCAATCGCGGTCAACGCCGCTTCTTTTGCCCGTTCGATACGCGACTTTTCGCCGTCGCGGGCACCCATGCTGTACGACGTGTCGAACACGAACACCGCATCGACACTTTCCCCACGCCCCGCCGCCGTCGATCCGCTAAATGTCGGTCGCGCGATCGCAAACGCCAACAACAACAGCACCGCACACCGCAACAATAACAACAAAATTTCTTGGAACCGCAACCGTCGACTGGTCTGTTCGATCGCCTGTTTGAGGAACGTCATCGCGGCCCACGGCAGTGGCCGGTAGCGGGCGCGATAGAAGAAGTGCAGCGCCAACGGCACGGCAATCGCCGCCGCACCCAGCAACATCATCGGAGCAATAAATGACATAGTCGTGTCGGTGAGTTCGGTGGGCTAGCGCGGGCTAATTTGCAAGCGTTTCACGAGGTAATCGCCCAGTGCCGCTTGCATCGGTTTGTCGGTCACCATACGGACGTATTCGACGCGCCCGACATCGCAACCTTTCTCCATCGCCTTCAGGTATTCTTGCACGGCACGCAGGTAGGCGGGGCGCAACATGTGCGGGCGCGTCATCAGTTGGCCGATGCCTTCGAGGTCGATGAACCGCACGTTGCCATCGAGCGGGAACTCGATTTCGTCGCGGTGCAGCACGTGGAACAGCACGACTTCGTGGCCGCGAAACCGCAGGTGCCGCAATCCCTTCAGCATCGGCTCGACATCGTCGAAACCATCGGTAATCACGAAGACGATTCCCCGGCGACTCACGCGCTCGGCGAGTTGTTCGAGCAATGCCCCGGTGCCCGTTTTGTCGGCGGGCTCGGCTTCTTCGAGCGTCTTGCAAACCACGTTCACGTGGCGCATCTGGCTGCTGCCAGGGAGTTCGGCACGCCAATCCGAATCGAACAACCGCAACGACACCGCATCGCGCTGTTTGACGATGACGTACGTCAGCGATGCGGCGAGCAACTTCGCATATTCGTGCTTGTTTTGTAGGCCTTCGCCGTACCGCATCGAGTTGCTCGTGTCGGCCACGATGTGTGCGGTGAAGTTCGTTTCCTGCTCGTATTGCTTGATCGTGTAGCGTTCGCTGCGGCCGTAACTCTTCCAGTCGATGTGGCGAATATCGTCGCCAGGAACGTATTCGCGGTGTTGCACGAACTCGACCGAAAACCCGCGGTACGGCGACTTGTGATCGCCGACCCGCAGACCTTCGACGACTTGCTTCGCCATGACGCCGAGAGCTTCGGCGCGGGCGAGGATATCGGGTTGTAACAGCGTGCTGGGCATGTCTCGTCACATGGAAGTTATGCGAAGGAATTCGTTACGCGGCGACCGACTTCGCGGCACTCATTACGAGTTGGCGAATGACTTCATCGACGGTGATGCCTTCGCTTTGGGCCGCGAAGTTGATGATGAGCCGATGCCGCAAGATCGGCGTGGCCACGGCCACCACATCGTCGCCGGCCACGTGGTTCGAGCCGCGCAGAATCGCGTGCGCCTTCGCCGCGAGAATCAGGTTCATACTCGCACGCGGGCCGGCACCCCACGTCAGCCACTTCGTCGAAAAATCGGCCGCATCGGGCGTTCCCGGCCGGCTCATCCGCGTAATCCGCTTCGCAAAGTGGAACACTTTGTCCGAGACCGGCACCCGTCGCACCACCTGTTGCAACGCGATGATGTCGTCGCCGTTCAACACTGGCGACACTTTCTCGTAGTGGTCCGAAGTGCCGATCCGCATGATCTGCTCTTCTTCGGCATCGGTCGGGTAATCGACCTTGATCATAAACAAAAACCGGTCGAGCTGCGCTTCGGGAAGTGGGTACGTTCCTTCTTGCTCGATTGGATTTTGCGTGGCGAGCACGAAGAACGGGTTCCGCATCGGGTGATCGTTGCCGCCGATCGACGCCTTGCGCTCCTGCATCGCTTCGAGGAGCGCCGCTTGCGTCTTCGGTGGCGTCCGGTTGATTTCGTCCGCGAGCACGATGTTCGCGAAAATCGGCCCCGGCAGGAACTTGAACATCCGCTGCCGCGTGACGGGGTCGTCCTGAATCACCTCGCTGCCGGTGATGTCCGATGGCATCAAGTCCGGCGTGAACTGGATACGCTTGAACGAGAGTTCGAGTGCCTGCGACAGCGTGCTTACCATCAGCGTTTTGGCCAAACCGGGCACGCCCATCAGCAGCGCGTGGCTTCGGCAGAAGATCGCCATCAGCAACTGATCGACGACCTGATCTTGCCCGATGATGATTTTGCCGATCTCTTTTTTCAGCCGTTGGTGGGCAGTACGCAGCTTTTCGATCGCTTCAACGTCGTTTGTGACAACTTCGGTGACGGGCATTGGGACACTCGTAACAATCGGGGTGAGATTAACGGTGGGATGCTAAGAAACTACGAAAAGTTCCATCGCCAGAGAAGATAATATCGTGCTTTATGCGAAATCCGTTACGACCGCGACGCGAAGACTTCCCATCGCGGCGAATGAACGCGTTACTCGTCGTCGTTACCGTCTTTGCCTGTTGGATTCGAATCCGCCCACAGGCCCACGATGGTGCGGCGATCGTTTTGTAGTTTTAGCCGAACGCACGGCCCCATCCGACACACCGAGCCGCGCCGCCGCGAGCGGGGTCGAAAGCCCTTCGATTACACAACACGACTTCCGAGTATTCCATGGGCAACCGACGAATTTCGTCGTCGATGGCGGCACTCAGCAAGGCTTCGTCGGGTTCGGATTGTCGCGGTGCGTTCGGTGGCGTGACTTTGTCAACCGCGTATAATTATTGCAATCAAATCAGTAGCTCCGGCCATTATATTCACGACCAATGAGCAACGAACGCTTCATCGACTGGCTACGCGATTACGTGGCGGCGGACGAATACCGTCGCCTACCCGCGGAGGAGCTGTGGCTGCGAGTTCGCGATTCGGGCGACGAAAACGCCTTCCATGAAATCGTCGAGCGGCTCGGCCCGCGCGCGTTGCAGATTTGTCGCGGCGTGTTGGCCGATCGACATCTCGCCGAAGATGCGTTTCAAGAGACATTCTTGCGACTGTCTCAACGGCGACATTCGATTCCGACTTTTGTGAATGCCCGTGCGTGGGTCCGAACCGCAGCGAGGCTGACTGCGAATCACATGCGGCGCGGACGCCGACGCAAGACGAGCCACGAACAAGCGCTCGTCGATGTCGGCACGCAAATCGTGCGACCCGAGCCGGACGAATTCGACCGACTTTCGGTGGCAATGCAGGAATTACCGGAGCGGTATCGCCTTCCGTTGGAGTTGGTCTACTGGGACGGTCTCAGCCACGCGGAAGCCGCCACCCAGTTGGGTTGGTCGAAGGGCACGGTCGATTCATACGTGTCTCGCGGTTTGCAAAAGCTGCGGAAACGCCTCGGAATTCCGATGACGGTAGCACTCTCCGCTATGCTATCGGCCCCCGCCCCCGCGATCCCGCCGACGATGATCGCCAGCCTCACGGTGCCACTGCCCGTCGCCACCTTCGGGTGGGGAATCGGCAAGCTGACGGCAATGTCCGCGATCTTGTTGCTCTCCGTGGGCGGGTTGGGTTGGGGATTGCATGATTTGACGAATGAAAAGCCCGAAGCCTCCAACCGACAGCCGATATTAGTCGTCGCGAAAGCGATGGATGACGAAACGCGATTTCGCGACGAGATCGTACCGCAGATGTTGGAACAGTTGAAAAAGACGGTCCTCGGCAATGCGGCCACCGTGACGTTGCGAAGTGCGGATCGAACGGCGACGCGGTGCGATGTGCGGTTTGCCTGCGTCAATCGCGACGAGCGAGACGGAAAAATCGACTTTCAGCAACACTTAGAGTTGCGGTTCCGCCTGCATCGCCCGACCCGCGCCATCCGCATCGAGATGATCGAGCCGAAGAAACCGCCGCGATCGCTCAACCCAACCGAGACGATTGTTCTGGGTCCGACGCAACTTTTTGGCTTGACTCTCGGCAAACCGAAAAACGTGGAGTGGCCCGGACTTCGCGATGCGACGATCGTGCTTCAGAAAATGGGAGTGCAAGACGATGTCGCGATGACGGCAGAGATCCACGACCTCCGCCGAACGATGTGGGGTCGGGATGCGACGCCGCAGGAGATTACACGACTCACAGCCGACCTACGCGAACGCGGCTGGCTGTTGCGATCCCACGCAGAATGGTCGACGACCTACGAACTTTACCACACCAAGTTCGTACACCCGCACCCGCCGCGCGAGGTCGCTCGGCTCTACGTCGAGAAACTCTACGCGAAGGGTTCGTTCACCGAGCAACAAATCGACGAACTCGGTCGACTGTTGACGCCCGAACGAAACGGCAAAACGGACTTCGGGCGTGCCGGCGACTTTCTATCGAAACACCAGCCCCGCTCGCGCTGGGCCGACGTGAGTATGGACGACTAGCGAGCAGAATAGCAGACATTAACTGTTTTTGACCCTAAGAGATTCCCAATGCGTTTCACACGATCTCGCCGTTTGTTCGTCCTGCCTCTGGAAGATCGACTCACACCGGCACCGGTCGGAACGATTCCGGAATTCGGCACGGACGGGTTGGTCACGATTCCCGTTCCGGCGGACACGCTTTTCAGTCGTGTGGCCATTGACTCGGCCAGTGGCGAAGTGACCCTAGTCGGTACACGGCCAACGAGTGCTACGAAGACGACGATGGCCGAGATTTATGTGACACAGCTTTCGGCGAAAGGGCAAATCGATCCACAGTTCGGTAACGGAGGTGTCGTATCCATACCGTTCACTATCCCGAGCACATTTGGCGGAACGGTCGAGCCACTCGATGTCGTGATTACTCCGGATGGAGGCATTACGATGGCCATCCAAATGCAATACATAGACAGTAAAACAACCAATACGACTTTTCAATCGATCTTTTGTCGGCTCACGTCTTCCGGGAAACTCGATTCGACTTACGACAACGACGGGATACTGAATTTTCCAGCGGCGTCGCGACGCTTTGTCGCTGATCTCAATCAAGGCGGTTCGGGAGTGGTGATCGCACCCGGTATCGAATCCACTAAGGTTGGAACAGTCGAACAGGTGACGCTATTTTACACTGTCAATCGAGTGTCAACCTCAGGCGCAATTCTCAGCAGTAAAGTGGTACCGGCCGAAGGTGCGATCCTAACCCCAGCCAATTCTGGTGTTTCATTCGCTTTTGTAAGTGGCGTAGTACTCGAAGGACTCGGTGAAATCTCGTTCGGCGCAAACTCGCAGATTGGCGGTAAATCTGGTGTATCGAACGACGTCATTCGTAGTCGAATCGCGAGATTAAGGGCAGATACCGGGCTACCGGATCCGGTGTTTGGAACAGCAGGATTCGTCACTG
This sequence comes from Limnoglobus sp., assembly GCA_043757025.1. Taxonomy (GTDB): domain Bacteria; phylum Planctomycetota; class Planctomycetia; order Gemmatales; family Gemmataceae; genus Limnoglobus. Next base: position 45,648 of record JAYVQG010000369.1, read on the forward strand.
TTTCCACAACCGGGAATGTGACGAACGGGCCATTTCAGGCAACGGTCCTTGGGGTGCAATCCGGTGGCCAGTCGTTGGCAATTACTCCTGATGGCGTCCTTCGGTTCGGTCTCAACGGCAAAGCGGACCTCACTTTTGGCACCAATGGTGTCATGCCTACTCCCACTCGTATCTTCAGTGTGCTTGCCGACGACAGAATACGGATTGGGGACACCCTGTATACCGCGGATGGGAAACTGATCGCAGGGCCGTCAGGCACATTAACAACCGGGATCACGATTCCAGGAGCGAAGACGACACTGCTCGACAGCGATCGAGAGGTCAGCCGCTTCGCTGTGCTCGCTACCCCAGCAAATGCCTTGCTTGGGACGACTGGAAAGATCGATGTGGCGAAGGCGATTGAGCCTACGGTTCCGCCACCGCCTCCTCCACCGCCTCCTCCTCCACCACCGCCTCCACCGCCGCCTCCGCCACCACCGCCGCTGCCTACGCTCGTTGGCGTTCCGCTGATTGCGGTGGGCGGAGGAAGCTCCGTACAGTTTCTCAACGCGGATCAGTCGGTTCGATTCGCGGTCGAGCCTTTCCCCGGTTTCACGGGCGGCATACGCACGGCGTCGGCGGATTTCAATAACGATGGCGTTGCCGACTTGGTTGCGGGCACGGGTCCAGGTGTCGCGACGCAGGTTCGGATTCTCGACGGCAAGTCGCAAGCCGAACTCTTCTCCGTAGCGCCGTTTGAAGCCTCGTTTACGGGTGGGGTTTACGTCTCCGCGGGCGATGTCAATGGCGATGGCATTCCGGATCTCGCGATCACGCCGGATGAAGGTGGCGGGCCGCGTGCGGACGTTTA
>JAYVQG010000370.1:0-15241 GCA_043757025.1 Limnoglobus sp.
GCACCCGATGGTGTTCGAGGTAAATTAACGCGACATCTTCAAATACCTGACGGTCCGCATCGGCGTTCGGGTACGACTCGATTTCCACCAAAACCAGCGCGAACTCCGATTGCCCGGCGAAGCGAACTTGCATCAACCCATCGGGGAATCGCCAGTGGGAATGATACCACATTCGGCGACGGTCACTCTGCCGCTTTCGTTCCCTGATTGGCGTTGTACCACGATCGCAAATTGATGTCGCAGTTGCGCAGACCTTGGCGAAGGAGACAATATGCGGCGATGCTCGTGACGAGGAAGCCGCAGAGCCACGCGAGGGAAATGCCGGTTTTTAAGGGTAGGAACGTAGTCGCGGTGGGCACCCAGGTGGCGGTCCACTCGCCGCCGTATCGGTAGAGGCCGTAGAGGGCCAGCGGCATTCCCATCGTTAACACGCTCGCGATGCCGTTGGTCTGGTTGCCAGTGGAGAAGCCGCGGAACCCGACCGCGAACGAGAAGGTCCAGATCGCGAAGGCACCGAGTGCGGCCGCGATGGCGTCGTACCACGCGATGCGACCCGAGACGGCGAGCGCGACCCAGAGAAACGCCGCGCCGACGAGGTAACCGCGGCCGCGCTTCCACGATGCCGACAACGACGCATGGCAGTAATCCCAACTGCTGAGGTCCGTAAGTAACAGCAATTCCAGGCGTTGGCAGCGATCTTGCGGGCTGGCATCCCAAAGGCCGTACTGATACGCCGCCGGTACCGCGGCCAACACCACGAGCGCCGTCGCGACCATCGGTGCGCCGCCCCACGTTTCAAACATGAAGAACACGAGCTTGCCCATCCACGCGGGCCAGTCGTCGCCCGCCATCAGGAATGCGGCATACACCAGCGAGAACCCACCCGCGAGCCACAAGTTCACGCGGCCCGAATACTCCATGACGCGGCGAATCGCCCACCACGACAGCGGTTTGTCGCCGATCCGTTCGAGTTGCGTGGCCCGCGACGAATCGAGCGGTTTGTAATGCCGGTCGTGGAAGTGTCCGCGTAACCGCGACGCCCCGCGCCAGAGGAACAACGTACCGAGCGCCGCCGCGAACAGGTGCAAGTTCGTGAAGCGTTGCCAGGCCAGCCAGTTGGCGCGATCGCTGGCGAACCAGTAACGCACGATGCCGAACGGGTTCATCGTGTGCAGGAACATCACGGAATCGAACAGGAAGCGCCCGAGCGATTCGGGCATCCGGTTCAGCCAAAGCCGCAGGTTCTCGCCGGCCACGACGCCGATGATGAGGTAAAACAGCACGCCGAGCAGGCCGAGTATTTCGCCGATGCGCCTCACGCTCACCGGTTCGTAAACCCACGCCGTCAGACCCAACCCCGCGACAACGCCCCAGATGTACGGCATCAGCGCGAGCACGAGTAAGTCTGGCGTTTCGACGATGTCCGCGAAGATCAACATCGTCACGACGGGCAGCCCCGCCAGTTGAACGAGTGTGAAGCGACCGACGCCGACGAGCCACTCGGCGAGGTAGACGCGCTTCGGCTGGATTGGCGAAATCAGCAGGAATTCGAGGGCTTGGCTCTTCGGCAACTGCGTCAACCGCCAGCCGATCATCGCGGCCCCTTCGACGAAGCCGAGCACGAGCAGAATCTGCGCAACGGCCGATATGATCGCGGGGGTTGGCGTTTGGATGACGAAGCCGACGAGCGCGGCAACGGCGAAAATGTGCATGACGACCGCGCGGCGAAACGCGATCTGCCGTCCGGGGGCGGTCATCGCCACGCGGAAAAACGGTGCGAAAAACATTAGGACGCCTGCGAAGGTCGTGCGGTGGACCGCGTGATACTCGACATGCGCGACGATCGGGAGACCGGTTGCACGGACATTTTCCCGCTCGCCAGTGGCACCAGTTCCATCGCATTCGCTCGCAACAGTTGCGCCATCATTTCGGCAGACGTTGGGAACCGACTTTGCGGTGCGGGCGACAAGGCGCGTGCGAGAATCGGTTGCTCTTCGTTCGTCAACAAGCTCAAATCGGGCGGCGGGCGGTAGTAGTTTTTACCGGGAACCTTCGGAGGCGCGGGAAACGGAAACGCACCGGTTCGCAACAGATGATACGTCACGGCGAGGCTGTACTGGTCGCTCGTATCGGTCATGTTACCCAGGAAAATCTCGGGGGCGGCATAATCGAGCGTGCCCTGCCGGTAACACGGCGTCGAGCTTCCGTTCATCGGTAACGCCAACCCATAGTCGGCGAGTTTCGCTTCGTCATCGACCAACAGAATGTTGTTCGGCTTCACGTCGCCATGCTGGAAACCGACGATCTTTCCTTCAAAAGCGTGCGAACGCGCGTTGAGGAAATCGAGCGCCACCGCCGCTTGATGCAAGTACAACAAAATTTGTTTCACGTCGACCGCTTGCTGAAACTCTTCGGCGTACAGCAGGTAAAGATCGAGCAGGCTCGCATCGGCGAGGTCCATCGCGATCACAATGTACCCCGGCATCGACCAGACTCGTCGCGTTTTCAACAGATTGGGGTGTTCGAGCCGCTGAATCCCTTGCAGTGTGCGAATTTCACGCGCCGTGGAGTTGGTATTCTGGCTCGACAGGAACTTCATCGCGATCGATTCGCCGCTCGGCGTCGTCGCTTCCCAAACCGTTGCAAATGCGCCCCGACCGCGCAACCGCTTCAAGCAATACCCGGGAAGTGGCACTGCGCCGGCTTCCGGGGTAAATGGGTCGGGTTCTCGCGATACGAGAACCGTCTTCGTGGATCGTTTGCGTTCCAGCATCAGGGGGAACTAACAGTATTTCCAGATCCACGGGGTTCTGGCAGTCGGTTTTGTGAACGGAATCGTAATAATCTAGAACACTTTTCACCGCAGCACAATTTCCAATGCGGCATTAAAGCATAGCCGCCAGTCGATTGATGCCGGATGTGTCGATTGCAAATTGTGGTCGGGTTAGACGAGATTTGAATGCTTCCAACTGATCGGTTGGCCGTCGCAGTACGGCATGACGCCGTGGAACGGGGCCGCATCCAGGTCGAACACCATCGGCAAGAAGTAGCGGTCGCCGTCCCACAGCGGCAGTTGCAGCACGCGATCGAGTTCCACCCAGGCGAGTTCGCCTTCGTCGTTGGCGACGTACGGCGTGCCGGTCCAATCGAGAATCCGGAAGAGGAAGCCGAACCAATCTTCGCCGTTCTTACCGAAGCCCGGCCACGATACCGTACCCGCGAGTTGCAGTATCCCGCATTCGATGCCTGCCTCTTCGCGAATCTCGCGCGTCATCCCCGCAACGATGTCTTCATCGCGTTCGAGCTTTCCGCCGAGGCCGTTGTACTTGCCGAAGTGCGCATCGTCGGCCCGTGCATTCCGGTGGACCAACAGCACCCGCCGCCGATCCGGGGAGAACACGTAACCCAGCGTCGCAAGGATCGGCGCGTACGGCATGAATGACCCGCATCTGGCATAGAGTGAATATTAGTTTATCGAACGGTTACGGCACGAATCGAATCCGGAACCATCCCAATCACATCGCTATCTGAACGCAAGTCCAGTAGGCTCAGATTCTGTGACTCCGAAACTGGCTTTGCGAAGCCGAGCGAGGGAAACGTGTGTGGGTGACGCGCACGCGCTCCGCTACGAAGACTGCGCGTCGCGGCTAATTCTTACCCCACGAATGCGCCACCGAAAGTTGCGCCCTCTAGCATCGTATCGTGCGGATCGAGCGATAGCCCTTGATGGCTTCCCGCGTAGCTGCGGAGCATTGGGGCGGGTGCTTCGGCAATCGTCACGAGGTCGAGGATGCCATCGCGGTTGATGTCTTTTGCTGCGAGTTGCACGCCGTTGCGTTGGGTATCGTCGGCGGCGAAGAAATTGGCGAACGGTGCGGAACCGGCGTTCGCGAGGTCGGCGAACCGCAACACCAACACGCGCGGGCCGCCGCCGGGGCCTGCCCCGAACAGCAACTCGGCTTTGCCATCTCCATCGAGATCGCCCGCCGCCACGTTGACACCGTTGCGGTCGGCGGCATCGAACGCGAAGAAATCGTCGACCATTTTCAACGGCGTACCGAAACTCACTATCGAACGACCGTCGAACACCGCCACGCGCGGGCCGCCGCTCGCGCCAGCCGTCACGATCAGATCGCGCTTCCCATCGCCATTGAGGTCGCCGATGGCGGCCCTCGCTCCGCCGCGGAAATCCGGGTCGGTGATACCGAAGAAATCTGCGATCTGCGTCAGCCCGTTCGCGGTAAGTTTGAAGATCTTGACTCGCGCGCCGCCACCGTTATCGGGGGTGACGATGAGTTCGTCGGTACCGTCGCCGTCGATGTCACCGGCGGTTACGAACAGCCCGACGCGGGTTAAATCTTCGTTGGGGAACAGATCGATTGCCGACAACAAATCGGCACCGTTCGCCCCAACGATGCGAAGGTAACTGCCGCCGCCCGGACCGGTGACGTACGCTTCGTCGATCTGGCCATCGCCGTTGAAATCGCCCGTAACGGCACGCACCGAACCCGCACGACCGGGGAACGGCGCGAATGCCGTGCCCTCGACCAGCGTGCCCGTTGCGTTCACGTCGAACCGGCGCACGTCGTTGCTGTTACCGCTAACCAACAAGCGATACGACGGCCCGCCAGGTGCGTTCATCGGTGCAGTTGGCGGCGAAATCTCCATTGGCGGCGGCGATGTTGGCATCTCCACGGGCGGCGGCGAAGCGGGAATCTCTGGCGGTGCCGGTGGAACCAGCGGTGGCGGTGGCACGACTGGAGGGGCCGGTGGAATGACCGGCGGTACCGGTGGCGGTGGCAGGGGAACTTCGGGTGGCGCGGGCGGATTCACCGGCGGCAACGGGACTTCGGGTGGCACCATAGGTGGGCTGACAGGTGGCGGCACGGGTGGGATCTCCGGCGGGGGTGGCGGGTTACCGAGAATGACTCGGGAACCGTCGTATGCAACCGCGATGCCAGTGGTTTCGAGTTGGTCGAACGTGCCCGTTCGCGTGCCGACTGCGTTGAGAATCGTGTAGAAATTGTTCGGCAAAATCCCCGCGCCGACGGGCAACACTTGCAGCGTTCCCGCGAGCGTCATCGCCCCGCCGATTTCGAGTTTGCCGAAGGCGATGCCATCGACTTTCGACACCACGCGGCCCGTCGGTCGGTTCTCGAAATCATTCGTAATCGTCAGCGTGCTGGTACCGATTGTCACGCGCCCGGCGTTCGTCAGATTTTGCAGAACGAACTTGCCGTCAGTGGCGCGGAGTTCGCCTTCGTTCGTGAATGTCCCGTGCGTGGAGATCGTGCCGCCGGTTGTGTTCGCGTGTACGGTGCCGCGGTTGATCGTGGCACCCGCTTTGCCGAGGAAACCGTTCTCGCCGGAGATGGTGATGTCCGGGCCGATCGTCAGCGTCTCGGTACTACCCGCGTAGAGGCCGTTGCCTTCACCGATGCCTTTCCCGAATATCACCTGGCCCTTGCCAGCAAGCGTTTGGCTGCCTTCGAAGATCAGTTGGCCATCGACGACGCTATTCGCCACACCGACGAACGCGGTGCCGTTGAGCGTGAGTCCGTTGCGGATTTTTCCCTTGTTGAGTCCAGTCACATACTGCGAGTCGAATCCCACCTTCAGTACGCCATTGATCGTGACATTATCCAACTCCCCACCATTATCCGCGTAGATCGTTCCGTCGACCGTGATGCCGCGCAAAGTGCCGTGCGTTTGCCAGTCGACCACAGCGAAATTGGCATTCGGCCCGAGGTTCAGGTGGCCCCCGCCGCCTTCCATCGTCCCAGTCAAGAGGATGAATGCCCCACCGGTCGAGTCCAGCAGTCCGACCCCCGGCGTGTACCCGCGATGGTTCCCGTAGAGAGTCAATAATCCCCCCGCGCCCTCAGCTCGAATCGTGCCCTTGTTGATCGTCGTCGAGCCGGGCCGGCCGACAGAACCATACTTGCCCGAAATGGTGATTCCCGAATCGATTGTCAGTATTCCGCCGCCTACGCCATTGAACAGGCTGTCACCAAGCAACACCTTGCCAGTACCTGTCAACGTCTGGGTACCCTGAAATTCGAGGTGTCCCGCTTCGGTACTCGTTTGAATTTTTGCTCCAAGGAATGCGCTCCCGTTGAGTGTCAATCCATTGCGAACATGTGCGAATGCAAAGTAAGTCGCCCCCACAATCAAATCGCCGTTGATTGTCATCCCGTCGAGTTCGCCAGAACCACTCGTGAAACCCATCGGCAACGGCAGCTTCGGCACCTCCACGGGTGTCGTCACCGTTGTGATCGAGTTGAGCAACGTGCCTTCTAGCAGGATCAGCGATTTCGCCTCGATCGGACTGGCAGTGACTTCGAGAATGCTGTACCGGTAGATCTCGATGCTCGAAGCGCTGTTGAGCGTCGCCACTTTCGCGTGAATGTTGTAGAGCTTGATGGTGTCCGCCGCGAACGCATTGCCGATGACGACGTCATCGAGAGCGCCCGGCAGCACATCGCCCGACCAGTTGAGCGCGTTGTCCCAACGGAAATCGCTGCCGCCCGCATCCCACGTCACCAGCGCCGGCGTCAGGCGATCCTCCAAGAGTTCCACTTGGGATAACAACCGACGAACCGAACGAATCTTGCGCATGAACGAACCTCAACTACGGATAACAGTACGTAGTTCGCAGGTCCGCATTTGCCAAATTTATTTTGCGAGGAGCATGGGTGCCCCTTCGCACTCCGCACGCTCGTTTCACGGCATTTTCGGTACCGGATGCGTCTGGAATGCGGTGCCGGTACGGGGGATCACCTGTTCGTTGGCGTTCGTGCCAGGCGGGTTCGTTCGCCAGCCATCGGTGTTTCGACCGACTGTCACGCCTTCGTTGAATAGAGCCACCAATTCGACCGGGTCGAACAACAGTGCGTCGCCTTTGTCTACGTAATCTTGCCGCAGCGATGTGAAGTGGAATTTCATCCCCGTAAGTAGCGAGAGCGTGTAAATCCGCAGCAAGTCGTTCTGCGTCATCGCGTAAATCAGCGACGACACCGATTTGCCGAGGATGCCGAAGAGCCTCGGTCGAATGCACTCGGGGTCGGCGTACAGTTTCCCGGCAATAATCGCATACACATTCGACCCGGCCAGCGGTCGCGGTCCGCGATCGAGGTGTCCCGGTTCGAGCGTGAGGTGCGGCAATCGCACGAAGACTTCGCTCGTGACGCCGCCATCGACGTGCAGCTCGGTGTATTTCTTACCGTCGACTTCGACGTCGATACGAACCGGTGGAAATTCGCCCGGCACCGACGCAGACGCGAGGACAATCTTTCGGAATAACTCGGCTTTATCCGGTCGATCCGAAGCGGCGATCGCACCGATATCCCAGACGATGAGGCGTTTGGTATCGAGGTTCGTCGTGCCGACGAGCAAGCGTCGCCCGCAGCGGTGCCCTGCCGCAACGGCGTCGAGTAATTGCTGGTCGACGGCTTTATCGATGAGGCGTTTCAACGGTGCCGACGACGCCAAAGAATCGGTGAATAGCGCGATCGGTAGCCACTTGTTATTCAAGACTTGGCGCGTGGTAACGGTCGTGTAAAACTCGCGGAGCTTCGCGTCGTATTCGCTACCCAGGAAGGCGTAGACGGCGACGATGGATCCGGTGCTGACCCCCGTAACGAGGTCGAACGTCGGCCGCGTGCCAGACTCGGTCCAGCCGTTCAACACTCCCGCCGAAAACGATCCGTACTTACCGCCCCCCGACAACGCGAGAATATTATACTTCTTGCCTTCGGGCGGCACGGCGGGTGGGCCGCCTTGGAATTGATCCGCGAGTCGCTCGAAAACTGCCGGATCCGACGCGCGGTACGAACTCTGGCCGATTTCGGACCACAATTCCTGGTTCGGCGGGCAGCGGTTGGCCCCCATCCGGCAACCGGCCAACGCGATCGCCGCCAGTACGACGATTGCCCTTGAAAATTGGCGACGGAATCCGATCTTTTCAACGACGACCCGTTTCGGCGGGTTACGATTTTCATCCGCAGCATGAGGCAGAAACAACATGGCAACTCCCGCATCCCGTGGCCGGTTAGCGATCCTTGTAGGTGGCGGGCCTGCGCCCGGGATCAACGGTGTGATTTCGTCGGTCACCATCGAAGCCATCAACCAGGGCTGGGAAGTCATCGGCATTCGCGACGGGTTCAAAAACCTCGTCTCCGGCGACCTCACGAAAACCAAAACGCTCACCATCGCCGACGTCGCCCCGTACTACAACCGCGGTGGCTCGTTGCTCGGCACCAGCCGCACCAACCCCGCTAAGAAAGACGAAGACCTTCTCAGCGTGATTTCATCGCTCGATCGACTCGGTGCGAAGTACCTCGTCACGATCGGCGGAGACGACACCGCGTTTTCCGGCAGCCAAGTGTATAAACGAGCCGCTGGAAAGATCAAGGTCGCTCACGTTCCGAAAACGATCGACAACGATTTGCCCCTTCCCCCCGGAATCCCCACCTTCGGATTCGAGACGGCCCGGCACGTCGGCGTCGGCCTCGCACGCAACATTCACGAAGACGCCAAGACCACCACGCGCTGGTATCTCATCGTCAGCATGGGCCGTGCCGCCGGCCACCTCGCGCTCGGGATCGGTAAAGCATCGGCGGCGACTGTGACCATCATCTCCGAAGAATTCCGCGGCAATCACGTCAAGCTCAGCCAGATCTGCGACATCATCATCGGTTCGATCATCAAGCGCCGAGCACAAGGCAAAGAGTACGGCCTCGTCATTCTGGCCGAGGGCCTCATCGAAGCCATCGGCGAGAACAACCTCGTGACGGACCTCGGCCATTTCCGCCTCGAAAAAGATTCGATCGTCACCGCCAACAAGGCCGTGAAAGTCACCGATAAATGGCTCGCCGAGAACATTCGCGAAGCGGCGCAGGAACGCTGCAAACTGCTCTCGCAAAAGGACGGCAGCAACGAATTTGAAGTCGAATCGATGATTCAAGTTCTCGGCGAAGACGAACTCAGCCGCTACGGCACGCTGCAACGCGACGACCACGGCCACCTGCGACTCGGCGAGATCGAACTCGGCCGCATCATCCGGAATCAACTCGATTGGCGGCTCGGCAAACTCGGCTTGAAGATCACGATGGTCGACAAAGACCTCGGCTACGAACTGCGTTGTGCCGACCCGATCCCGTTCGATGCCGAGTACACGCGCAACCTCGGCTACGGCGCGGTCAAGTTTCTGATGTCCCCCGAATCGAGCGAATACGGCGCGATCGTCAGCTTCATCGGCGGCAAAATGACCCCGCTGAAATTCGAGGATATGATCGATCCGAAAACGTCGCGAATGCGGCCGCGCCTCGTCGACGTCGATAGCGAAACCTTCGAGTGCGGTCGCCGTTACATGATCCGCCTCGAAGCCACCGACTTCGCCGACCCCGCCACGCTGGCCTCACTCGCGGAAGTCGTGAAAATGACCCCCGCCCAGTTCCGCCAACACTTCGAGTATTTGGTGAAATAGGCAAGCGGGATTTACGCGACCCCGTATGCCGGTATGGTTCGCAGCGGCATTCTCACACACGCGGATTGCAGGTGTCGCGGTGCGCGATAACGTAGTTGGTCGGCGTGAATTTCGCACTGGCGAGGTTACCGTTTACCCTTTTTGCGGTCGTCGATCGCAAATGCTTCTCGCATCGCGTGTTCCACGATCACCGCAAACGCCCACAATCTCACTGGGCCAGTGTTACCACCATGGTTACGGACGACCTTGACGCCATCGGTGTGACGTATCTTGACGGCGGTAAGCGGTGCGTCTTCAAAGTCGGATGGATACACGTCGTCTAGCTCCAGAATCCGTAATTCGTAGCAAACGTCGGCCAGTCGTTCGAAGAGGTAGCCAGGAAATCCGCCAGTTCGTTTGCCCAGCGGTTCCACATACCAATTACCGTCGTACCGATAGGAACCGGCGCGAGTGATTTTAATTTCAAACACCGGGCAAGTGCCGAAGCAAGGGCCTCGGATTAGCTCGATTTCGGTAATGCTCGCTTTGTCCATTCGCTGTTCACCCCGCCACCAGAAGCCATCGGTTTGACGAATTTCGACATCGGTAACCCCACCGCTTCTGACATGGATGAAACGCGGAAGCCCAACTGTACTACCGACTCACTTGAGGGCGAGCAAGCCGCCGCCGATCACGACCACGCCTCCGAGCACAATCAGAAGTCCAATCCGCTGCATCCGAACGGCACGACGAGACAGCGCCAGCGACTCTTCGACCGCCTTGCGGCGGTAGGTCAAATCCTCCCGCTGGGCGTCACGCAACTCGGTAAGGAGCCGAATGATCTGACCATCCGAATCACCCATTGGGAACCTCCGCTGCCGAAAAGTGGAGACGCACACTACGCCCCCACAAGGTGCATGTTCAACTTTCCGCGAGAGGCGGTCAACAAAATTATGTCCGAACTTACGTCGATTCTGGCCACTCAAATCACGACCGCGCCGGTACATGACGATCCGGCACCGGCGGTACAGCCGTAGCAATGCTGGGCCGTGAGGATCGTGCGGGTGGCGAACGTGGCGGCGTCGAAATCGCGGATGTGGCCGATCCGCAGATCGAGCATCTGGTTGAAGTCGCAATCGAAGAGTTGGCCGTCCCAGCCTACGGAAACTAGCGAGCGGCACATGACATTCTCAGCGGCGTTCGTGTTGAACGCCGCGATCAGTTTCTGCATGTAACTTTCGTACTTCCCGGACTTTTGCAAGTCGTCGAGAAAGCGGCTTATCGGCATGTTCGCTATCGTGAAGAGTCGCGTGAAATGGATGCCGTGGCGTTCGGCCAGCTCGCGTTTGTAGGTGGCTTCGAGCATCGCTTGCGGGGGCGGCAAACTCGCGCCGCCAGGGTTGTACACCAGCGACAACGGCAGCGCGGCATCGTGCCCGTAACCGAGATCGTTCAGGCGTCGTATGGCGCGAATTGACTTGTCGAACACGCCATCGCCGCGCTGTTTGTCGACGGTCGATTCGGTGTAACACGGTAACGACGCGACGACTTCCACGCGGTTCGCGGCGAGGAACTCAGGCGTATCGGTAAAGCCGGGGGCGAGCAGAATCGTCAGGTTGCAGCGGTCGATGACGTGACGGCCCAACTCTCGCGCACGGCTGACAAACCAGCGGAAGTTCGGGTTCATCTCGGGTGCGCCGCCGGTGATGTCGAGCGTGCCGATGTTCGCCGATTCCATCGCCGTCAGGCAATGCTGCATCGTTTCCAGGGTCATGATTTCGCGGCGATCCGGCCCCGCGTCGACGTGGCAATGGTGGCAGGTCTGGTTGCACATCTTCCCGACGTTGACTTGCAGCGTATCGATGCGCGTCGCCAAAAGCGGGAAGAGATTCGCTTCGGCGAGTTTCGCCTCGAACGGCGTTTCGTCGGCACGCGGCAGAAGCTGTCGACGCTGTTCGGCGGCCTCCGCCAGCGGGTGGCCTTGGCGTAAAAGTGTGAGTGCGGCCATCGAAAATCATCCCCCGTTCGCGATGCGTTCTTTCCAGGCTTGCCGCAACCCCGCCTCCAGCCGACGCACGTAACCCGGCCCATCGGCCACTGCGGACTTCGCCATTTGCGAACGCAAACCGGCACGGATTTCGGCCAGCCATTCGCGGTTCGAACTCCAGACTTTCGCGAGTTCGATCAGGTTCGACGGACTATCGGCGATGAACTCCGAGAGGCCGATGTGCGTGAGGATACTCGCACCTTGCCTCGAAACGTAGCTCGCACCCGCGATCGTCAGCGTCGGTACGCCCATCCAGAGTGCATCGCACGTCGTCACGCCGCCGTTGTACGGGAACGGGTCGAGCGCGAGGTCGATCATCGAATAGGCTTCGAAGTAATCCTTACGAGGCAGGCGGAATACGAGTTCGATGCGGTCGTGCTCGATGCCCTTCGCCGCAAATTGTTCGGTCAACCGCCGTGCGGCGGCCTGCGATTGCCCCGCCAATAAGACCAGCCGCGACGAGGGCACATCGAGCAGAATCTTCGCCCACGTCGCCAAGCATTCGTCCGAAATCTTCGCGGCGTTATTCAAACAACCGAAGGTGAATGTCGTGCGATCCGCGGATGGCAACGGCGCGACGGCGGGCGCATCGGACGGCGGGTGATACGCCCATGCGAGGCTATCGAGCCGCAACAGTCGTTCGACGTACAACGGCTCGGTGAGGCCCGGCGGGTCGGAGATTTCATCGGTGATGCGGTAATCGACGGCGGGCAACCCGGTCGTGTTCGGGTAGCCGAACAGCGTCGCCTGAATCGGTGCGGGCCGATACGCCATCGCGAGCAAACGGTTGCCGGCGGTGTGCCCGCTGAGGTCGATGAGCACGTCGATTTTGTCCGAACGAATCTGGTTCGCAAGTTGCTCGTCGTTCATGCCGGGAATGGCGCGCCAACGGTCGGCTTTCTTCTGTAGAAATAGCGTTTTATCGTCTGGGCGTGCCACTTGCGCGTACGCGGTCACGTGGAACTGCGTACGGTCGTGATTCGTTAAAAGTAGTTCGATGAACCCGGCAACGGTGTGCGCGCGGAAGTCGCCGGAGAGATACCCGACATGCAGACGGCGGTTCGGGTTCTTATCGACGATCGTGGGCGAAGGTGGCGTTTCGCCGGGCGCGAACAGGCGGCCCCAGTGGAGGTGTTCGAGTGCGATTTCTTGCGGTGTCAGATTCGACGAATAATTCAGCGTCAACAGCAAATTGCTCTGGATCGGTGCGGCACTCGGGCGAATCTCCACGGACTTCCGCAGGGCGGCAATCGCTTCGTCGGCGCGACCTTGTTCGGTCAGGTTCGTGCCGAGGTTGCTCCACGCATCCGCGTAATTCGGATTGATGCGCACCGCTTCGCGGTAGTGCGTAGTGGCATCGTCTTTCTTTCCGAGGGCTTCGTACGCCAGTGCCAGTGTGTTATGGGCGTCGGCGTATTCGGGGTTCAACGCGATCGCCCGGTGCAACAACTCCACCGCTTCGGTCGGTCGCCCGCCGTTGGCGATCGCCAGACCGAGGTTGTTCAAGCCGCGTGGGTCGTTCGGTCGCAATGCCACGTAGCGGCGAAATTGCTCGATGCCCTCGGCGATCTGCCCCGAGCGAAGCAGCACGTCGCCGAGGCGGTTGTACGCATCGGCGTGTTGCGGCTCGATGCCGATGGTTTGCCGGAACGATTCCGCAGCCGCGCCGAGTTCGCCGAGTGCGGTGTAGGCCAAGCCCATGTTGAAGTAGGAACTCGCATGGTTGGCGTTCCCGCGCAAGCACGATTGATATTCGGCAATCGCTTCGCGGAACTGACCGACGCGCCGGTAGAGGTTGCCGTAGTTGTAATGCGCGTCCGGGTAGCCGGGGCTTGCGGCCAGGCACATCGCGTAACACTGCGCGGCTTCGTCGAGTTTCTCCTGCCGAACGAGCACCGCGCCGAGGTTGCAAAGCGTCGCCGAGTGGTTCGGCAGCTTCTGCAAAATCGAACGGTACATCTGCTCGGCCGCGGGGAGATCCCCCGCTTGATGCATCTCGACGGCAGCGGCGAACGCCTGGGTAATGTCGGCCACGGGTCACCTCGCAAAACGGTACGGGTGGCGTAAAAAAACCCGGCACCGGGCCGGGTTACGGAAATTCAACCGACCGCCTCGGCAGGCAATTACTCGCCGACGTAGGCCAGCAGACCGATGAATCGCGCCCGCTTCACGGCGGCGGACACCGCACGTTGATACGTCGCACACAGCCCGCTACGCTTGCGGCTGAACATCTTGCCTTGGCCGCTGACCATCTTCTTCAGCGAGGAGACGTCCTTGAAGTCGACGAACGCCGGGCGCGGGCATCCTTCCTTCGTACAAAACCGACAGCGGGTTCGCCCCTTGTTGCTCGACGTCTTCCGAATCATCGCTCCCACCTGTCTTCGCATCGTGTAAAAGTAGTTGCCCCAAATTTTCGGGAAACGCTAGTTTAGTTATCTAGCAAGGCATGGCAAGACGCGCCCGTTACGAAATTCGCGAGGTTCCCGTGCGACACATTCTCCTCCTCTCGTTCGTTGCCTGCGGATTTCCACAGTTCGCCACGGCCGAAACGCCAACCGAGAAGCTCTTTGCCCGCGAGAACCTTTGGGCGTGGTGCATCGTGCCGTTCGACAGCAAGAATCGCGGGCCGGAAGATCGTGCGGTGATGCTCCGCAAACTCGGCTTCAAACAGTTTGCCTACGACTGGCGCGCTCAACACCTTCCGTCGTTCGACGACGAAATTCGCTTCCTGAAACGCGAAGGCGTCAACCTGAGCGCCGTCTGGTTTCCGGCGAGCCTGGACGAGAACGCAAAGGTGTTGTTGGCGGCATTGGAGAAGCATAAAATCCACACGCAACTCTGGGTGACGATGAACGGCGGTGCAGTCGCAACGACTGCTGACGAGCAGGCAAAGAAAGTCGAACAGCACGCGGCCGCGCTCCGCCCCATCGCTGAAGCGGCAGCCAAGATCGGCTGCACCGTCGGACTGTACAACCATGGCGCGTGGTTCGGCGAACCGGAAAATCAACTGGCAATCATCGCGCAACTGAAACTGAAAAATGTCGGCCTCGTTTACAACTTGCACCACGGACACGACCACCTCGACCGCTTTCCGGAACTACTTAAGAAAATGCAACCGCACCTCTACGCACTCAACCTCAACGGCATGGTGAAGGATGGCGAAAAGAAGGGAAAGAAAATCCTCGTCCTCGGCCAAGGCGACCTCGATTTGAACCTATTGAAGACGATCGCCGCGAGTGGCTACACCGGCCCCATCGGTATCCTCGGCCACACCAGCGACGATGCCGAACAACGCCTGCAAGATAACCTCGACGGCCTCGATTGGCTTCTGCCGCAACTCGACGGCAAAGCACCGACCGCAAAACCAAAACCGCGAACGGGCGGTTAGACTTCACACGGTCGGAAATGACACGTCACCGGTCTAACAAACCATTCTTGTTAGCCCGACGCGCTAGCGCGCTAGTGCCGGAACTCGCAAATGATCTGCCACAGAATTTGCAGGAATTCCCGTGGAAACAAGCGAAATACTTGGGGCGTTAATTCCGAGTTCTGGCACTAGCGCGCTAGCTGGCGCAGCGGGCTGGCACGATTCCAATGGGTGATTGGCATCGGTATAACGAAGTCGCGATTCGATGCGAACCCACACGATTTCGCGCAGTCAAAAAATCGGAGACGATGCGACGTAAGTCGACTTTTGCACAGTGTCTGGAAGTGTCGTGAAAGTGTCT
>JAYVQG010000371.1:0-3843 GCA_043757025.1 Limnoglobus sp.
CGCGTTCAATCCCCTGCGAAATCCGCCGCAAGTCGTCGTCGTCGGCAGTACGCCACCCGTCGTGCAAGCCGCCGCCCCCGCCGCAAACGCCGTGCAAGCGGGCGTACCGACCTCGATCCGCCCCGGCGACGAGTGGCTGTACAACACCACCGCCAACGGAATGTTCGTCCCGTTCATGACCAAAACCGCCTACGCCGAGATGATCGCCGCTGGGAATATTACGAACGGCTCAGCACAATCGGGATTTTGGAGCGATGTCGGGGATTGGATCCCCTTTAACCAAAGCATTCCGTACATCGTCGGCACGGTGACTTCGGGTTATGTTTGGGACTATATTTACAACGACACTCGCGATGCCGCGAGAAATGCCCGCGAGGGGTTTGTCGAAGGTGTGGAAGTTGTCTTCATCGACCCCGTAGTCAATACTGTCAATATTGTCGTCGATGCGGTTGGTGTTTTCACCATTACGGGTTATGAGCCGCGAAACGTCCACTTAATCGGGTATTTAAACGGCGAGCGAACGCACGGGGGTGCGGTCCTTTCGATTACTGCCGATGCGATGACGGTGTTGGGATTGGCTTCGATCGCGCGAGGGGTTTTGGGGCGATTGGCCTCACTGCGTGCAGCACCGGATGCGAATTCAGCCGGAGCCGCTGCGGGGGTGACAGGTCGCAGCATACTCACGCGTCAGCCGCCACAATTTGAACCGGCCCCCGATTGGAACATGGCGGCGATGGCGCGTCAGCGTCCCGTCGTGCCCCAGCCACCCCGCGGAACCGTAACCGCACCCGGTGCAACGACACCGCCGGTCGCCGGCACAGTACCGCCGGTGACACTGGTGCCCGCCGGCCGCACCGCCGAACAAATCGCGGCAGAGGCAGCGGCACGAGCTACGAGACGGGCACCAGCACCTGAGAATTATCGCGGCAGGTATATGGCCGAGCGACACGGACAAGGCAGGTCACGATTACCTGACGATTGGGATGTCCATCACCGTATTCCTCAAGAGTATATGGGGCGACCGGATTTTGCTGATTTTGATTTCCATCAACCTAGTAATCTTCGTGGAGTGAGAGGATCGAGAGCTGATGTAAATATTCATCAAAGGATAACGAATGAATGGGCAGAATTTCGCAGATTGAACCCAGATGCAACTCGAGCAGAAGTTGAAGCGTTTGCAAGACAAATCGAACTGCGGTATGCTGCTGAATGGTTCTAGGTTCTAGTAGATTGATCTATTATGAGATGCACAATGAATTTTCATGAAACAACAATCAGACTAAATCAACTCATCGCCGAAATGAACGCGATAGACTTCGGCTATCCGCTCGGCGACAATGTTGTTGCAGTACCGCAAGATCCTGTATTTGTGGAGGAACGACTCGCGACCATTGGCGGCGATGCGGTCGCTGCGTTTTTTGACTTTTACAGGTGTTGCGATGGGCTGAGTCTGCCGGATATTCACAATGGCTACTTTATAAAAGCGATTGCAAAACTAGGCATGTCGCGCCCCGATAGTGACCCGACGCAGGTGATGGGCGACTATGCCGGTGCAGTCTTGGCATTCGGGTCGACGGGTAACGGCGGTTTGTTCGTCGTGCGCAGGATCGAGTCCGATGTGTTGTATCTCCCACCAGGGCCATTGCACGATGGCGTATACGATGGCCGACAAACGCAAGTCAAGCGACTTGCTCCCGATTTGAATTCGTTCTTGGGATTGCTTTTAGACGATGTCGAAGCATTCGTTCGAGATACACCACACCAATACATCGCATAAGTCAATTTTGCTGCTCGGAAATGCACGCGAATGCGAAAAGATGACGGCCCGCGAGTGCTTCTTCTCGCGGGCCGGAGTGAAATTGGTATCGACGTGGTAAATTTCAAATTGCAGTTCTCGTGCCAAACTGCGGCATTGCGTTTGCTTACCTGAGAAATCACTCTCAGGGCAACACAATGGCCGCTACGACCCGACCCGCTTGGCAAAACGCACTCATCACGCTCTCCGCCGTCGTCACGACGACGGTGATTTTAAGCCTGCTTTACATCGGTCGCGTGGTGGCGATCCCGATCGCGATGGCGATTTTCTTCACGTACGTTCTCGCACCCGTCGTGGCGTTCTTGCAGCGTCGCGCGATTGGCCGAATGACTGCCGTTATTATGACGGTGGCTGCGGCGGTTTGCCTATTTTTGGGAACGTCGTTTCTCATCACCCAACAGTTGGCCAGTCTGACGCAAACCCTAACGGCTAACGCCGAGCCGATCAAAATCAAAGTGGCGTCGCTCCGGACCTCGATTTTAGGATCGACCGATTCGCCGCTCGCGAAGCTGATGGATGATCTCGACAAAATGATCGCCCCGGCGAAAGGCGATGCAGACAAGATTTTGGTGATGGAACCGCGACAATCGGCGTGGACGCCGAGCGTGACCACGATCGTCGGCCCCGCGACCGAAGCCTTCGGGCAAGCGGCGTTCTCGTTCATTTTGGTCGTCTTCATGTTGCTATCGAAGACCGACCTCGGGGATCGGCTACTGCGATTGCTCGGCGAAGATCAGATGACCACCACTACGCGCGCCATGAACGATGCGAACGAACGGGTCAGCAACTATCTCTTCCATCAGTTCATTATCAACTCGCTGTTCGGCCTCGTCGTGGCGATCGCACTCTTTTCAATTGGAATGAAGTATTCGCTGCTGTGGGGATTCCTGATTACGCTCATGCGTTATGTACCTTACATCGGCACGTGGCTCGGCGTCATCCCACCCGCGATTTTCGCATTCGCCACCAGCCCCGATCTCGGTCTCGCGCTCGGCACGGTGGGAATCGTTCTCGGACTCGAAATGATCGTCAATAACTTCATCGAACCGCGCATTTACGGCAAGAGTCTCGGCGTCAGCGAAGTGGCGCAATTGGTTTCTGCGGCAATCTGGTCGTTCCTCTGGGGGCCAATTGGGTTAATCCTTTCCAGCCCCATCACGACCTGTTTACTCGTGCTCGGTCGCCATGCGCCGCCGTTTCGGTTCCTGGAAGTTCTTCTCGGCAACAAGCCCCCGCTTTCCCCATCGCAATCGCTGTTCCAACGATTGGTCACGAAGGATCAAGACGAAGCGATGCACACGTTAAAACTCGCACTGAAAGACCGCGATCCCGAAGCCGTGTTCGATGAGGTCTTTCTTCCTGCACTCGTTCAACTCAAAGCCTCTCGCGCAAACGGAGAACTCGAGGAACTGGACAACGCCCGCGTCCTGGCAGTGGCCCGCGAAGTCCTCGACGAAACATTGGACGAGGTTCGCGAGAAGCCGAGCGGCGACGAAGAGTTCGTCGAGCGAATTCGCGTGTTCGCCTGTCCGGCACAAGATGAATTCGACCAGTTGTCGCTCGAAGCGTTGGCATCCCGAATGCCGATTGCCTACTGGGAAGTCCGCGTGCATTCCGCGACCAAACTCGCCTCCGAAATGGTGACCGACACGGCCGAGTTCAACCCGCAAGTGATCCTCATCGGTTCGCTACCACCGGGTGGGGTGGCACACGCACGATATTTGGTGAAGCGATTGCGCCAGCGTTGTCCCGATGCGCAAATCGTCATGGGACGTTGGAACGATTCGGCGCTGAACGTCGAAGAATGGAAAGCCGCCGGCTGCGATACCGCAACCGCATCGCTCCGCGACGCGCTCGAGCACCTCCGATCGTGGAAACCCGTGCTGCAAGCAGAAAAAGCAGCGAAGGCGTAGAGTCTGCGAAACGTACCTCGCACGATTGCTCGCGAATTTTCCGATTGCACTGGACGAATCGATTTTGCGACCTACGATCAAACAAGTCCCATCTCTGTACTTGGATGTCGCCCA
>JAYVQG010000372.1:0-15163 GCA_043757025.1 Limnoglobus sp.
TGATTCCGAAATCGGGAATGATTCCAGGGATGGGTGGGTGGGTAAGTGGTGGAATCATTCCCTGCTACCCAAAATCGCCGCAATTGAAACCAGGCCGATTCTCGCGAGTTGAGTAACATGGCTGAAGTCATCGAAACCGCCGAGGCCGCCGGAATTCGCTTCATGCTCGACAAAGCCGACTGAGCACGCGAGCCACGCCGAGAACATCCACCCGAGACTCCATTCCGACATCCCATCTGGAGCGTTCGGATTGCAATTCGCGTCGGTTCGGTATGTGGCTTCGTGAGACGGAAGGGTTTATAAAGTGCCGATGCGAAGCGAACGCGACAAGATGCTTGCGGGCGAACTGTATTACTCGCTCGATCCGGAACTGGCGACGGCGCGGGAGCGGGCACGCGATTTGTGCCACGCCTTCAACGCCACGCGAGAATCGGAGGCCGAGACGCGCAAGAAACTCTTGATGACGTTACTCGGTTCCGGGGGCGATAGCGTCTGGCTGGAGCCGCCGTTTCACTGCGATTACGGCACGAACATCTTTCTCGGCGAGCGCGTGTACTTCAATTTTAATTGCGTCGTGCTCGATGTGTGCCGCGTCGAAGTCGGCGATTTCACTCTGTTCGGGCCGAACGTGCAAATCTACACGGCCACGCACCCGATGAACGCGGATTTGCGTCGGAAGCAAGAGTTCGCGAAGCCGATCGTCATCGGTTCCGATGTCTGGGTGGGCGGCGGCGCGATCATCTGCCCCGGCGTCACGATCGGTTCGCGAACCGTTATCGGCGCGGGCAGCGTCGTGACGCGAAACATCCCCGAAGGCGTGATGGCCGCCGGCAACCCGTGCCGCGTGATTCGCGAGATCACCGAGTAAAACGCCACTCGTTGATGCCCCATTCGCGTTGCAAAATTGCGCACTATCTTCTATTTGCGCCGCTCGGGAAACCGGACGATTCGTTCGCCCCTTACTCATTTGAAATCTGGAATGCTTCGCCCAACCGATGCGTATCCGAACGCTGAGACTGCGCCCGCTCTGAGCCAAACCCCGCTTCCCATGAAACCGGCCCCGCGTAACCTCGGGCGCGTTCCGGCACTGGACGGTTTGCGTGCATTCGCGATCCTCGCCGTCATCGGCGTTCACCTGCAATGCACGATCGGTGGCAACGGTGTCACCGTGTTCTTTGCGCTCAGTGGCTTCCTCATCACGGCGATTTTGCTCGGCGAAATCGAACGCACGGGACGAATCCAACTCGGCCGATTCTTCGTTCGTCGCGTACGGCGACTGCTGCCCGCACTGCTCGCGTTCCTGATCGTCGATGCCATTTACATCGCGTGCTGTTACACCGGCTGGGATCGCAAGGCGATGCTCACGATGGCCGCACTGACGCCGTTTTACGCGAATAACTGGCTGATCGGGCTGCGTGCCGTCTCGGACAATCACCTGTCGCACACGTGGTCGTTGGCGGTCGAGGAACAGTTTTACCTCGTCTGGCCGTTCGTGCTGCTACTGATCGTTCGCTTGGCGGGTATTCGCCGTGCGGGGTTCGTCGTGCTGGCGTTGGCGGTGTTGGCCGTCGGCTGGCGGTTCGCGATCGCGGCGATGGGTGGCACCGAGTATCGCATCTACAACGGAACCGACACGCGGATCGATGCCGTGCTGTTCGGGGCCGCCACCGCGTTCGCGTTCCGCTATCGTTTGTTGCCCGAATCGCGTGTGTGGCGTTTCGTTGCAGGCATCGTCTGCCTCGCGCTGGTGTTGCATTTGTTTGCGGGCGTCGGTGCTTCCGAGCGTTCGCTGTCGTTACTTTGCCTCGGCGGTTACGCGCTCGCTGCGATGTTGTCGTGTGTGGCGATCGCGTTGCTCGCGGAAGGGCGTGGCGCCATCGCCGGTCGCTGGCTCGCGTTCCCGCCACTCGTCTACATCGGCAAACTCTCGTACGGCTTGTATCTCTGGCATTACCTCATCTTCGATGCGATCCACACGCAGTTTCCCACGCTCGACCCCGTCGCAGCCGTTTCGATGAAACTCCTGCTAACGAGCATCGCCGCAGCCATCAGCTATCACATCATCGAGCGACCGTTCCTGACGCGAAAGTGACGATTCCTGCGTCAATCTCCACCGCCAGAAGTGTATCGCACGCGAGAAAGACTTGTGATGCGGGCTTGTAAAACGTACAAAACACTCGTTCGCAATTTGAAAACCTCCCCGCGTCGTCTGGAGTATCGTAAATGTTCCGCCGAATCCTCCTTGTGATGGCACTCGTCATGATCGCCGCCCCCGCTGATGCTGCCGAGAAAACGGGCTTCCTCGAGAAGTCTTTCAAGAACGCCGACGGCAGCGAGTCGCCGTACATCGTGTTCGTGCCCGCCGATTACGATGGCACGAAGGAACTGCCCGTGATTCTGTTCCTGCACGGTGCCGGCGAAACGAAGGGCGGCTCGAAAATGCCTGCCGATCAGGGTATCGGTACGCACATCAAAAAGGTCGCGAAGACGTTCCCGTTCCTAACGATCATTCCTCAAGCGGAAGACCTCAAAACGCAAGTGGTGAAGCGTTGGCAGTCGGGTTCGCCCGATGCGGAACGCGCGATCAAGATGCTCGAAGCGACGATGAAGGAATACAAGTCCGATGCGAAGCGCGTCTATTTAACGGGCCTGTCGATGGGCGGGTTCGGCACGTGGAGCTTGGCGGCCGCGCACCCCGAAAAGTGGGCGGCGATCGTCCCGATCTGCGGCGGTGGCAACCTGAAAGACGCCGAGAAGATTAAGGACTTGCCGACGTGGTGCTTCCACGGCGACAAAGACACCGCCGTGAAGGTCGAACTTTCGCGAACGATGATCGACGCGATTACGAAATCGGGCGGCAAGCCGAAGTACACCGAGTACCCCGGCGTCGGCCACAACAGCTGGGATGAAGCCTACGCCAACGAAGAACTCTACACGTGGATGCTCAGCCACAAGACGAAGTGACCGAAACGGCGGATGCCGCCACGGGTCAGCGTCATCGACCACTCGACTTGGCTAGTGCCGCTGCTCCAACGGGTGGGGCTGGATTTCCGCGTCGGGTCCGGCATGGTCCGAGTCTTCGGGTACAGCCCCCGCAGCCTGGAGCTGTTCGACCAGTGAGGCTGACCAGTCGCTGCAGTCGATGCCAGGGCGTGACGGGTTTTGCGGGTTCAAGGATTCTCAGCCCTGTCGCGGCTGAGCTAGGTCGTTCGGCGGAGGAGGGCGCTCGGGTGGCGAACGGCATCGACATCGAGGATATCACCAGTGGCGAAGGCCCGGTCGCGGAGCGAGGCCGAGTCGTGTCCATTCGGTGGCGAGGCACGCTTAACCGCGGCGATCCTTTCGGCGCGGGCGAGGTGTCCTTCCGGGCTGGTGGACGCCAGGTAGTCGCCGGCCTGTCCTGCGGCGTCATTGGGATGCGGGTTGGCGGGGTGCGACGGTTGCGGGTTAGCCCGCACCTGGGCTTCCGGGATCAGGCTGTTCCGGGCGTGCCGGCAAACGCCGTCTTGGTGTTCGAGGTCGAGCTTCTGGGCGCGGGCCAAGACGCCGAACCATGCGCTGCAGCGAACCCCCCTTGACAGTCGTTGAACTTGAGTATCGTTTTCTAACACGGTTGCCCCTTAGCAGGGTCGTTCGGCGGCGGAGAGTCCCCGAGCCAAAGAGGGCATAAAGTGGACGAGGTCGGCGATCGTTCTGTCCCATCGTGGCCGCGGTTGATTGCCGTCGTCCTCGCACTGGGCGGGTCATACTGGGGCGTACTCCTGCTTCTGGTGTTCGGCCCCGCAGTCTTGTTTCCGGTCCCGTTTGGCATTGGGTACGTGGTCGTGGCCGGCTACATCGTGCGGGCGGTGTCGGTCCCGTCCCTCGGCACCCGCCGGGGCGTCTGGGTCGTATCGCTCGCGGTCCAAGGGGCGTGGCTGTGCGCAGGCCTGACAGGCGGCCTGGCACAGGCCGCGGACAAGCCCATCCCGCTCCTGTGGTGGGGGTTCGCTACGGTCGCGTCTGCCATCGCGTTGGTCGCCGAGCGGCCGGACGGCACGCCGAACCAGGCATTTCAGCAGACCAGCGGGGCATGATTCTAGTGCCCTGTCCGGACTAAACTTTCGGCAGTGCCGAAACTCCCTGCAAACCGCCGCTGTTGCCACCTGAAAATTGAGCGTGTGGGTAGCGTTGGTGGGCTTTCCTCGCTAGCGCGTCGGGCTAACAATCCGGCTCCCGTTAGAAACCATTTCGTTCAAAACGGCTTCCGAAGCCTCATCTTGGCATGTTGCTTCATGAGGCGGAACGGTTACACTGAGAATGCCCCACGATGCTCGTCGTGGGCTTCCTGCCGCAACTATCAGAGGGGATTGCACACATGACACCTGCCAAGAAACCGAACCGTCGTGGGTTCCTCAAAACGGGGGCAGTTGCGGGCGGCGCACTCACCCTGACTGCGCAGAGTTACGCCAAGGTGGCGGGCGCGAACGGCAAAATCAACGTCGGCTTCGTCGGTGTGGGCGGACGCTGCCAGCAGCACATCGACATTATTTTGCTCATGAAGAAGCTGGGCAAAAACGCCGAACCGTACGCCGTCTGCGATGTATGGGATGGCGATCAAACCAAGGGCGCGGGCAAGGGCCAGGGGCTGTTCCCCGCCGCGAAGCGGTGCGGCATTCCCGAAGGCGACAAGACCCGCGTCGCCCGCGATTACCGCGCTTTGCTCGACAACAAAGACATCGACGTGATCGCCGTGGCGACACCCGACCACTGGCACGCGAAGCAAGCGTGCGACGCGATGGAAGCGGGCAAGCACGTCTATTGCGAAAAGCCGATGACGCGGACGATCGACGAAGGCCAAGCCGTCATCGATACGTGGAAGAAGACCGGCATGGTCATGAGCGTCGGCGTGCAAAGCATGGCCGACCCGACCTGGTTGAAGGCGAAC
Organism: Limnoglobus sp.; assembly: GCA_043757025.1. Classification (GTDB taxonomy): domain Bacteria; phylum Planctomycetota; class Planctomycetia; order Gemmatales; family Gemmataceae; genus Limnoglobus. The sequence continues at coordinate 4,928 of JAYVQG010000372.1, forward strand.
GAACTCATCCGCAACGGCCGCATCGGTCACGTCGTTCAGGCGCAAACGCGATACTACCGCAACTCGAACGTCGGCCAGTGGCGATATTACTCGCTCACGAAATCGATGAACCCGAAGACGATCGACTGGGATACGTTCCTCGGGCACAAGTCCGAATTCCTCGGCCGGCCGGTCGGCCCGAAGCCCGAGGACGTGCCGTTCGACCGCTCGGTTTACGCGCAGTGGCGATGCTACTGGCCGTTCGGCGGCGGCATGTTCACCGACCTCTTCGTGCATCAAGTGACGCACCTCATCACAGCGATGGGCGTGCGTTACCCGCGTCGCGTCGTCGGTGGCGGCGGCATCTACTTCGAGTACGACACCCGCGATGTGCCCGATGTGGCGATGGTGTGTGCGGACTACAACGAAGGCTGCCAGATGTTCGTCACCGCGTCGATGGTGAACGACTACCCGATCGACGAGTGCATTCGCGGCAAGACCGGCACGATCAAGTTCATCCCGAAGAGCGGCGACCTGATGGCGGGCTTCGAGATCATCGAGCAGAAAACCGGCCAGGCACGCGGCCCCGGCGATGCAGGTAAGGACAAAGGCGAGTTCGTCGAAGGCGGATTCGTGGTGCCCGCCGGCACGGAGAAGGAAAACGTCAACGTGCATCTGACGTACGCACTCTGGGAGAACTTCCTGAAGCACGTCGAAGCGAAGAACCAAGGCACGCTCAGCACGCCGGAACTCGGCGCGGCCGCGTTCAGCACCGTGAACATGGGCGTGCTCAGCTACCGTTCGGACAAGGCCCTGTACTGGGATGCCGAACAGCGCAAGCCGGTCGATGGCAACGGCACGTGGGCGGCGAACTGGGAGAAACGCAGCAAGGAACGCGGCAAGCCGAACAACATCATCGGCTGGCAAGCGGGCGACAAAGGCAACTTCTTCGACTTCGACGCCGACGCAAAGGCCAAGGAAGCGAAAGAGTACATGAAGCTCGCTGGCCCGTGGATCAACGGGAAAGACCCCGCCGGGGAGTAAGCGATTCGCCCAGATTATTTTTGTAGCTGGCCTCTGTGAGGCCGGTGTCATTTGTAGCTGACCTATGGGAGGTCGGTGTCAGACCCAAATGTCGATGAAGTAATGAAGTAACAGCCACCCGCTTGACCATAACGATGTAAAGTTTGTCCGCTTCTTGGAGGTCTGGTATCGGACTTGTCGCGATCGGCGCGAAACCATTTTCGATGTAAAGTGCAATCGCTTTCTCACTCGTCGTGTAAACATCCAAGAAAAGCACGTCGTGACACGAACCAGGGCGATAGGCGAGTAACGCCGCCTCGTCGATGAGATGACGAACGATCGTCGTGCCATAACCCAGACTTTTGATCGTCGGATTCACGGCCAATAGCGGAATATACGGATGAGATTTGCCCGAGGTGTATGCTGCATAATCGTCGCACACGTCTATCGTGCCGAACCCGACGACTTGACGTTGCGGGTCTCGATAGATCCAAATCCTACAATTCCCAAGCACTGCCCGTTGGGGAATATCGCTTTTCAACAGTCGTGAGACGAACGGATCGGGGAATGGCCAAGCCGATATGGCTTGAAACTCAGGGCTTTGAATTCCGATCGAGATAGGTGTCAGCGGAATCGGGATGCGGTCGGTCATTCTCCGCCTTGCAAATGAACGACGACGGAGGGTGTGACGTCAATTTTTGCTCAGCTTTTTGTACTGCATCTGCTGGCGTAAGTCCGCTGGTTGCCAATCCGCTGGAAGTGGCGGGAGCGACTCGATTCGACGCATGGCTTCCGCTGCGGCGTCAGGCTCCAGCACTAAACCTTGGCGAGCCGACGGACCCACTGCTAGGGCGGGGGTTACCCAACCGCTCATGAGCACGTACAGGTCCCGAAGTGCAAAACCGAGAATGGCCACACCGGGAAGATCGTAGCACGGCGTCTGGGCTCGTCGACCAAACTCAAAAGTCTCGAGCGTTCTCGAATACAACTTCGTTCCATTCGTTTGAAAAACTTTCTCGACCTCGGGGTCGAACGTCAGCCGACCCGCAAAGACTTCGCGGCCCCAGCTGCGGACATTTTCGCGGAACTCACAACAAAGCGAAGCATAGTGTCGCATTGAGTCGTCCAGGCTGGCGCACTCCATACCTTCACCGTTGTCGCACCGATCCATTCGAGTGCCGAGGTCGGCGGCGAAGCCACGGATTTCCGCAAGATCAAATGTTGTCATCGCAGCCTCCACAGCCTATCCGATTCCAGTTCAAATCGAATCTATTGTATCGCATTTTCATTTCCGTAGCACTACCATGCCAAAATATGCCGCGAGCCGCGCCGAGGTTATCGGCGCGGCTCGCGAGGTTCAATCGGCTTTGTCGATCGTGAAGCGAATTCCAATGAATGAAGTGAAAGGGGCGACTTCACGAGGCGAAAGCGTTGCGCACTCACACCGAAGACCGTGAATGCACGCGCTCGAGTTTCATGTGCTGTTTGCTTGGCACTTTGACTTTCTTCGCCAAGCCGAGGATCGCCAGAAGCCGAATCATCCAGTAGCTGACATCGAGTTGCCACCAGAGCAGGCCGTGGCGTGCGGACGTGGGGAAGGCATGGTGGCTATTGTGCCAGCCTTCGCCGAGCGCCAAGATGCCGAAGACGATGTTATCGCGGCTTTCATCGCGGCTACGGTAACGCCTTTTGCCCCAAATGTGGCACGCCGAGTTCACGCTCCAGGTAACGTGGTGAACGAGGAAGATGCGTACCAATCCACCCCAGATCAGCCCCGTCCACGCGCCCGCCCACGTGCCGGAAATGAGTCCGCCGAGCGCGAACGGAATCGCGAGGCCCAACAATACCCACAAGATGTACAGTCGCTCGGCCAACCGCAACGTCGGGCTGGCGTTCAAGTCTTTGACGTAGCGTTCGAGGTTTGGTGGATCGGCGAGGAACGCGAACCCGATGTGCGAGTGCCAGAATCCGCGCAAAAATCCGATGACGCCCGTTCCCGAATGGTGCGGCGAGTGGACGTCGTCCGGCGTGTCGCTGTGCTGATGGTGGCGACGGTGCAGTGCCACCCACTTCATTAGGCTGCCTTGCAGCGCGAACGAACCGGTCACAGCCAGAAGGAATTTCACCGGCATCGACGTCTCGTACGATCGATGGACGAACAGCCGGTGGAAGCCGATCGTGACGCTACCGGCGGTCAGGACGTACATACCTGTCATCAAGGCAAAATCGAGCCAATTGAAGCCATTTCCCCAGATGAGAACACCCGCAGCAATCACCCCCGCGAACGGGATCATGATGCCGAAGAACGTCGCAATGCGGCCCCATAGTGACAACGGCTCTATCGGAGTATCCGATTCGATCGTTCGCTCTTCGTGCCATTCCGTGGCCGTTGAAGTGATATCCATCGTACCCCAATAAAAAGTCGGTTAGATAATCCGCAATTCTATTATAGGGATAGCCGCAAGACAATTCCCAGAAATGGGTACCCGCACGCATCGCGAATGGCAGTGGCGGGATCCGTGGGCTGAAGCCGCACCGCTCGCCAAGAAACGACAACGCCCACAGACGTTCGTCCGTGGGCATTGGTTGTTACTTCCCGAATAGCTTGCCGGGATTGCGGGCGAGGCTGCCTTCGATCGATTTTGCGGTCGGCCCGGCGGGTGCCGGTGGCGACACTTCGGCGTCGGGTTCGGATGGGTGCTTCTTGGCGCTGAAGATGCGGCCGGGGTTGCGGTTCAGTTGTGGCACGTCGGCGGCGGGCTTTTCCTTCACCGCTTCGGCGTCGCTCGGCAGGTCGTAACCGGCTTGCAGAATATCGTTCCCTTGCGTCGATTGTGCGACTTCGACGTTTGCCCGTTCGAGGTTCGCATCGGTGCGGGCTAACTGTGCCAGTTGGGCCGTCGGCATTCCACGCGGTGCGGCATCGAGGATCACCGCACCGGCCACGACTTTCGCCGTGTCGAGTTTCCGCACCAGTTCGATCGCTTCCGAATAACCGGCCCCCATCTCGCCCATCGCATTCAGCACGGCGGCCAGGTTCGGTTTCACCAGCACTTTCACTTCTTGTGCCCCTTCCAAGCCCTGCGCGATGTGCGTGACTGTCACATCGGTGTCACTCGCTTTTGCCGACACCACATAATCGCGACCGAGCGGCAACGAGAACGGCGGCACGAGCTGACCAGCGTTGCCGAACAACACGATTTCGGAGCGGCGATTGCTCGTCAGGTGGATCATGGCTTGCGAATCCGGTGCGACTTGGTGTAGCCAGAATGTCTTCTTGACGTGCTTGCCATTGAGTGCCGTGTGGTTCTCGTTCGCCGAACGCAATGCCACGAACGCACCGTAGCGCAACCCCGCATCGGGGTGTGCCATCAGTTCGACGAGGCGATCCGTGCTGACGCCGTCGTCGAGCGTGGCGAGTGCCGTCAGGCAGTGCGTGCGAAGGGCCGCGTGTTGCTCGCAGAGTCGGGCGAGTTCGCCGACACCAGCCGTGTTACCGAGGTATGCAAGTGCCTCAGCGGAGGCGAAGCGAACCCACGGCGAAGTACTTTGCAGCCCCACCCGTAGCGGTTGCGTACTTTCGGCACCGAGTGCTTCGAGCTTAATCGCGGCGATCACCGCCGTGTCGGCTTCGAGTAATTCCTGTTCGAGTTTTTTGCGATACAGACTATCCGGCCCCGCAGGCGTCAGCGGAATTTGCCGCGAAACGAGCAAGAACCGCATATGGTTCAACCGGTACGTCGAAGGCACGTTCACCGTGATGACATCCTTCGTGACCGCGTTCGCCACCTTGCTGCGTGCGTCGCCCGCCGGTTGGAAAATCGCGTTCAACCGTGCGGCGACTTCCATCGCGAGCCGGGCGCTACGGTCCTTTTCGTTGAGTACGAGCCAGTACGGGCGGTCCTCGAGTACCCGACCGCCGCCCCAGACTTTGCCCATCGTGTACGTGACCGGCTCGGGCGAATCGACATCTTGCACGAAGCTCGCCTTGAGTGTCGCACGGTTGTCACTCGAACCGGCAACCAGTGGCCCTTCGGCACGAACGAGTGCCTTGCCGACGAGCAACGTGTTCCCGGAAACGGGCGTCGCTGCGACGTCGGCACCGCTGCGAATCATCTGGTCGCGAACGTTCGCAGACTCTTCGGTCGTCACGAGGTCGCACTCGAACAGCACGCCGCTCTTCAGGCTCGTCGTCGAACTGCCGCGCGGCAACACCACGTCGATATCGACCGGATCGCCTTTGCGGGCACCTGGCGGGATCGAAGCCGTGACGAGCACGAGCGAGCAAGTTTTGTTGGGGTCGTCGAGGAATTGCTTGGGATTCAGCTTCTTTTTGCGGAGATCGCGTTCGAGCATCGGCCGCCATTCACCGGCGGCAATGCTACCGGTACCGGGCAATTTCCAGACGAGGCCCACCGCCGAGACGGCAATTGGCTCGACGTTCGAGGGCACCGTTTTCTCGCCAACGTTGGCAGTGGCGTTGCGGTCGATCGGTTCGTCGGCCGCTTGCGGGCGCACCGTCTGGGACTTCTTGCCCGTGCAACCGGCGATGAGAATGACGGCAATGGCCGCAAGAACGGTGAAATTTCCGGCACGGAACATGGTCCCCCCTACCCGGCCAAAGCCGAGATCGCACGCGACCACCGCAACCCGGAGAACGCCCCCACGGGTTCCCCACCGGCTCGTCGCATCCGTTCCAATCCTGTGCTAAGCGGGCGAACAATACCGCCAGCCCCTGGCCTGTCAAGAGCATTCGACAGGGTCAAACGACTGGTGTGTAAAAATCGTTGTTGGTTAAGAGTTAAGAGTTGTTAGAAACTGACAACTCTTAACTCTTAACCAACAACTACTGGTGTGTAAAATCGTTGTTAGGCCACCGCGTCCATCACGACGTTGCCGGCGACGTCGGTGAGTCGCTCGTCGCGACCGTTGTGGCGGAACGTGAGCTTCTCGTGATCGAGGCCGAGGAGGTGCAAGATCGTGGCATGGAAGTCGTTGACCGAGACTTTGTCTTTGATGCCGTGCAACCCGAACTCGTCGGTTTCGCCGATCGTGTGGCCGGGCTTCGAGCCACCACCCGCGAACCACATCGTGTAGCCGAGCGGGTTGTGGTCGCGGCCCCGGCTGCCCTGGCTGTTCGGCGTGCGGCCAAACTCGCTGCACCATACCACCAATGTGTCGTTCAACATCCCCGTTCGTTTCAGGTCTTTGAGTAGTGCGGCAATCGGTTTGTCGGTGAGGCCGCACATCTTTTCGTGATTGCTATTGATGTCGTCGTGCGCGTCCCACTGCATGTTCACGGGGCCGCCGCCGCTGTACACCGTCACGAAGCGGACGCCGCGTTCGACCAGTCGCCGTGCGAGCAACAACCGCGTGCCGAAGTCGGCGGTGCGTTTGTCGTCGAGACCGTACATCGCCTTCGTTTCCTTGGTTTCCTTGGTCAAATCGACCGCTTCCGGCGCGTGTGTCTGCATCTTGTACGCGAGTTCGTACGTCGAAATCCGCGACTCGAAATCCGAATCGCCCTTCTCCAGGTTCAACTCGTTGAGCTTCCGGACGAGGTCGAACGTGCGTTGGTTTTGCTCCGGCGTGACGCCCGGTTGCGGCTTCAAATTCAAGATCGGCGACGTGCCTTTTCGTAACAGCGTGCCTTGATAAACCGCAGGCAGGTAGCCCGCGCCCCAACACGGCGCGCCGCCTTCGAGGATGCCTTCGGGCTGCGTGAGCACGCAGTACGCGGGCAGGTTTTCGCTCGCGCTGCCGAGGCCGTAAGTCACGTACGACCCGAGCGACGGATGCCCCATCATGGTGCGGCCGGAGTGCAGTTCGTACATCGCGGGAGCGTGAATCGTGTTCGTACACCAACAGGCTTTCAGGAAGCAAATGCCATCGACGCTCTCCGCGAGGTGCGGCATGAGGTCCGACATCCACTGACCGCTTTTGCCGTGCTGTTTGAACTTCCGCGTACTGGCCAGAATCGTCTCGCCACCTGCAGTGAACTGGCTTTTCGGGCGACCGGAATCTTCGGGTAACGGTTTGCCGTGCATCTTCGTCAGCATCGGCTTCGGGTCGAAGATGTCCATCTGCGACGGGCCGCCGACCATGAACAGGAAGATCACCCGCTTCGCCTTCGCGGCAAAGTGCGGCACCTTCGCGGCGAGCGGATTCCTCGAAGCCACGGCGTTCTGACTCATCATCCAGTTGAGTGCGATCCCACCGAGGCCACCGCCCGCCCGGTACAAGAACTCGCGCCGATTCGCCGCAAACGGAAAGTGTGGTGCGTTCATGCCATCAGTTTAGCCGAAGTCGCGGGGAGCCTTCAACGCGATTCCACCGATTCGCTGAGTTTCACGACCCGCACCCGCAGGCCCGTCGAGTTGTAAAACACGATGCGGTCGTCGGGTTCGGACCAGATCGCGCTGGTTTTCAGCATCCGTGGGCCTTCGACGTGGAACACCGTTCCCCATTGCCGGCCACCGCGCAGGATCGGCGTCTCGAAGAACGGCGTGCGTTCCACATCCAGTGCGTCTTGCTCGCAAAGCGTCGTGCGCACGAAGCGCCGCAATTCGTCTTGCGTCGATAATGCAACGACCGGTTCCGCCATGTCATTAACATCGGCGAAACGCGAAGCCGTCAGGCGCAAACCGAGGTGCCGTATCGCGGGAAACGCGGCAGAGTGTGCGGATTTTACCGACGGTGCAGTTGGCGCAGCGCCTCGTACAGCACGATGCCGACCGACGTGGCGAGGTTCAAACTGCGTACGTGTGGGGTAAGCATCGGAATTTCGAGTAGTCGTGCGGCATACTTTTCGCGAATCGCGGGTGGTAAGCCTTTCGATTCCGCCCCGAACAGCAGGCAATCGCCATCTTGGAACGTCGCTCGGGTATAGACCACCGGCGCAGGGCACTCGATCGCCCACAGACCCGGACCTCCACCGGCCTCATAGAGGCCAGCTACACCCTTTCCGAAACTGGCCTCGAAGTCCGCGAACGTGACGTGTGGAACCCAATCGACGTGCGGCCAGTAATCGAGACCCGCCCGCTTCACGCTCTTGTCGTCCAGGCGAAACCCGAGGCGGCCGATGAGGTGCAACCGCACGCCATTCGCGGCACATAACCGAGCCACGTTCCCCGTATTCGGCGGAATCTCCGGCTCCCACAACGCCACGTGCAACACGACGACCCTCCATCGAAGTTTACCGACTTTCCCACTTGCGTTCTTACGGGGTGTTGCTATCGTTCGCAACGGATCGGGGTACGTTGGCCAATGGGGTGCGAGTCATGCGGACACGGATGTTTTGTGCGGTGTGGGTATGCGTCGCTCTGGCGGCGAGCGGTTCGGCGATGGTGCCGGGCGGCATCGCACCACCGCACGATGGTCAGGAGCCAACGCCGGTGGTGCGCGAATTTCACCTCGCGAATGAGCCAGCGAAATCGCTACCCGCAGTTCCCGCGCAACGTGGCCCTCGACCGGCGGGTAACAAATCGGAACTCGGGGAATGGCTCGGTAACCTGTCGCCATTGATGTTGGGCCACGCGCTGCCGTGGGTTCGCTGGATTTAATCTCTAAGTTTTCGCCGCGGTTGCCGACTATACTGGTCGAATATGCCAATATCGATCGCCTGCCCGAAATGCCGCGAAGTGCTCGACGTTCCCGACGACTTCCTCGGTCGGGAGGTGCGTTGTGCGTCGTGCCAACAGATTTTCACGGCCACTGCGAATGCAGCCCCCGAGGACGGTGTTCCCGTCGCGCGGCCCGCTCGCAAGCCATCGCGTTCGCCCGAATATGGCGACGACGACCGACCGATTCGATCGCGCAAAAAAAGCGGAAACCGGCTGATACTCTGGTTGCTCCTCGGCGGCGCGGGACTTTCGATGTGCGCCTGTTGTGGCGGCATGGCGGTGTTCGTCGGCAAAATGATGTCGCCGGACTTCGTGCCGTACACCTCGCCCGATGGTCGCTTCTCGACCGTCTTTCCGAGCGACACGTTCCAATCCAAACGCAACACCGGGCGAGCAACTGAGTCCGCACAGACGGTCGAAAGCGCGCGAACGCTTTTCCAAGAAACGTACTTCGTGTACTTCGTCGACTTGACCGATGCCGACCGCAAAAAGCCCGCAGAGAAAGTCGCGGAAGAGTTCGCGAGAGGGTTGATCGACATGTCGCAAAATGGCCGCGAAGAGAATGCGCGGAACAAGATCGCCTTTCAGGGGCACGATGCGATCGACCTGTCGATTGCGTTACCCGACGGCAAATTCACGATCGCGCGAGTGATCGTCGCGAAAGATCGCGCCTACGTCGTCGGCGTCACCGGCCCCGGCAATCCCGGCGGCGCACCGTGGGTGGAAGACTACCTGGAAAAGTTCCAAATTCTGGAACCTGAAGCGAAGAAGTGAGATGTCGTTAGCCTGCGCCTGCCAACGGTTGATCGCGAATTGATTTGACTTCCGCGACACTTCTGGCGAACATGCTTCGAGTATCCTCGATACGACATCGGGGAATCCTACCGTTCCACAATTTCCGGAGCCGCACCGTGATGCGTTTCAAAACCTTCGTCGGTATCATTCTCTCCCTGGCGTGTGCCGGGCCGATTCTCGCGCAACCGGCCGATTGGGTGACGGTCACCGAAGACGATCGCGCGATCAAGATCGAGACCGACAAGCTCGAAGCGGTCATTCCCAAACGCAACTCGAAGCAGTGGATGACGGGCATCGAGAAACAATCGTTCCTCGACAAAACGACCGGCTTCCGCGAACTCGGTGACGGGCTGATGGTCATCGACTGGCTCATGGAAGCCGGCAGCGATGAAGCGTACCGCGAGAAGATGCCCGCGACGGAAGAGTTCGGCCTCGGCAGTTACCTCTGGTACGCCAACGAGAAAGACCCCCGACGCCAAGCCCACGCGCTCAATGCCCACGGCAGCAGCCATCGCAAACGTCCCGTCGAAGGCCCGCAACTCTGCCCGTGGATGAAACCGGTGCAACCCGAGGTCATTCGCGGCAAAGACTTCGTTGCCGTGAAGACCACGTACAAGTATCTGTTCGCCGCGCCCGGTCGCAAAGCCGGTTCGCAGTGGACGCAGCTCGTCGTGTTCCCGAAGGGCGAGCGATATTTCGTGCTGATGGACAAGATCGATAGCGTCAACGATTCGGACGAAATGTTCCTGCGCAACGACACGCCCGGTTGCGTTCGCCACGACAAAGGCGACACCTTCAGCGAGATGTACCTCAGCTA
>JAYVQG010000373.1:0-15106 GCA_043757025.1 Limnoglobus sp.
ATTGAGGTTCGACCGATAGGTGGCTATCGCATCCGCACAGAGAATGTCAAAATGGCGAATTTGGGAAATTGTCCTCCGACACGACCGGGAATTGCTGCCATCGCTGTAGCAGACCCGCCTAAGGGGCTTGAAACTACGCGGAAAGCTTACGCCTCACTCGGCGTACGATGATGAATACCGTGGCACTGATGGCCAAGATCGAACCGGGTTCGGGCACGGGGGTGTAGTTCCAGGCGAGTGCGTACAGTTCCGTATTACTGTTCGTGAAGTTCCAGACGTCGCCCACATAGACGACTCGTAACCCGAACTGACCGTTGCCCAAATCGTTCAAATATAAGTGTTCGGAATTGTTGTAAAGGCTCGTCGATTCGGCCACTTTGGTCGTGAACACGCCATTCACCAACGACCAGATTTCGAGGTCGAGATTCGCGAGCTTATTGTCGCTGACCACAGTGGGGTTCGCGAAGCTGTTGACGCCCCGATCTGCGAGCCAGGTGAGCGTAACGGCGAGCGAAGAACCGGTGCCAGATGCGACGCTGGTGAGCGTGTAATCGTTTGTGCTGGTCGGCAGACTGGCACCATGTATCGCAGTTGCGAAATCGTAACCGCGATCCATGACGGTGACGGCGTTCGTCGGGCTGACTGTCGTGTTGCCGCGAGTCGATGTGGCGTTGCCGTAATACTGGTAGGCCGCCGCGAGATTCATCCTGCCGGTGCCGACGGTTTCATCGACGGCCTGCGTCGTGCGGATCACGCCGCTCGATAGCGTTTGATTGTTCGTCCAGCCCGATGTCTTATCCGCGGAGTTCATCAACACGGCTTTCACAACGCGACCATCGGTGCCGTTCGCCAAACTCAATTGTCGGGCGACATCGACCATCAGCGACGCCCCACCCGCGACCGTCGGTGCCGAAAAGCTCGTGCCAGCCACGTTACCCGAATAGAAATTCGACCCACCATTAGCAGTGTTGCCGGTGTTTCCACCGGTCGCTCCTCCATAGTATGCGAGCGTGAGGTTTTGTCCCGGTGCGGCAATATCGACGCGGATCCGCCCGCCGACAATCGTGGTGCCCGTGGTGCTGGTAGCCGAGACGGTGGGAATGAAGACATCTTGCCTTCCGCGGCTGCTGAACGATGAGACGGTGTTGAACGGTTGCGGGTCGGTGTCCGAACCGAGTGCCGCCACCGAGATGACGTTGTAACTGGTCGCAGGGCCGCCGACGGTATTCGTAGTCGGCCCGCTGTTTCCCGCGCTGAATACGAAGACTTTACCCGTGTCGCGTGCCAAAGCGTCCAAGGTCTGGGAATAAAACGAGCGACCGGCGGAATCTCCCTGGAAGCCCCAACTGCTGTTGACCACATCGGCGGTGTTGCCACTTACGCCAGTCTTCGTTGCGATCACATACGGTTGGAAGAAGTCCGCGTTTGTGAAATTAAAGCTGCCATTATAACTCCCCGCTGTAGAACCGAACGATGTCGCAAGCGATCCCGACCACAACGTCGCCCCGTACGCGATCCCTTTCGTGACGGCATCTCCACCAGTCACGCGACCCGCAATGGTGTGCCCAACCCACGTCGCATGGCGATCCATCGCAGCAGTATTTCCTTGTAATGCACCGACATTCGTTGGCCCGTTGATGAAAGTCGTGACGTGCGAAAGCGTTTCGTGTCCGTTCCAGACGTGCCCGCCTTCAATGTTCGCAACGCGGACCGTCGTTCCCGTATATCCTGCATTGTAAAAGGTATTGGCACCCAGAAAAGCATTGACATCGAAGCCTGCGAATATGTCTGGGGCGGTGTTCGAGGTGACGTAGTGGCCCACGCCGCCGCTGATTGCGACGTTCTGCGCGAGGCACGTTTCGCCAAAAGTCAAGGACGCAAGGGCGATCAGAATCGCGGTCAGGGTCCGTTTGCAATGATGAGGTAACATGAGAACCCTCCTCTTAGTTAGTATCGTTGTTGTTCATTTGATATTCAGACCAGCATCGAAATCTACGCCTGGGGCGAAAAAATTACGATTGGATTTCTCAGTCAGAAGCACGCGCGAATCGTCGACCTCACATTCTTCGACGCGCTTCAGTAAAATTTGAGATACTCAATCCACGCGAATCAGTAAACCGGAGCCTACGAGTGAGGGGCTGACATGCAACGCCGTAACTTTCTATCGCACTCGTTTCAATCCTTTAGCGGGCTTGCACTTGCAGCGATGCTGCAACGCGATGGCTACGCCAACGACAAGGCATGGTCCCCGCCGAACGGCAAGCCGCACCTTCTCGCCAAAGCGAAATCGGTGATCTGGCTGTTCATGAACGGCGGTGTCAGCCACCTGGAAACCTTCGATCCGAAGCCAGAATTGAATAAATACGCCGGGAAAACGATCGCTCAGACGCCTTACAAAGATTCGCAGAGCGCGGCGAAGCTGGCACTCGCACGAGTCACGGTCGTCAACGACGCAAACGGTCAACAGCGAAATGTGCTATATCCATTGCAAATCGGCTTCAAGAAACGCGGCAAATCGGGTATCGAAGTCAGCGACTGGTTGCCGCATATCGGCGAATGCGTAGATGAAATGTCGATCGTACGGTCGATGTACACGACCGACGATAATCACGGGGCACAGACGCAATTCCACTCCGGTCGCCACATGCTCGACGGCGAATTCCCCACGCTCGGCGCATGGGTCAATTACGGCCTCGGCACGCTCAACGAGAACTTGCCGCAATTCGTCAGCCTCGGCAAACGCGAATATTGGAACCTCAAGGACGGCCACTATTTGGGGCCAGCCTACGACGCCGTGCCGCTACGGATCGACCCGAAAAACCCGCTCGATTATGGTAAACCCGAACGCGAAATGAAGGATGTCGAGCAAAAAGCGAGCTTCGCGCTGATCGACCAACTCAACAAGTTGAAGGTCAAACAATACCCGGACGATCCCGCTTTACTGGCGAGAATTCAATCGTACGAACTCGCGTTCCGGATGCAGAAATCATTGCCCGAAGTGCTCGATTTCAGCCAAGAAACCGCTGAAACGAAGGCGTTATACGGCATCGACAAACCCGCCACGCAGAGCTTCGGTTCGCAGATGCTCGCCGCCCGAAGATTGGTCGAACGCGGCGTACGATTCATTCAGGTGCAACACGGCGCAGGCGGTGCCGGGGTTTGGGACGCACACGGTGGATTGAAAGCGAATCACTCGACGAACTGCATGGCGATCGACCAACCGATAGCCGGGCTGTTGAAGGACTTGAAGCGAAAAGGTTTACTGAACGAAACGCTCGTGGTGTTCGCCAGCGAGTTCGGCAGAACGCCCGGTTCGCAAGGGGGCGACGGTCGCGATCACCACATCTACGGCTTCAGCGTCTGGCTCGCAGGCGGTGGCGTAAAAGGCGGCACCGTCCACGGTTGCACCGACGAGATCGGTTTCCACGCCGCCGAACACCGCCACTATGTGACCGACATTCACGCGACGATTCTGCACCAAATGGGCCTCGATTCGCGTAAGTTAGAGATACCCGGAAGAAAGCGCCTGGACGTCGACCACGGCACCAAAATCGACGCGATCCTGGGATGAATTCGGAACGCGAAAATCACCGGTGCTGTACAATTGGTCGATAGCGATTTGGTGCAAACCACACAGAATGCGTTAGAAGGAGCGAAACATGGCCGAACCGACAGACGAACAGCTAAACGCATACTCTCGCGAACTTCCTCAAGTGTACCAAACTTTACTTTATGGATTTATTCCCGAACGCGGCTCTCGACGTGCAGGGACTGCCATGACGTTTGAAACTCTCGACGAGATGTTGAAAGAGAGATACATGTTCTATCGTGAGCAGGATACGTCGGATGCGTTGGCGCAGCTCGTCATTCGTGGTTTTATGATTGAACGCCAAGAACCCGTTCTCCACTACACGCCAACGCCGCTTGGAGAGCGCTTGATTGCGGCCTCAACAGGCAAGGAACCTGACCCTGAAAAAGTTCCCGCACTTCCAGAACTCACTTGGGCCTGATTCCTGATGTTCTGGCAACTTGCGTCGTTTCCAAAATGTCAACATCACGTTTTCTTGTCGCACTGCCAAGAAGATCGCGATGCGTTAGTTCGCCCCGTTTACGAGAGAATAATCGATTCGGGGATCGTTCCATTTCTCGACGTCGAAGATTATTACTACGGTCGCGATTCCCGTACGGCACTCAAAGATGGAATTCTGGACAGTCGGCATACCGTCTTTTTCATCACTGACAATTTATTGAATAACGCACGTGGATGGTGCATCTTTGAACTGGCATTTGCGGAAATGCTCGACTCAAACTTTCATTTCCGTGGCGGTAAGTTAGCGAATGCTTTTCTGCCGTTATTCTTGATCTCGCAGTCAGATGAACGATTGCCTCGTAGCGTCTGGCAATTGTTACGCGATCGTGGACGGTTTTATAATTTGCAATCTGATGGCAATTCTTCTGAATGGTGCTTTCGGGAAGTGCGTGAATTTCTCCAACGCGAATCGAAACTAACTAGGAATGTGGCGGATCTGGCACGTGCCGACGTTCGATTTGCAGAGGATCTCAAGGCTATTCCAGGACGGTTCGACCGAGTGACGAAGTTCCATCCGAAACGACTGCCTGTAACCTGAAATTGTCAGATCTATTGTGCCAATTCTTGACCTGCCGGATGCGAAAATGACGGAATCGGAACGGACTATCGAACAACTGGCGGTGCTTCGCTCGCAAGCCGGCGCGAAGATCGTCGCGCGTTCGGCGGGTGTCGATTTTACGCTGGAGGAAGCGGTTCTGAGCCTGGCCGTGCGATTTGGCCAGCGGCCGATTGGTGTGCGTTGCCCGGCGGCCACGTTTGCTCAGCCTGTTGGAAGCGATCATGTTGCGGTGGTGCAAGTCGCAGATCGCGATGATGGGGGCGCGGAACCTGCGCTGCACTTTCATGCGCTAATTCTCACAAAAACGCTGTACCGGGAACTCGGCGACCCGTTCGCGATTGCCGAGCGATTTCCACTTGGTACGCAAGCGGCAAGCACGCTGCCGACGCACATCTGGCTGCCACAGCCGTTACCGCCACGTACGACGCAAGATGTGTTGGCCGCGATGAAAGCGGGGGATAGTTCGCTGTTGCTCGGTGCCGCACAGGCGATCCTCGATGGTGCCCGTGTTGCGGTGAAACGCGACGCGCCCGATCCCGCATTCACACGTGCCCTCTGGCAGTTTCTCCCGGACCGGATGCGCGGCGAAATCTGGCCTGCGACCTTCGCGTTCTCCAACGAGATCCCGTTCCATGCCGTCGTGTTGCCAACCGGTTACGATGGCAAACTCGTCGGCTATTTGAGCGAAGACCAGACGAAAGATTACCCCGAAGGGCGGTACGAGACGCGGCTGCAACTCGCGGCCGAAACGGGTGACGAAGCCGAACTCGAACGCTTGTTCGCCCGTAAAACGAGCCAGGAAGTCTTGCGGCTCGCGGTGTGCATGGTATTGTTCGCTTTCGCCATCGCGTTCGTGTTGAAGTTCATTTAAGGATCACCATGCCGACAGACGAACGCGTTCTGGCGATACCGACTGCTCATTTTCACGCCGTCGGCGCGTTTCAAGGCTATCGAACTGCCGATGATGCTTACCGTGCGAACATTCTCGACCCGCGTCACTTTGGCTTTCATCGTCGCAAAGAGGTCGAAACCGACCCGGCCTTCAAACAGTTGATCCCCTACGTGATATTGTGCTGCGGCGAACGGGTGTTCCATTATCGCCGCGGTGCGGCGGGCACGGAAAAGCGGTTGCTGGCGATGCGTTCGATCGGTATCGGCGGGCATATTTCGGAACAGGATGCAAACGGCGACGGCGATGCCTACACGAACGGCATGTGGCGCGAATTGCGCGAAGAAGTGACGTTCGGTGCAATCGCGAGCGAGTCGCTGATCGGGTTCATCAACGACGATCGCACGTTCGTCGGCAGCGTGCATCTCGGTGTCGTGCATCGTCTGGAGTTGGAAAGCGAAGATGTAACGGCGAACGAAGCGGCCATCGCGGACGCCGGTTTTGCCACGGTTGCGGAACTCTGGGCCGAACGCGAACAGTTCGAAACGTGGTCGCAATTCGCACTCGAAGCACTCATCGCTCGATCGTAAGCACTGGGCCGATCGTTCGCGTGATTCGCCAGCCGCCTTCGGTTTTTTCGATCCGCTTCGCGGGGTACTCTTTCGCCAACTCGGCGGCCCGTTTGACAATTGCATCGTTCCAGACCTGCCCAGCGGGTGTCAGTGGCGATGGCACTTCTCCGACCAAAACCGCAATTTCACCGGGTACGGCACCGGCGGGAAGCAGTATCCCCGACGCCGTCACGATACGCGTCAGTGGGATTCCGTCCCGGACTTTCACCGCCAACACGGGTACCCGTGCGATCACATCGAGCTGATATTTTTTGCCGACGGTGAGGTAACCGCCCTGGACGTGCTCGACCCAAGGGTGTTTGCGGAACGCCTCGCGAATGCGTTCTTGCGTGGGCGGATCGTGGGCGGGGAATGTCTCGGGGAAGTCGCTGAGATAACGGACTTCCGCCAGGAAGGTGCTCTTGTCCAATCCAGCGGGAACGTCGCAATCGATGTCCGTGAATGCCAGTGTGTACCGCGAACGCGACTGAATCTCGCTCGCGGCCTGAAGCCCCACCCAGACGATACTTGCGAGCAGTGCGACGATCGCGATGAGCGTGGCGAAACCGCGGAGCAGTGGCCGCCGTTTGGGGCGAGATTCCTCAACTGGCGGCGGCGGTTTGGCGTCCTTCTTGCGTGCCATAGCGTTACCAGACGTGGAGTTCGCGTTCGAGCGTCACGCCGGAAACCTCTTTGACCTTGGCTTTTACTGCGTCCATCAGCCCCAGAATATCGCGGCCCGTGGTGCCCGGATGCGCGATCGCGTAGTTGCCGTTGCGCTCGCTGACTTCGGCTCCGCCGACGCGCTTTTTCGCCAAACCGGCCCGCTCGATGAGCTGCGCCGCCGTCGTTCCGGCGGGGCTGCGGAACATCCGTACGCCGGCCTGAAAGCTCAGCGGCTCGCTCGCTTTGCGTGCGATCCACGTCTTCAGCATCCGCTTGCGCAACGCTTCTGGCGGGTAGGTTTCAAATTCAAACTCGACCCAAAGGATCACCGGTTCGTCCAGATCGCTGCGGTGGTCGGAGAACGTGAGTTCGTCCCGCGTGCGGATTTGTTCGGTGCCTTCATCGGTGAGTACCGCCACGCGACGCACTGCGGAGGCGATTTCCCCCGCACGGTCGCCGACGTTGCAACGGACGCTGCCGCCGACGGTCCCGTTGATCCCGACGAGCGTTTCCAACCCGCCTAGCCCCGCTTTCACGGTGTATTCGATCAAGTCGAAAAGTGCGGTTCCGCCGCCGGAACGTACGATTTTGCCTTTGAGTTCGATGAAGTCGAACGCTTTGCCGTGCAATCGCATGACGGCACCCGGAACCGGGTCGTCGAGCACCAGTAGGTTGAAGCCGCCGCCGAGCATTCGCAGTGGTACGGCGTCGGTTTTGCAGAACTTCAGCACCGCCGCGAGTTCCAGCACCGTGCGCGGTTGCACGAAGTACTCGGCTGGGCCGCCGATGCGCAAGTGCGTATATGGCGCGAGCGGTTCGCGGCGTTTCACGATCTCAGGAAAGGCTTCAGCCAACGTCATTTCGGGTTCTCCTTGCGGTGTCATCCTATACGAAAACCCCGTCAGTTCACGGTTTTCGTACAACACGTTCACCGCACACATTCCAATGAGGCCACTCCCATGCGTCCGAATCCCGTCAAACGACTCTTGCGTTCTGGCAAACCGGCGGTCGGCACGTGGCTGTCGCTCGGGGACATCACCGCAGCGCGGTTTATGGCGCGGAGTGGGTTGGACTGGCTGACGGTGGACATCGAACATTCGCTGGTCGGCATCGAGACGGCCGTTCATATCTTCGGTGCGGTCGCCGATGCGGGCTGCACGGTGTTGGCACGAGTTCCGGCGAACAAGCACGATCACATCAAACGAGTGCTCGATAACGGCGGGCATGGCGTCGTGGTGCCGATGGTGTGTACGAAGCGAGAAGCGACCGACGCCATCGCGGCGTGCCTGTATCCACCGCTGGGGAATCGCAGTGTCGGCGGTAGCGTCCACGCACTGAACTGGGGGGCCACGCCGAACGATTACTATGCCCAAGCCAACGATGAAATTGCCGTGATTTTGCAATGCGAGCACATCGATGCGGTCCGGAACTTCGACGAAGTCTACGGCAACAAACGGATCGATGCGGTGTTCGTGGGGCCGAACGATCTGGCCGCCAGTATGCGCGACGCGAACGGCACGCCGCCCTCCCCCGCCGTCTTCCAGCAAGCCCTCGACGACATCATGGCCGGCTGCAAACGCCTCGGCGTCGCCCCTGGCATCCACACGTTCGGCGTCGAAGAAGCGAAGCAGAAGATCGCCGCCGGCTGGCAGTTCATCGCCGTGGCCAGCGAGTTGAAGTTTATGGTCGATGGAGCAAAGCACGTCGTCGACGGCTTAGGAATGGGCCGAGGCGCAGACTTGGCGAAGTATTGATTGTGGGCCTGGTTCAAAAAGCGGTGTTTTCGGAGGTATAATTGTTTTTGGCGGGATCGGATATTGGGGAGGCGAATCGATTGCAGAAGCAGCGTTTGATGCGCTCATTGAAAGCGACACATACATCCCTCCCACGAAGTAACGCAAGATTCCATTGAGAGGCATAAGTGATTTATGAAATACCGTAAACTGCCGATTTTACTATCCGCAATTGATGACCACCTCAATGCCGAACCAACAGGCATTACCGAATATTTAGATAAATGGTATGACTGGAGTCATTCTCTCAGTAGTACTGAGTTCGCAATGTTGCTTGGGCACGGATTGGTTGAGGATATAAAATTCTACAATATTCACGATTCTCCAGAATCAGACTCTTATTCCTTGGCATATGCGGACGCTCTTGGAACCGCTGCAAAGAATTATCCAGTATTATTTACCGAATTGTTTTTCTCGACTTATGACAATCTCACATTCGCGACATTTTTATTGGTTGCGGCCGAACTTTCCGAATCCGTATCACTTGTAGGTAATGTAGTATCTGATGGTAGGTTTCAAACTTTAGATGACAGTCACAAGTTATTTTTGCAACAATTAATAAAAACTTGGACTTAATTGTTATTTTGCAAACGGTAATCGCACCGGCACTGGGCATGCACTGAAATCGTATTTGGCAAACAGGGCGAGCCGGTCGAAGGTCGAACGACTCGCAGAACAAATCGAGGTAAGCATTTCTAACAAGCGGGCGCAGCAGGCGTGTTCGATCCTGCTGGTGGGGGCTTGAAATCGAACGTTAGTCGTTGATGTGTCATGTTGGTTCCGAAATTCGGGAATGAGTCCAGAGATGGGTGGGTGGGTAGCGGCTGGAGTCAATCTGCTCTGAAATCGTCGCACTGAAGAACGGGACGAGCTATGTGTATTCGCAGACTTTGTCGGGGGGTTCGGCGACGTTTACGGATGCGTTGGGCGGTGTGACGGCGATGGTTTACGACGGCAAGGGGTCGCTGACTTCGCTGACCGATCCGGTGAATAACGTCACGTCGTTTGCGTACGATGGGGCGGGGAACGTGCTGTCGGAGACGAACGCGCAGGGGACGCGGAGTTACGTTTGCTACACGAGTGGGGGCCGGTGAGCGGGATCACGCATGCGCAGGGTGCGTTAGCCCTTGCCACGTATGGGTATACGTACAACGCGGCCGGGCTGGTGAGTTCGTTTAGCAGCGACGCGAACACGGCGGGTTACAGCTACGACGCGACGGGTCAGTTGGTGGGCGTCGATAACAGTACATTGCCCGATGAAGGCCATACATACGATGCCAACGGCAATCGGACAGGCGCGGGATATGCGGTCGGTGCGGGCACCGCCAACTCAGCGATCCGCGGTACACCTACACCTACGACGACGACGATTTCGTCGTCGGGTGCATCGCGAACGCTCCTGAAAGGAGGTGGATAAATCGCGCGAAATTGACTATAAATTGGAAAGCCTACCTGAAGGTCACCGCTATTCGTTTTGAATCGATTAACAAACCTGGAGAGACCATGAACAGAACGTCCCGCTTCGCGCGTGTCGTGATGACCTGCACGGTGCTTGGCATTGCCACGCCCGTGTTCGCCGAGAGTCCGCCTGTCGTCAAACCCGCGCCGGACATCAGCAAATGCCCCGTGCTGGGTGCCCAAGCTCAGGTCGGTGCGGAGAAGCCGATGCCGGCCGGAGCCGCGCAATATGGAGACAAGAACTGGTGGCCGAACCAGTTGAACCTGCAAGTCCTCAACCGGAACTCGGCCAAAAGCGATCCGATGGGCGAGGATTACAACTACGCAGAGGAGTTCAAGAAACTCGACCTCGCAGCCGTCAAGAAGGACATTACGACCCTGATGACGACGTCGCAGGATTGGTGGCCCGCCGACTACGGCACCTACGCGGGATTGTTCATCCGCATGGCGTGGCACAGCGCGGGAACATACCGCGTCACCGACGGTCGCGGCGGCGCGGCTTCGGGCATCCTTCGCCTCGCGCCGGTGGGCAGTTGGCCCGATAACGCGAACCTCGACAAAGCCCGTCGGTTGCTCTTACCGATCAAGCAAAAATATGGCCGCCGACTCTCGTGGGCGGACCTCATGGTCCTCGCCGGGAACTGCGCCCTCGAATCGTCGGGCTTCAAGACCTTCGGGTTTGCCGGCGGTCGCGTGGATGCATGGGAACCCGATGCAGACATCTATTGGGGGCCGGAAACCAAGTGGATGGACGACAAGCGTCACACCGGTGACCGAAAACTCGAACAGCCTCTCGGCGCAACCCAAATGGGCTTGATCTATGTCAATCCCGAAGGCCCCAACGCCAAACCCGATCCGCTCGCCGCTGCGAAGGATATTCGCACGACCTTCGGGCGAATGGCGATGAACGACGAAGAGACGGTGGCCCTTATCGCTGGCGGGCACACGCTCGGCAAAGCGCACGGAGCGACTAATCCGGACAAGCACGTCGGCCCAGAACCCGAGCGAGCGGGTCTCAACGAACAAGGCTTCGGCTGGAAGAACAGCTTCGGCAAAGGAAAAGGCGCAGACACTATTACGAGTGGCCTCGAAGGTGCGTGGACTTCGACGCCGACGAAATGGTCGAACGGATTCTTCGACAACCTGTTCGGCTACGAGTGGGTACTGGTTAAAGGCCCAGGCGGTGCGTCGCAGTGGACGCCCAAGGAAGAGAATGCCAAGGGGACCGTGCCGGACGCGCACGACCCGAAGAAGTCGCACGCCCCGATAATGTTCACGACCGACTTGTCGCTCAAGATGGACCCCGCCTACGCGAAGATTTCCAAGCGTTTCCACGAGAACCCGAAAGAGTTCGACGCGGCCTTCGCCAAGGCGTGGTACAAACTCACGCACCGCGACATGGGGCCTGTCTCGCGATTGCTCGGGCCAACGGTGGCCGCACCGCAAGTGTGGCAAGATCCGGTTCCGAAAGTCGATCACGCCTTAATCGACGTCCGAGACATCGCGGCACTCAAGAGCAAACTCATCGAATCGGGGCTGTCGACGTCCCAACTGGTTTCGACCGCGTGGGCATCGGCATCGACGTACCGCAGCACCGACAAACGCGGTGGGGCCAATGGGGCACGGATTCGCCTCGCCCCGCAGAAGGATTGGAAGGTCAACCAACCGGACGAACTCGGGAAGATCTTGCAGATTCTCGAAAAGGTCCAGGCCGACTTTAACGAGGCACAGGTCGGCGGGAAGAAAGTCTCGCTCGCGGACTTGATCGTTCTCGGTGGTTGTGCCGGGGTCGAACAAGCCGCGAAGAAGGCCGGGCAGAACGTCGTGGTTCCCTTCACGCCGGGCCGCACCGACGCATCGCAGGAACAAACCGACGTCCAATCCTTCGCAGTTCTCGAACCGACCGCAGACGGTTTCCGCAACTACTATAGCCGCGATCTCACGAAACCCGGCGAAGCGTTGATGGTCGACCGAGCGCACCTGCTTTCGCTGACCGCCCCAGAGATGACCGTTCTCATCGGCGGGATGCGGGTTCTGAATGCCAACACGGGTAGCACGCCACTGGGCGTCTTCACCAAACGGCCCGAGGCGCTGACCAACGACTTCTTCGTGAACTTGCTCGACGTGAACACCGAATGGAAAGTGTCGCCGGTTTGCGAACACTTCTACGATGGGCGCGATCCAAAAACGGGCAAGGTCAAGTGGACCGCCAGTTCGGTCGATCTCGTGTTCGGTTCGAACTCGCAACTCCGAGCCATCGCGGAAGTCTATTCCAGCGACGACGCGCAGCCCAAGTTCGTTCGCGACTTCGTGGCCGTGTGGAACAAAGTCATGAATCTCGACCGCTTCGACCTCGACCCCGCGCTGCGAAGCGGAGCGCGATCGGCCCATTAATCTTTGAATTCGGAGTTCGGAATTTTGGAACGTCAGCTGAAACTCTAATTATGTGGGGCACGTTTTTACGTGCCCCATGTCCCATTTTGTCACTTTCATTTTGTAGGCACACTCCCAAGTGACGTGAAGTTGTTCTTGACGGTGTTTTTGGGTCATCTCGGTTCAGGTTCACCAGTTTTGGCAAAGGCACAGTTGCGTCATTTCGATGTGGGAATTCTCGCCATCGAATCGAAACCTTTGTGGGTCGTGGTTTTCCGGCCTGTAGGGCCGGTTCTGGTGCGCCTGTGATGTTGTTCACGGGGACAGATTGCATATTCAACCCACTTGCGCGAAATGGCAATCGTCGGGATAGCCCATCACCAGCAGACCGTTGAATGACTGTACCATGGCGAATGCCAGCGCGCGGGCGGTGCCGGTGATCACGTTCGCCGCGACCGGGTTACAGGTGGGCAGGAAGGGCGATGCGAAAACGCCGTACACCGTGTTGGCCAGAGTCTTGAACTGCTTCCCCTCATATCAGTTCGTCATGGTATGGTGACTCGTCTAACGGTTCGCGTTGTGAAGAACTCCAGACAAAAGAATTTAGAGTAGACTTTGCGTCGATCCGCCGAACCGGCGGACGAACAGAACGCACACGGCGACCACGTCCTTGTAATCGATCTGATGCGAGAGGATGGACGATTGCCACGCCTGCTAACCCAAATATTTTCTAGACAATTCGGCCCCGGCGACGTAGCTGAGCTTGGCGATCTTGCACATCTGATAGACGTGGATGCGGAAATCGGGGCAGGTACTGACGAGGCAATACGCATCCGTCGGCGTGTAGCCGTGCTCGGTGATGAGCCAATCCATGAGCTGCACCGTTGCGGTTTCGACTGCGATTTCCAACGGGCGGTCGGCGTGAATCGCGATGATCGACTCGGGCTTTTCGATCCGCACGCCGGTCAGCTTTTTGCGTTTGACGATCTCCATACGCAGCCGCACGGTGGCCTTCGTTTCGGCGGCGGTGCCGGTGAATTCGGTGTCGCCTTGGCTCGCGTGAACGTCGCCCAAATACAGCAGCGCGCCGGGGTGATACACCGGCAGCCAGATGCGGTTTCCCACTGCAAAATCGCGAATATCGAGGTTGCCGCCCCACGCGCCTTGGCCGTCGAGGCTCGTGACGACTTCGCGATCCGGGCAGATGCCCAGCGTGCCGACGAACGGCGTAATTGGCCACGAAATCGCGTCGCTGAAATGAACCGTACCATCGCGCATGGTGCCACTCGGCCCCGGCGTGTGGCGAAGAATTTTCGTGGTGTAATCGGATGACAATTCGGGCCATCGCGTCGATTCGCCCAACGGCCCGCGTCGCGGTCCGATCGCCACCCACGAATAATCGTCGACCAGGATGTCTTCGATGGTCACAACGACCGCATCGCCGGGTTCGGCCCCTCGCAAATACACCGGCCCGCCAATCGGGTTCGCCAGTGGCGGCGTACGATGAAAGCCCGGCCGCAGGCCCGGTATCGCCTTGTCCGCACTCGTCTGGAAATAGCCCGTGCTGGCGTCGTAGGTTTCGATCTCGAACGATTCGCCAGCCTCGACGTGAAGCAACGGCTCATCGCGCCAATCGAAAGCATATTTCCGAGCCTGTTCGCGTTCGATCCGCTTCATTTGCAACCCCTCCGTGTCGATCACAGGATTGTATTGTTAACGCAGCACGATTCCGGCCAGCCCGCAGCGCGAGCAAGGGATTTCCACTGGCGATGAACGTCCTCCCCTTGCTTGCGCTCTCGCGATTGAAGTATCCGCAACATTCAAAGGCAGGCCAACCAAGCGTACAGGTGACGTGCTTGTGTATCAGAACGGAGGCACGGGCTATATCGCCAGAAAGTCAGTCAAAGCTGGCGATCACCTTATCGACAAGTGGAAACTCTTCGCTGGCTATGCCGCGCCGGGGACAGGTAACAAGGACACCTATCCGCATAAGATCATCAGCACGCCGTTCATCGGAGAGCCGGGCACCGTCTCGTCAGAGACCTACCTTTGCATCGGCCCGTTCGCCTCCAAAAGCCAGGCCGAGAGTGCCCTGTCCTACATCTCTTGCCGACTTACTCGCCTTCTCATCCTTCTGCACAAATCATCTCAACACGTCACGCGCAAGGTCTACACGTTTGTGCCGACCCAAGCTTGGACCAAGCAATGGACGGACAGTGACCTCTAGATATCGTGTCCTGACGAGCCGGAAGCGTTAGCGACGGATTTGCTGGCTGAGTCGAATTCCTTGGTTCGGGTTCTCATCGTCGCTAACGCGTCCGGCTCGTTGGAGAGTGTCCGTCGCTAACGCGTCGCTCGTTGGAGAGTGTCCGTCGCTAACGCGTCGCTCGTTGGAGAGTGTCCGTCGCTAACGCGTCCGGCTCGTTCGAGCGGTTTCGGCAAAACCGAGATTGTCGCCGAGAGCTTGTTCTGCTCCGGCGTCTCGGCCTGGGTGCCCGAACCGGCGGGTGGCTCGATCATAGGGTAAACTCCGATGGGTGATTGGCATCAGTATAACGAAGTCGCGATCCGATGCGAACCCACACGATTTCGCGCAGTCAAAAAATCGGAGACGATGCGACGTAAGTCGACTTTTGCACAGTGTCTGGAAGTGTCGTGAAAGTGTCT
>JAYVQG010000374.1:0-3810 GCA_043757025.1 Limnoglobus sp.
GGATTTCACCCTGCGCGTGCGCGAAAGTCAAGGAGATTACGAAATCAGCCCCGGCGACATATCGCCGGGGCTGATTTCGTAATCGCAATCCGAGCTTACGCAGGGGTCGCTTCCGTGTTTGCACGACGACGGCGGATGCCGTAGCCGAACATGCCTGCAACGCCGATGCCGAGCATCGTCATCGTCGCGGGCTCGGGGACTGCGGAAGCGGTATCGCCAGATGACCGGAAGTTATCGACCAGGAGCCTGGAGTCTACAATTGTATCTCTAGTATCGACAACACCAACTCCAAACGTGTAGTTGCCTGCAGTTGGAGCCACGAACGTGAACGTGTTATAAGGCGTGACGAGTGTTCCGCCTCCGGCCAGTTGGGTAAATGCACCGTTGATGGTTACGAACGAGTAATCGTAGCCAGGATCCTCAAAGGAATTATATTTCCAATCAAACTTCACGACTTCGCCAGTTGACAGTGCTACCGTCTGCTTGATACCGCTCCCCTCGGTTGCGGGTCCATTCGTGGCTGGCAACGTGGTGCCAAAGAACGCGTTCAAAGTCGCCGCGCTGACACTGCCACCACCGCTCGACATGAAGGCCTGGAAAAATCCTTCAGTCGGCGAGGTTGATAAGATTGTGCCGGTGACCGCCGAATTCCCTGCTGTAGTCCAGCCGGGAATGAAGGATCCTGTCTCGAAGCCACCATTAACAAAGCCCGCCTTCGCTTCGCCGATGCTGCTGAAGAGCAGCACTGCGGCCATCAGACCCAGAAATCGTTTCATGAGGCACCATCTCCTGTGTGGACATTGAGCGTCGCGTCCAGAACATCTGGTCGCGGTCGACGATACCGAATTCGGAACTTCACACGGCGTGAAGTATTCTGAATAATCGGATCGTATCGGTTGATGCTAAGCTACTGCCTCAGTTTTCGCCCGTCAACACGATTTTGGCATCAATCTGGAATTAATTCGTTTGATTCATTTTGCTGTCGGAATTGCCGACACATTGATTTCCGCTTCCGCTTTCCGCTTATTGCTGGATGCGAAAGGACGTTCGCAGATACGGTAGAAAATCCAGCAGAAACTGCACGTCAGCACGACGACACCGCAATCGGTAATCGCAGAATCGGCAGGCAGAACCTGACGAAGTAATTGCATGGAAACGAATCGAACGCGACCGTGAAGCAAGTAAATCGAGTACGACATCGCCCCCACTGCCACCGATAAGCCCAACAACGCTCGTACACCTCGCCATCGCGATTCGGTCAGGTATTCGCGAAATGTGGCATCCCACGCCTGCGAGAAATAAAGGGCCATCGCGAAACCGGCTGCGAAGATCGTTTCGTCGATGCTTTTGCCGAGGTGAACCTGCCAGAGGAACCCGCAAACGAGAAGCGCGATGACACTGATTGCGATGAGTTTGACTCGCCGTCCGAAGATCGCAGACGGGTTACGACCGTATTGCAGCAGCCAGCACACGACTGTCCCGAACCAGAATTGCGGCCAATACGGCAGAAATAGTCCCGTGTTCCATACTTCGGGGAATAGCCGCGCCGACGCAAATCCCGCCAGTGCCACTAGCGCCAAAACCAGATGAAACCGCTTGCGTGCCAACTTCGCCGCCGTCACGACGAAATAAAATTGCACTTCGATGGCGAGCGTCCAGTACACCGCATTGATGGTATTGAATCGGCTTTGTAATGAATCGGCCCCTGCCGACGCATCGAAGACCCGCAGCAAACTGGCCACGGCGAGCCAATCGCCGAATGAATACGACAGAAACCCGTTCGTCCGGAGTGCGGGCGAAGGCGGGGTATAATTTCCGTCGCGGACGGCAGTCAGGAGCGCGAGCACGAACGGCACCGCCACCGCAACGAGGATCGCGCACCAATACGTCGGATAGATTCGGCGAACCCGCCGCTTCAGGAATTGCGACGTCGATTCGTTACGTTCGAGCGAACCGATTGCTGCCGCCGCAAGGCAATAGCCCGAGATCACGAAGAACATCGGTACGCCGAGTTGCCCTTGTTTGAGGATGGCATGAAAAAACGGCAGCGATTCCCGAACGATCGTTGCGAAATCGTAATGATAAGCAAACACCCACAATGCCGCTAAACCGCGAAGCGGGTCGAGTAAACTAAATCGCATTGTGGCTCCTGGGAATGCCGATACTGTGCGATTGGAATCGTCGCCGATCACCGTTCGCTGCGAAAGTCGTTATGCAAAAGAAACCGTCGATCGTTTTTGCCATGCGCTACCCCGATAACATCGGCGTCGTTTGGGCGAGCATGGGTCGGATATACGACGCCGTTGCGGAACGTTTGGCCGGGAGTTATTGCAGTGTCATCGCTTACCCGCAATTAACCGGCATGGCGGTATATCAACCCGATCACCTTCGACCCGTATCACTCGATCTTTACGATACTTCAGCAAAGTACCGCGACGCGATACGTCAATTTCTCGACGCCGAACAGGTTCGTGCCATCGTCTACTTCGGCTGCGACCCTTCGACGATCGACCTCGCGTTCGTTCGTGCAGGTGGAATCCGGACGATCAATTACGATCAAGATAGTTACCCCGTTACGACTTCCCAACCGATCTGGAAATGGGCAACGAAAGCGATCACTCGCCGGGTGCTTCAGCGAAATATCCACGATCTCTATGTAGCGAATGCCGACCACCAACGTCAGTTTTTGCTTCGCCATGCTGCTCTGCCACCCGGACGAGTCGCGATCGTAGCCAACGGTGTCGATCCCATTCGTTTCTCCCCCGGCCCCATGCCAAACCCCGTCGAACTCGGGTTGCCCGTCGCACGGCAATACGTCGTCAGTGTCTGTCAGGCACGACCCGAGAAACGGATCGATTTCCTCATCGAAATCGCGGCAGAATACGCGAAACGGTATCCGACGGCAGGCGCGACATTCGTCCATGTCGGCGATGGACCGGCATTAGCCGACTGGATCGCAAAGGCGAACGCACTCGGTCTCGGAGACCGGTTCGCTTTCGCAGGCGGGCAAACGAATGTCGCCCCATTTCACAGGCTGGCATCGGTTTACGCGCATTGTGCCGAGCGAGAAAGCTTCGGCTTCGCAGTGGCCGAAGCGATGGCGACCGGCGTACCGGTCGTCGCAGCCGACTCGCCAGGCCCCGCCGAACTGCTTTGTGGCGGGGTTGGAGGTGTCATTGTGCCGCAAAACCAGAGCGTGTCATTTGTGGAAGCGATTCACAAATATCTCAGCAACGACCAATTGCGAACAGAAACGGGTGCGGCAGGCCGTAAACGGATCGAACAAAAGTACACGCTCGACCGACAAGCCGACGAACTCGCAACTGCAATTTTGAGTGTCATCGGATAACCAGAGTGTCGCGTCGACGATCAAAAAGTCGCGTGAAAGTCGTCTGCAACCTGTTGATCCGAGCGCTTACGGTAGGCCGCCACGCTGTACCATTCGGTTCGTCGAGATCGCGCAGCCGCCGCATCGGTCAATCCGGCCATCTGACCGAAACGCCGACCCATGCGTGCGAGTAGGCCGTTCAGAGCCACACTCGGGGACGGAGATAAGAGATCGTACGGTTTATGCGTCTCGATGAATCGGCAGACCTTGTGAACGGCCGGCCAGCCGGTGTCGTGGATTGCGACAACCCCACCCGGTTCGAGTAATAAATCGGTGTAAAAGAAGTCGATCAGGGTGTAATCGAACGAGTGCCAGCCGTCGATTAGGCGTCCGGCACGTCATGATTTACCTGCTTTGGGGTGGATGACGATGTCGTACTTGGGTAGAGTCGCAGAACGCTCCAGTCGCGCTTCGATCGGCTG
>JAYVQG010000375.1:0-15033 GCA_043757025.1 Limnoglobus sp.
CTCGACGCAACCCACGACAGGATGACAGGATAACGCAAAAACCCTCGAAATGGATCGGCGAAAGCCGATCGAAAAGTGGCGTTTTGGGACGAAAAAACACCCCAAAAAACGGTTTTGGAGCGTCCGGAATTGCGACTTACGTCGATTCGGGCGTGCCGTTATTTCCAAACGTGAGGTTTTCGAGCTTCACTTTCCCGTTTTCAGGAACTCCTTGATACTGCCCAGAATCGCTTCGCGATCCGGCACGCGCGTGGCGACCACATTCGGATGTGCTGCGATGAGTTCGTTGACGTGCTCGTAGAACTCGCCGCTGCCGTAGGGCGACTCGACTTGCCCGTAGCCGAAGAGGTTTACCTTCGGGACGATCTGGTTTTTCAGGATTTCGAGGCACTTCGGATTGTCGTCGCCGAGGTTGTCGCCGTCGGAGAAATGGAAGGCGTAGACGTTCCAGTCCGATGGCGGGTAGCGGCTGTCGATGATCTTCGCGGCGAGTTCGTAAGCGGTGCTGATGCGGGTGCCACCGCTTTCGCGGGTGTGGTAAAACGTGTGTTCGTCCACCTCTTTCGCGGCGGCATCGTGAATGATGTACACCGCGTCGACGCCCGCGTAATGCTTCTTGATCCAGGTGTCGATCCAGAACGCTTCGATGCGCACGATCTCTTTCTGTTCGTCGGTCATGCTGCCGGAAACGTCCATCATGTAGATGATGCACGCCACCGCGTCGGGCTTCGGGACTTCGCGGGCCGAGCGATAGCGTTTGTCTTCGCGCATCGGGATCACGCGCGGATCGGTCGGGTTGTACGTCCCCGCCGCAATCTGCCGCTGCATCGCGCGTTTGTAGGTGCGTTTGAAGTGGCGTAAACTTTCCGGGCCGACCTGGCGGATGCTCGTGTATTTGTCCTTCTCGGTGAGGACGTTTTTCTTGCCCTTCGGCTCGATGCGCGGCAACTCGAGTTCTTCGCCGAGGATGTCGGCGAGTTCTTCGAGCGTGAGATCGACTTCGAGAATGTGGCCGCCAGGTTGGTCGCCGGCCTGCGGGTCGCCGTCGCCATCTTGCGGTTGCGTGAGCGGTTGCCCCGGTTGCCCCGGCCCGACGCCGACGCCACCGGAGCCTTTGCTTCCGTAGCGAAACTGCGGCAGATTGATCGACGGCACGGGAATCGACACGAGGTCGTTCCCCTTCTTGCCGATCATCTCGCCGCGGCTGATGTATTTCGAGAGGTTCGATTTCACTTTCCCGCGTACGATCTTGCGGAATCGCTGCAGGTCTTGTTCGATTTTTTGTCCCACGGCGTTCGTGCCTCGGCGGGTGTGTTGGAATGCGTCTACTGCATCGTATCCGATCGAGCCGCGTCCGGTGAAGAGATCGTTTGCAGTCGGACCGAAACGGCGAGGCTCTCGCGAAAATGCAGTTGACATATACGGCGAGTCGCCTACAGTGATATTAGCGATGCACGTTATCGGCGAAGACACGACGGATTGAGTTGAATTCATTCCGTACGACTATTGCCAAACTACCCTGCCCGAACTCATGCTGGCGCTGTGACAAACAATTGAGTGACCGAGTATCCGTTAGCGAAATTCCAAACTCAATTGTCACGTTAGCATAGGTAATGCCGCACGAGCGATTCACCTCGACGTTGCGGATGGTTCGTGCGATGTTAGGACGGAACCTACTTTTTCCGTACGTCACGATCGCGTGTATTTCTCTCTCGGGGCAACGGATGGCCCGTTCGCCGGCCGCAGCTTTGCTGCGGTCTTCCCCGTTCGCAGTCGGTGCGTGACTTTCCAGACGCAGATTGCAACTACCCCGGACGCGCGTCCGCTTGGGTCAACCACGAAACCGACTCTTGTTTCAGCCACTTCGAGGATTCTGATATGTCCGACGCCAAAAGCGTCGAAGGGTCGCCACGACCCCCCGTCCGCAAGCGCGTGCTGCGGAAAACCAGCGAACCGACCGCTGCGCCCGTCGCTCCACCGATCGAAGCCGAATCGGCTACGGAAGCGGTGACACCGGAGCCAGTCACGGCGGCTCCACCGGCACCGGCGCACGTTCCTCCACCTCCGCCCGTGGAAGCTGTGGAATTCGCTCCCGCGCCGGTTCCCGTACCGCCGCCGATCGTCGTTCTGCCACTGCGACAACCGCCGACCCGGATGGCGCAACCACCCGTTAACGACCGCCCTTCGGTCGCACCGATCCGGCCCGTCGTCGGCCACAATCCCGAACGCGAGCATCGCGAAAACCGCAGCGAACCGCGTACCGAAGCCCGCGAGCAACGCGAAAACCGCGAGCAACGCCCCGATTCGCGATCCGGATCCGAGCAGCGGTCGGATCGCGGGGGTGGCGTGCGTGGGACCGGCCCCGCTGCCAAACTCGACGATCTTTACCGAATGCCGATGCCGAAACTGTTCGCGCTCGCCGAAAGCGAAGGCATTCGCGAACATACCGGCATGAATCGCGCTCAACTCATCGTCGGCGTCGTTCGCAAACAGATCGAACGCAGTGAAACCGTACGCGGTTCCGGCACGCTCGAAGTCTTGCCCGACGGTTACGGCTTCCTGCGTAGTGCCGCACACAACTACCTGTCGTCGCCCGAAGACATCTACGTTTCGCCCTCGCAGATTCGCCGCATGAGCCTGCGAACGGGGTACCTCGTCGAAGGGCCGATCCGGCTCCCGATCGAGAACCAGGACAACTTCGCGCTGATGCAGATCGAACTCGTCAACGGCAAGACCGGCGAGGAAACCGCGTCCGTCACGAGCTTCGAAGACCTGACGCCGTTGCACCCGAACAAGCGAATCGTGCTCGAATCGCCAGATGACATGTCGATGCGAATCGTCGACTTGGTCACGCCGATCGGCAAGGGCCAACGCGGGCTGATCGTCGCGCCACCGCGAACCGGCAAGACGATCCTGCTCGCGAAGATGGCCAACGCCATTTTGAAGAATCACCCAGAATGTTACGTCTTCGTGTTGCTCATCGACGAGCGTCCCGAAGAAGTGACGGAAATGCAGCGATTGGTCATCGGCACGAATGCCGAGGTCGTCGCCAGCACGTTCGACGAACCGCCCGAAGAACATATTCACGTGGCGGAAGTCGTTCTGGAAAAGGCCAAGCGAATGATCGAGCTGAAGCGGGATGTCGTCATCTTGCTCGACAGCATCACTCGTTTGGCCCGTGCCCACAACACCGAAGCTCCCGGCGGCGGCAAGCTGCTTTCGGGTGGTCTCGACAGCAACGCGATGCAGAAGCCAAAACGCTTCTTCGGTGCGGCCCGCAACGTCGAAGAAGGTGGCTCCCTCACGATCATCGCCACCGCGCTGATCGAAACCGGCAGCCGTATGGACGACGTGATTTTCGAAGAGTTCAAAGGCACCGGCAACATGGAACTCCACCTCGACCGACGGCTCGTCGAGAAGCGGATCTACCCCGCCATCGACGTCAACCGTAGCGGTACGCGGAAGGAAGACCTGTTGCTCCACCCCGAGGAACTGCAAAAGATCACCATGCTCCGCCGCGTGCTCGCCGACATGCACCCGACCGAAGCGATGGAATTGCTGCTAAACCGGACCAAGAAGTCGAAGTCCAACCTCGAGTTCCTGTTGGGAATGAACCTGACGTAAGCCGAAACGTCGCAAATTTGAGAAAACAACCACGGAATGCACGGAAAAGACGGAATTGGAAATGGGATTTTCAACTCTATTTTCCGTGCAATCCGTGTTTTCCGTGGCCAACTTTCTTTCTGTTACTCGAACAAAACAACCACGGAATGCACGGAAAAGACGGAATTGGAAAAGACATTGTAAAGTCTTTCAACTCTATTTCCGTGTAATCCGTGTTTTCCGTGGTTAGTTTTTCTGGCACGGTTCAAAACCCGGTTGCAGTTTTGCCAAATAAGACCACTAAAAATTTGGTTCCGGCGCGATTGGAATTGGGCGAAATCGGACGTAAGTCGTTGGTGTGTTAGGTTGATTCCGAAATCGGGAATGATTCCGGGATGGGTGGGTGGGTAAGTGGTGGAATCATTCCCTGCTACCCAAAATCGCCGCAATTGGAACCAGGCCTCATTCATAATCCGCCGACGAGCAGGAAAGCAAACCGGCCAGCGTTTGGCGAACCCAACGAAGAAAGCCCCGCGACATCGTCGCGGGGCTTTCGGGTTTTCGCGGTCCGCTCGGCGTTAGTTGCCGGGGGAGAGACCTTCGAGGCTGCTACCGGTTTGGCGGGCCTCTTCTTCGCTGTTGATGATGATTCGCGGCGTGACCATCAGCATCACGTGGCGGGTTTCTTGGCCGACGCCGACGTTCTTGAACAAGCGGTTCAGATACGGCACTTGCGACAGCACCGGAGGCCCGAACTCGTTGCGTCCTTGCGACAGCGTCTTCAGGCCGCCCAGCAGAACCGTTCCCCCGTCTGGCACGGCCACGGTCGTTTGGGCCGTGATTTCCGTGAAGGAGGGCTGTTGGAAGAACTGCGTGAACGGGATCGGCTGGCCTTGCGAGCCACCTTCGAACACCGGCGTAATGAACGTCGTGATCGGGAACAGTGGCACGGTCGCACTGGCGAGGGCCGTCAGCGTTGGCGTTAAGTTCAAGCGAACGAAACGACGGTCGGCGGAGATCACCGCTTGCACCGTGATGCTAACACCCGGCGAACCGGGGCCACCCGAACCGGCGTTCCCGATCGGGAAGGCGGTGTTCTGCGGCAGGTACACGAACTGCCCACCGACGTTGACCACTTGCAGGCCCGTCGTGAAGAACGCGAGGTCGTTGACGCCCACCGTCGAGGTTTGGCCGTTGAACAACGTCAGCTTCGGAGCCTGCATGATGTTCACGCGGCGATTGCCTTGTGCGGCTTCCAGGAACATGTACACCTGGATGTCGTTCAGGAACGCGAGGCCCAGCGACAGACCGCCGTTCGTGGTTGGCCCGAGCGACGGTTGATACCCGCCGAACGGAGGTAACGAGAGGCCGAAGCTGCTCGGACGCACTGGCACGCCGAGGTCCGACGAGAACCCGCTGGCAGGCGAGAACCCGACGATGCCCTTGCCGTTGATGTCGTTGATGAACGGCTCGGGGCGGAACGAACTCGTGGCGAACTGGCGTTCCAGTGTGGTGTTGTTCGTCTTGATATTCGCTTGGAAGTCCACTCCGACGCGTTCGAAGAACGTTTCGGACAGCGACACTACGCGGATTTCGACTGCCACCGAGAGGTCTTGCAACCGGCGGAGGGCATCGAGGAGATCCTGCACTTCGCGAACCACGTCGGCCGTTTGGTTGACGACCATCGCACCGCCGATGTCGTAATACGCGATGTTGCCCGCCCCACCCATCTGCTGCCACGAACCGGGGCGGATCATGTTCGATACGAGATTCATCAACTGCTGGCTGTAGACCGCCCGTTGTGGCGACATCGCGATGGCGCTGGTGATGCCACTTTGCAGCGAGCCTGCCGCTTGGCCGGGGAGGAACGGCATTCCGTTGCCGGGGACGCCGTTGCCGCCGCTGACGAGTTCGCCACCCTTGAGGCCGTTACTCTGAATCTGCGGGGCGATACCGGCACTGCCCGCTGCGCCGACCGCACCCAAGTTCGGCAACGCTTTCGTCGAGGCAATCGCCCCCGCGAGCGTGTGGTGCGGCGAGAGGCCGTACTCGGGAATCGGCGTGACGAGGTCCATCACGTGGAAGACCTTCGTGACCAGACGCCCCTTCGAGCGCTTCGTGGTCGTGACCTTCACCACGTTGTTTTCGACGACGAACGACAGTCGGGCTTTTTCGAGCACGATCGACAGTGCATCGCGGAGTGGCAGGTCTTTGACGTCTTCGGTGACGTTGACGCTATCGAGCGAAATCTTCTCGTCGTCGAGGGAAGCATCGTCGGAGACGATGTTCAGGCCAGACTGCGAGCGAATGTCGTCGAGCACATCCCGCAGTGGTTTGTCCTTGGCCTTCAGGGTGAACGATCGACTGAGCGTCTGTTCGATCCGCTGTTCGGTGGGCGTCTTCAACCGTTGGTACGGGTCTTCGCCACGCAGGGCAGCAAGTCGCGAGCGAATCGGGTCGACCCGAAGTGGATCGTCGATCGTCAGGACGGGACCTTGTTTGTTCGCATCGTTGAGGCCGATCAGCACCGTCGATTCGTTGTCGCTCTTGATCTGCTGGAACTCGGCAATACGCTTGGCGTTCTTCGCTTGCTCGTAGATGAACGTCAGCGTCGGATCGTCGAGATCGAGTTGCTTCACTTGCAGGGCCAGCGATTCCGCGTCGCGGTACTTCCTCGCCTTCATCATCGCGGTGATTTCGGCGACCTTCTTCTTGATCTCGTCTTGCTTCTGTGCTTCGGCCACATTCGCGGTCAACAGCGTCTTGCGAACCGACAGCTTTTCGTCGGTTTCTCGCTTGACCACGTCGATGTTGTGCTTGAGCTTGCCGTAACCTTCGAGGCGGGTTTCGACCCCGCGAAGCAGGTTCGCTTGTCGCTGGGCCGTTTGGCCGGAAGTCCGAATCTTGGCGGCATACTCTTCGAGAATCTTGATCGCCGCATCGGTTTCGCCGCGACCCCACGCTGCACTGGCGGCGTTCATCGTGTCGAGGCCGTCTTGGCGAAGTTTCTGGAACGCGACATCGTTCAGCGCGTTTTGTTCGCTGACTAGCGTATTGACCGGCTTATCGGTGGCGGCGACTTGCTGAATCGGATTCGCACCCATCGGAGCATCGGACTTCGCGAGGCAGTCGGTCATCAAGTCGGCGGCTTTGGCCTTCTGCTCGATGGTCATCTGTGCCGGGTCGATCGTGCCGAACAACTGGAGGGCTTGGACGTAGTTCTTCTGGCCGTGGAACTGCACCGCGTTTGCGAACGCAACCGAGGCCATTTTCTGGAGTGCATTCATGCGTTCGACGTCGATCGTGCGAAGCATCGCTTGTGCGTTCGCCTTCGCCGTCGGGTCGCTGTTGTGCGCTTGAATGGCCATCGTTTTGGCCATCTCGAAGTTGCCGCGTTTCAACTCGGCTTCGGCCTGGGCCAACAGCGTGTTACCCGTCACTCGGGCCGTACCGGGCAGTTCCGCAATGGCCATCGGCAGTTTGACGCTATCGACGGGAACGAGCGTCTCACCGCTCGGCGTCGGCAAGCTACCTACGACGTTGATACCCGCAGGCATCGCGATCGGGCTGATCTTCGCAATCCGATCGTCGATCGACTTCGTGTATAAACCGAGGCCACCCGAAAGTTGGCGTGCGGTGTCGAGTGCGGCTTGCGCGTTACCCGTTTGCTTCGCGGCGATCTGCTTGTCGGCGTCGTTGACGAGGCTCTCGATCATGTCGCGGCCGGAAGCCTGCGCGGACTGAAAGAGTTGCTCGGGCGAATCTTCGCCGGCACCGAAAGCGTTCGTGAGGCGATTGTCTTCGGCCAGCTTGCGAGCGGCGTCGGCCTTGACTCGCGCTTCCACCACCATGTTCTTGGCGAGCAGCGCGCGGCCTTCGGCCACGAGGCGAGCGACTTCGGCTTTCGCGGGGTTTACCAGTTCCGCCACAACGGGCATCGGCACCGGTGCGAACGATGGCAGGTTCGGGGCAGGCAACTCGGCCATCGCCGTGCGAACGCCCTTCTCGCCGGAGAGCGCCTTCGCGGCCACGGGCAACATACCCGCCGGCTTGGTCGTGCTGCTCTTAGCGATGCTCGTTTCGGCGGTCGCAGGCATCTTCTTGCGAAGCGTCGCCTTCGCCGTTTCAATTTCGCCGATCAGCTTGTCGGGCTTCTCGCTGAAGTCCCACATGCTGTACGCACCGTGCAGGTTCTTCGCCTGGTGGGCCGTATTCAGGGCTTGTTCGAGGTTCTGCATCCGCTCGGCATCGTTGCGAACGGGCATCGCGAACAGCGTCTTCGACTTCTTGAAGAGCGTTTCGGATTGCACGCGGTCGGCTTTCGCCCGCGATTCTTGAACGTCTTTCATCAGCGAGGCAGGCGTGTCTTCAAAGAGACCCCAACGCTGGCCCTTACTGCTACTGGCGCGGTCGGCCTGATAGGCGAAGTCTTGCGCCTGATCGAGTTGGCCGCTCGCCAGCGATTGCCGACCGAGCTTCATAAGCTCTTTCGGATCGCTACTGGTCGCCTTCGCCACAGTCGCCATTTTCTTTTTGGCGATCTCGGCGAGCAGCGTTTCGGGCCGCGTCTCGGAATATGCGAGCGTCGCCTTCAGATCCTGCGCCTGTTTGGCGTAGGTTTCTGCGGCGGCGGTATCGCCGTTCGCCAGGGACTGTTTCGCTTGCGCGATCAGTGCCCGCGATTTTTCGACGCTGCTAACCGGGCTGCTCGCCCGTTCGGCTGGCCGATCGTATCCCTGAGCCGCGACGACACCTGCGGTCGTACCGGCTAAAACCGGTACCAGTAACAGGCGGGCCGCCATGCCCTTCCAACCCCATTTTTTCGCCTGGAATGTCATGGTCCCCTACCCCTCCATTGGAAGACCGAGTGCGTGTGCTCAGCACATGCCTCCAAACATCGACGGTGTCCCCCGACCCCGCATGATGCGAAAGCAGCCCCGTACCAACCGGTGCGTAGCCAAGTTCAGCCCGTACGTGCGATGGAATCTCGCGTCCGGAGTGAAAGTGTGTGAATGCCGCAGCCTGATAGCTACGCCTCGTGTGGAGGTCAAGCGGTTTTTCCGCCTGTTACGCCAGATATTTCCATTATTTTTCCAGAACAGTTCAATTTCGCCGCATCTGAGCTAGGATTGGGGGAGGTGCGGCAACGGGGCAGGTTCCGTTCGTCATCACTTGCGCAACGTCCCCAACTACTGAGGTCACTTTCCCATGACGCGGTTCGCATTCGGTCTCGTCGCCGCACTGTCCGTCCTCAGTGGTACGGCATTCGCCCAAACCCCGCCCCCGAAACTGAAACACCTGCACGGCCACGATTTGAAAGTCCGAAAAGCCGGCGAAGAGAACTTCACGCCCACCACGCAGAAAGTCGGCATCGAGTTCTTCCACGACACCACCGGCAACGCCATCGTCGCGCTGTCCGAAACCGGCAGTCTTGCAGTCGCCGCGTTCGCTGCACCCGGTGATGTGAAAAAGTCCGAATGGCTGTTCGCGCATAACTTCCGTGCCCGCAAGAGCGGCGAGGAAACCTTCACCCCCGAGACGAAGAAGATCTCCGTCGAGATTTTCCGCGACATCAGCACGAACAAGCTGATCTTCATTTCCGATCTGAAAACGATCGCCCTCATGGATGCACCTGCCAAGCTCGAAACCGACAAGGAACCGGTCTGGCACCACGCACTGACGCTAAAAGTACGCGGGAGTAACGAAGTCGATTTCAAAGTCGCGAAGAAACTCGGGCTGGAAGTGTACAAGGAAGGCAACAGCGGCGGGCTGGTCTACGTCAGCGAAACCGGTTCGATCGCCACGGCCGCCGCACCCGCAGCGATCCCGACCACGGTGAAGGCACCAAAGGCGCTTTACGGCTTGAAGCTACAAGTGCGGAAAGCCGACGAGGGCGACTTCACCGAAACGACGAAGACGTACGCGCTCGAAGTGTTCTCGGACCCGAACAGCGGCGCGATGGTGTACATCTCCGAGACGGGTTCGATCGCCACCGCCCCACTGCCCGCAAGCATGAAGACCGACCAAGGCGTGCGCTGGAGCCACGCCACAATGTACAAAGTGAGAAAGAGCGGCGAAGCGAACTTCGACAAAACGACCGCAAAATTCGGCATCGAAGTCTTTGAAGACAAAAACACCGGCAACCTCGTCTACATCGCCGAGAACGGATCGATTGCAGTGCTGGCGAAGAAGTGATCAATCCCGTATAGCAGCGACGCATTTCCCTATAAGGCGTGAGTGAACGGGTCGGCTCGGTGGAGTGCGCCGGGGTTGATCCGCCGCACTGTACCTACGACCGTGTCGTTCGGAATATGCGAATGCCCCGTTAATAAGTAGTCGGGTTGTTCGGCGAGAACCCGTCGTACGTCGGTCGTCATGTGCCCGTGGGTTATACCGAATCGCTTGCCTG
The DNA here is from genome assembly GCA_043757025.1 of Limnoglobus sp. Classification (GTDB taxonomy): domain Bacteria; phylum Planctomycetota; class Planctomycetia; order Gemmatales; family Gemmataceae; genus Limnoglobus. The sequence continues at coordinate 10,013 of JAYVQG010000375.1, forward strand.
CCAGTTCGACGATGCTACTCCAACCGACGACAGCCCCAGAATAGAAGCCACTACAGATATTTAGGTTGAACTAACGTTCTTGGGTGGCCGGCTTCTGAGAACCTGAATGCCCAGTGTTTCATCACTTCTGTGGATCAACTTTCCTCTTCTCGATGCCCACAGTATTCGAGTTCTTCGTTTTGCTCCAGCTGCAATATGCTGCTCCAGCACCAACAATAACAAGAATCACGAACAGCACTGTTCCTGTGATCCCTAGGTACAACTTTCCTTCGTTCGTTTGCCCAGCCATGTGCGCTACAGCACCAATAACAAGAAACCCGAAGAGCAGTGTTATTGTGATCTCACCCCAAAATCCGGGGTGCCAATAATCGTATTTCGGCTTCGGCTTTAAAGGTTCTTCGCCGGTTGCGGTGCCGACCGGAACCTCTCCGGACCTAAGCCACTTGTTGTCCTTTTTCCCCGGGTGTAACTCTGTGGGCAACGTGATTTCGATTTTCTCCTCGATGGCGGATTCCCAAAAGTATGCCGTTCGGCTGTCCGTTTCATCGAATTCACGTCGCTTGAACGTCCATACACCGAACACGACAACAATCAGCAATACAATTGCAACCGTTCCATTGAATACCTCCCAGTTAGGCTTCCAAGAGGAGGAGTTGACCACAAAACCGGCTGCTACACCAAACGCAGTCCACAAGCCGAAACAGATCTTCCACTCAGTCTGGTTCCGTACATTGAAGCGATCTCGCGCGGCCTTCGACAGATTCCAGATCATCTCCAACTTCTCTGAAACGGTCAGTTTGCCTGACCCTGAATTATCCAGATTCTCGGGCATTGCATTTCTCTCGTAGCCAGCTTGGCGCCAAGGCAGCGTTGGACTTATCCTGTACCGAAACAAAGCCGGGATGCCCTATTCCGTTCCTCCAATCGCCATGCCGCGTAGGTTATCGCTTCATTCCTGTCTTCCGTCGGTGTGAGCTGTGGAAGGAACGTAAAGCCTGCTTCACGTGCATGGTTGAGAAAATCTAGCCAATCGCCATCATTCATGAAGAATCGAGTTTGCTGACCCATACAGAATCTCCTGGAGACCTGCGGCTATCCCTGCGCGTTTTGCCGTCTCGGTTACTTCTCGTCTTTGGGCAACTTCGTTGTGTCGACGCCGGCGGTGACTTCGGTCGAATCGTCGGCGAATTTTGCGATCAGGTCGGCGGGTTTCACGACGAGGAGCTTCATGTTGAGTGCGCCGTTGGGGAACTTGATGCGGGTGCTGCGGCCGGGGTCTTTGGCGAATGCGAGCCATTGATCGGCGTCGAGGTCGGTCGGCGGGGTGGCGTCGGCGGCGGCGTGGCGCAGTTCCAGGAGGGTGCCGCGTTCGTAGTTGCCGTAGACATTCGCAGCGAGGCTTTGCCACGACAGAAACGCTTTCGGTTCCGCGAGTGGTTCGGCATCTTTAATGACGATCAGCGGCGTCGGCATTCGTCGCCGTTCGGAGGGCGCGAACAACGATCGTTCGGCTTCCACCGAGAGGAACGTCGGTGGACCCGCACCGGCACGCCCCGCTTGAATGTCGAACAGCGCCCCGCTCAGGATCGTCGTCGCTTGCTTCCACTTGATGACGGCCTTCGGGGGCGGTACGTTCGACTCCTTCGCGGCGGGATCGACCCACAAGAACGAACCATCGAGAACGAACGCCGATTGCTCGATGGTGAGTTCGAACGGTCTCGCGGCTTTCGCCCACACCGCACGCCCGTGACCGCGGACGAGCGTGTTCAGAAATAGCACCTTCGGCCCATCGACGGGGTCGTCGGAGTTCATCCGCATCTCGCGACTCGGATCGGGGAAGGCGACCACCGTGGGGGTGTCGTCGTCTCGCTCATCGTCCTTCTTTTCCAACGTAATCAGGCAATCCTTGAAGCTACATTCGCGGCCGCCGGCGATGGTGACAACCGACTGTCGCTGCGAAAGTTGGATTCGCAAGCCGGAGAATGTCAGTTCGCCTTCGACGTGCGGAAACATGCTGGCATCGCGGAATCGCGGCGCGCCTTCGGGGACGAGCACCGGGGTGAAATTCGGGTACGGCTTGATCGTCGCCTTGAGCTTCTTTTCCGGTAGTGGCGGCACCGGCACGCGCCCGTTCACGGCGACTAACAGCGTGTCGCCGGGCTTCAGGTTCGACCATGCCGTTTCGAATGCGGGGTAGATCCGGTTCGCGGCATCTTCGGACTCGGCTTCGGGGAAGACGATCAATTCGTTGGCCTTGGCGACCACGGCGAGTTGCGCGCGCGGTGGGGGCCACGATGCCACGCCGTCGGCCACTTTGTAGATCATGTCGTTCAACGTCGGCCCGAGAATCGCCTTCGCGCCGAGGACGTGAATCGGCGGCAGCATCCCGAGTTTGCGGTCCGTGAGGATGTTCAACTTGAAGGCGTTCCACGGCTCGTCGCCCGCCAGTAATCGGCGCGGATCGGCGGCCACCCACGGCGAACGCACGAGCAATATCGGCTTGGTGTCGCCGGTCGGCGTCGTCACGGCGAAGTACCCGTTCGGCTGGCCGCCTTCGAGTAGACCGAAGCGCACGAGTGGTACGACATCGGCCGCGTGTAGCACCGCCGACAATTCACGATTCGATGCACCTGGCGGCATTGCTTCCGCAAACGCACAGGCACTCGCGGTCACTTTCGCGTTCGCGAGGGAATCGGCTTCAATCGCGACGCCGCCGCGATCCAACATGAACGTGCATTGCTGTAATTTCAGTTCGCCGGGCGGGTCGTCGTTCTCGCCGAGCAGGTGAATCGCCGCCGTGTGTGGGGCGAATCCGACTTCGCGCACATCGACTTTCGTGCGAGCTGGAACTTCGATGGCGATGCTTTGCGTGCCGAGATCGAACAGCGCGTGACGCACCGAAAGTTCGGCTGGCTTCATCCCCGGTTCGTCGTCGAGGCGGATCGCCACGATGCGATTCCGTCGCGTCTCGGTGGCGGCCCGGAAGCGACACGCTTCGATTTCGATGTGGCCGACGTGTGAAAACAGCAAGCCGATGGGGTCGGTGTTCGGCGCACCGACGAGCGGCAAATCGACGAACCGAAAGTCGATGCCGCGAAGCACGACCGATTTGATATCGCGAACCGCCAGCGTGCCGGGTCGTGGAACGCCATCGACGATCGGCATCGCGTTGAGCTTGACGATCGGTGGCCTCGTGTCGCCCGTTGGGCTTGGCTCGGGTTCGATCGTCAGTTCGGTGCCGGTAAACACAATCGGCTCGGTCCACGTCGTCAGGTCGTACTCGGTACCCGGTTGCAACCGCACGACGAGTTCTTCCGCGCCTTTCGCGGTAATCGCTTCCGCAACGGCTTTCACCGTAGTTAACGCACGCGATTTCTTGCTCGTATCGGTCGCGGGTAGCACGGGCGGCGACGTTTCGGCGACGGCGGGCTTCGTTGTGGCGTTCGGCAGATCCGACCACGGTGGTGGCGCACTTACTGGAATCGCTGGCCCCGATGTCGAAGAACCGAACAGGATCGCCACGGTGATGACGATCCCCGCCACCGCAGCGAGGATGCCGAACGGCAAGCGGAACGGCTCGGCGGATGGCGTTGTGCGAGGCACTGTTGGCAGCGCGGCCATCTCGGCGGCGGTCCCTTCGATGGGGATATTCCAGTCGCGGGCCAGTGCGTTCAGGTCGCGAATCAGTTCGGCGGGCGTGGCGTAACGCCGGTCGGGCGACTTCGCCATCATCTTGCCGAGAACGACCGCCAACCCATCGGGCACGTTCGGGTTCAGGTCGCGCGGGTCGGTCGGCGTCAGGTGCTGATGCGCTTGCAGTTTCTTCGCCGCCGTGCCTTCGGGAACGGGAGGCCGCCCGGTAATCGCGTGGTAGAACGTGCATCCGAGGCTGTAAATATCGCTGCGGACATCGGCGCGGCGCGGGTCCATCGCTTGTTCGGGCGAGATGTAATCGAAGGTGCCGAGCGTCACGCCGGATTGCGTCAGGCCGCCATTCACCGAGTGCGATTCGAGGTGCCGTGCGAGGCCCATATCGACGATCTTCGCCCGCCCGCCGGTCGCGATGATAATGTTCGACGGTTTAATGTCGCGGTGAACGACACCCCGTTCGGCGGCGTGCCCCAAACCGGCGGCGATCTGCAACATGTATCGCACGCAATCGGCGGCGGGTACCGTGCCGAGTTTGTCGATCACTTGCCGCAGGTTCTCGCCTTCGACGTACTCGAACGCGATGAAATGCAGATTGCGATCTTCGCCGCAAAAGTAAACGCGAGCGATGTTGTCGTGATCGAGCTTCGCCGCCGCACGCGCTTCCTGTTTGAACCGCGTCACCGATTCCGAATCGCGAGTCGTTTCCGGTGGCAGAATTTTCAACGCGACGATGCGGCCGAGTTCGAGGTCGCGCGCCTTGAACACCGTAGCCATGCCACCGGAGCCGATCGTTTCGATCAACTCGAAGTGGCCGAGTTTCTGCCCCGTTACGCTCGGCTTCGATCCGGTATCGACTTTGTTCTGCGTAATGATCGTGGGGAAGTCGTCGCTATTATCTGGTGCGTCCGCAAGGATGTCGGGCACGGTCAGCCGTACGAAGGAACTGCCGAACAACTCGACGAGGCTCGACCCGTGTGGCGCAGTTGGGCGATAGTCGCCCGTCGAACCGTTGGTGTGGCCGCCGAGGCTATGATTGCGGTCGAGCGCTTCCGACGAAGACCCCTCGCGATCGTTCGCGATCGGCTTCGACTCGGGATTCGGTGGCGTGTGCATTCCGTTCGCACCAGACGTATCAAGAGAGGCCCCACTCCGAGGGCTTAACGATCTCCCTACCGTTCTTCAATTACAAGATGGGTAGTGCAGTAAGAATATAGCCCCTGAAGTGGGGGCGTGTCAATTCAACGAGAGCGCCACTACCCCGCGGGCTTCCGGGCTAGTGCCGGAACTCGCAAATGATCTGCCACAGAATTGCGGGAATTCCCGTGGAAACAAGCGAAATACTTGGGGCGTTAATTCCGAGTTCTGGCACT
>JAYVQG010000376.1:0-3787 GCA_043757025.1 Limnoglobus sp.
GAGCGGCGGGAAAATCGTCGCGAGTGGCACCCCCGCAGAAGTGCTCAACCCCCAATCGCTCGCGAACACCTTCGGCACCGAACGCCCGCTGATGCTACCTGCGAGTTAAATCGCGACCCGCGCTTCACTTCGACCTCACCCGAAGTATTCCTTGTTCTCTTTCACGGGGCGATCGACGATCGGCACGCGCACATCGGAGACGATCTCTTTCACGATTAACGCGGCGGTTTTTTTGCGGAGGCGGCTCTCGGGACGCAAGATGATGCGGTGGCCGAGGACGGGTTGGGCCATGCGTTTCACGTCGTCGGGGATCACGAATTCGCGGCCCTGAATTGCGGCGAGTGCTTGGGCACAGCGGAACAGCGCGATCGAGGCACGCGGGCTGCCGCCGAGCATCACGTCTTCGCTTTCGCGACTACCGTGGATGATTTCCAGCACGTACTTTTTCAGCTTTTCATCGACGTGGATATTCCGCACGACTTCCTGGCAGGCGATCAGCGCATCGGCGGAAACGATCGGTTGCAAGTCGTCGATCGGGTGACCTTTTTGCAGCCGCGTCAGCATCATCGATTCTTCCTCGAAGCTCGGATAGCCGAGGCTGAGCTTAATCAGGAAGCGGTCGAGTTGGGCTTCGGGTAAAGGGAATGTGCCTTCTTGGTCGATCGGGTTCTGCGTGGCGATCACGAGGAACGGCGGCTTCAGAACGTACGTCTGGCCATCGACGGTGACGCGACGCTCGCCCATCGCTTCGAGCAGCGCCGCCTGCGTTCGGGGCGTTGCGCGGTTGATTTCGTCGGCGAGTAGCGTTTGCGCGAATACGGGGCCGGGGCGGAACTCGAACTCGGTCGTCTTCTGGTTGAAGATCGACACGCCGGTGACGTCCGACGGCAGCAAGTCCGGCGTACACTGGAGCCGTTTGAACGTGCAACCGACGCTGCGGGTGAGGGCGCGGGCGAACATCGTCTTGGCCACGCCGGGGACGTCTTCGAGAAGGATGTGCCCTTCGCAAAGGTACGCCGCCATCGCCAGCGCCAACTGGGGCCGCTTACCGATGATGACCTTTTCCACGTTCGCCACAATCTTCGCCGTCGTCGCCGCGACATCGATTCCCATCGTGCCCCCGTTCCGTCCAAAGTGCAAGGAACGCCGCAAGATCAGGATACGCCGACGCGAACAAAGGGCGAGGCAAGCCACCCGTTGTACACTGTCGAAATGAAACCGATCACCGTTCTCGCGCTCGGCGAATTGCTTTGGGACGTGTTCCCCGATGGCCCGCAGTTCGGCGGCGCGCCTGCGAACTTTGCGTGTAGCGCGGCCGAGTTGGGACAGCGACACACCCGCGTCTTTCTCGCGAGTGCCATCGGTCGCGATACCTTCGGGACGCAAGCCATTCTGACTTTGCAAGATCGTGGCGTCGATCCGTCGACGATCGCAGTCGTGGATCGGCCGACGGGGCAAGTACGCGTGGCACTCGATGTGGAGGGGCGCGCGAGTTACACGTTTATCGAGAACCCCGCGTGGGATCATCTGCGATGGAGCGAGCCGCTCGACGCAGTGGCGAAACGGGCCGATGTCGTTTGCTTCGGAACGCTCGGGCAGCGAAATGAACCTTCGAGGCAAACGATTTCGCGACTCATTCGTGCCACATCGAACGATTGTTTGCGCATCCTCGACCTCAACTTGCGCACGCCATTTTGGGACCGCGACATCATCGTGCAAAGTTTGGCGATGGCGAACGTCCTCAAGTTGAACGACGAAGAATTGCCGATCTTGGCGACGTTACTGAACCGAACCGGTACGCAGGAAGCGATCCTGTGCGGCATTATGGCGGACTATTCGCTGAATGTCGCGGCCATGACGTGCGGCGCATCGGGCTCGTCGATACTCGGCAAAAATGGCGAACGCAGTGAAATCGCAGGCAAGGCTGTGACGGTAGTCGATACCGTTGGTGCGGGCGATGCGTATACCGCGGCGCTCGCACTGGGATTGTCGTTCGGATTGCCGCTCGACACGATCGACCGCTGGGGCACGGCAGTGGCCGCGTTCGCGTGTACGCAGGCGGGAGGTACGCCAAGATTCCCCGCCGAATACCGCCTCGAACAGTTTTTTAACTAAACCGCCGCTTCGCGGAGGAATGCACGCAGTTTGCCGAGGTTGATCGGGTCCATCTGGCCACCGGCATCGTCTTCTTTTGGCGTTTCCAGAATCATCGGCAATTCGCGAAATCGCGGGTCGGTGACGAGCCTTCGGAACGCCGGTTCGCCGATCATTCCTAAGCCGATGCCCGCGTGACGATCGACGCGACTGCCGAGACCTTTTACGCTGTCGTTGATGTGAAATAACCGGATCTGCTTCAAGCCGATACTGCGATCGAATTCCTCGAACGTCGATACATATTCGTCTTCGGTGCCCAGCGGATAACCTGCTGCGAAAATATGACAAGTATCGACGCAAACACCGAGCCGTTCGGGTGCGTTCACGGCATTCAGCAAGTATGCAAAATGGTCGAAGTTCGCACCGAGGCAAGTGCCCTGCCCAGCCGTCGTTTCGAGCAGCACTTGCACATTTTGACTGGGTCGCAAGGCATGAACGCGATCGATGGCGGCGGCCACGCGCCGCAAACCGGCCGTTTCGCCACTGCCGACGTGCGCGCCGGGGTGCGTCACCAAGTACGCGAGGCCCAACGCCTCCGCACGGTCGAGTTCATATACGAACGCGGCGATCGACTTTTCGTATATCGCATCATCGGGCGACGCGAGATTGATGAGGTACGAATCGTGCGCCGTGAGAAACTGCAACTGGGACTTTTGCGCAAGTTGTCGAAATACGTCCACATCTTTCGCAAGAATCGGCTTGCCCGTATACGCATCGAGCGGAGATTGTTCGCCCGATTGCCCCGTGGCAAACACGTTCCACTGCGACGGCGTGGCGGTGAAGATTTGCACCGTCTGCGCTTCGAGTGAAAGTGCCGCGTCGATCGCTTTCGTGAGTCCGCCCGCAATCGAAAGGTGCGCCCCAAACAGCGGCATAGCGGAACCTCAGATTCGATGGGTACGACGCGAAACGTCGCACCCATCATATGTCTGTATTAATTGCCCGACTGACCGTACATGAAGAAATCGCGTGGGCTGCGAATGTATGGGTTTTGTGGGAACACCAATGTACCGGGCGTTGCTGCACCGAGTTGGGGGACTGCGTTCGTGTCGGCACAGCCTTTGCCGTTCTTGCCACACGGCGACGAACTGTCTTTCTTCCACCACAGCACTTTCTTGAACATCGGGTTCCAGCCATAGGGGCTGGCCCCGCCGCCACTTGCCATCGACGCGCCGGGGGGCGGGCCGTACGGCATTCCCTGGATCCCGCCCGGCGGCATACCCATACCGCCAGGCATTCCGCCGGCACCCGGAGGGCCGCCCCATTGTGCGTTCGCCCCATTCGAGGTGACGACAACACCAGCGGCAACGGCCATCGTAAACAAGAACTTCTTCATCGTGCGTTCCTCGCAAAAGGGTGTCGCCATCCGTGGTGGCGGTATCGCGTTCCCCATACGCATCGACCGCGCAATCGTTACGACGCGACAAAACTCAACAATCCATCACTTAGGAATCGCACGACAGGCTTCACAACTCGCACAAATTCACCAGCTTGCCAGTGGGGCACGTTTTTTACGTGCTACGATTGATAATGGCGGCACGGTTCAAAACCCGGTTGCAGTTTTGCCGGCACGGTTCAAAACCCGGTTGCAGTTTTGCCAAATAAGACCACTAAAAATTTGGTTCCGGCGTGA
>JAYVQG010000377.1:0-3773 GCA_043757025.1 Limnoglobus sp.
GTTGATTCCGAAATCGGGAATGATTCCAGGGATGGGCGGGTGGGTAAGTGGTGGAATCATTCCCTGCTACCCAAAATCGCCGCAATTGAAACCAGGCCAAAAATAGGGATCGCTGCAATGCATTTGCCCGACGAACTCCTCGAATACGACTACCGTCGGCTGCTGACCCCCGTCGCCGATGCCTGGACTCCGCTTGCCGAACTGCAAGCGAAAAACTTTCTTTCGCAAGAAAAGCTCGACCCGCTGCGCACGAAGCTCAACGCCGTTCGCGGTCAAGTCGCCGCCGAACGCGAACTGCAAAACCCACCCGCGAAGTTCCTGCCGCTCCAAGTCGGCTACATCGACTTGCCGCAAAAGTTGCTCGAACAGTTCCGTCGCAAAGGCGATGCGAGCGAACTCGGCAAGATCAACCGCATCGCACAGCGAGTCCGCGAAAACTGCGACCGCTTCGCGATCCTCGGCGTCGGCGGCAGTTCGCTCGGTGCCAAAGCGCTCTTCGAGAGCCTCTGTCACACGTATCACAACGAAATGCCCGCGAAGATGCGGATGGGCAAGCCGCGCATTTACTTCGATGGTAACCATACCGATAACGATGCGCTCCAAGATTTCGTCGAACTCTTGGATAATACCTGCGTCGACCCCGAATTTCTCGAAGAGCGTTGGGGCTTCGCCGTCGTCAGCAAGTCCGGCAGCACCCTTGAAACGGCGGCCGCGTATCGGGTGTTTCGCGGCGAGGCGTTGAAGTTCTACGGGCCGAAATCGCAGTATCTGAAGAAGCTGATCGTGCCGATCACCGGCCTGCGCAGCAAGTTGCGCGACCTTTGCAAGGCCGATGGCTTTGAAGACGACGATATCCTGACGATCCCCGACGATGTCGGCGGTCGCTACTCGGTATTCACCGCCGTCGGATTGCTGCCCGCCGCCGTTATGGGCTTGGACATTCGCGCACTCCTGTTAGGTGCGGCGAGCATGACGAAGCGGTTCCTCGAAGAGCCATTCGAGCGAAACCCCGTGTTGCAGTTCGCCGCCGTCAACTCGCTGATGTGCGAAGAAATGGGTAAAACGCAGCGCGTGATGGCAGTATGGTCGAAGAAACTCGAAGCGGTCGGCTATTGGTACGATCAACTTTTGAGCGAATCGCTCGGCAAGTTCGGTCGCGGCCCGACGCCACTGACCGTTGTGAATTCGCGAGATTTGCATAGCCGCGGCCAGCAGCATCAGGACGGCACGCGCGAAAAGATCATCAATAACTTGGTGGTGCGGACGACGAAGCACCAACCGCTGGTAATCGGCATGTCGGATCGCAACGAAGACGATCTGAACAGCCTGAGCCGCAAGTCGTACCCAGACCTTCAGGATGCGGCACTGCGTGGCACGAACGATGCCTATGCCGACGCCGCCCGCCCCACTGCGGACATCGTGCTGCCCGTGTTGAGCGAACACACGATGGGCCAACTCTTGCAAATGCTCATGCTCGCCACCGCCGTCGAAGGCCGGTTGAGTGGTACCAACCCGTACGGCCAACCGGGTGTGGAAGTTTACAAATCCAACATGATGCGGAACCTGAAGTCGATGCCAAACCTGCCCAAAGGCGAAGTCCGCGACGCCGCCAAAGGCCAGTAAACGAAGCGTTTCCAGGAATTCGCCGCGAAGCATCGGCTTCGCGTAGTCGTGCGCGCGGACCAAACAAAAATCCACCAAATTCGTTTGACTTGCGCCTGCGACACGATTCGCATCACATTTCGGCCCCGCGGACGCAATTTCCCTACCGCAAAATCCATCGCGACTTGCGACGAATATCTGAGAAGTCGGTGATTTGCTTGTCATTCGACACACCAATCGCGAATAATGAGGATGCAGAGCAAGACGCCGCCCGAGTTATCGCACTTTCTAAGGGGAAATCATGCGACCGTTCGTCGAAATCATCGCCATCGCGTTCGCTTCGGGAGCCTTGTTTTTGGGCATCGACGGCCCTCGAGCGAGTGCCCAAAACTCGTTTTACCGCCCCGGCCCTCCCGGCTTCCAAACCTACGGTTTCTACAGCCGATCCTTCGGTTATGTCAGCAGTTCCCCGCTCATCATCAACGGCGCACCGTTCCGCCAGACCTACTACCGGAACATTTATGGCTATCAGGCTTTAGCGATCACGCCACCGCTGTACAGTGCGTTTAGCCCTGCCTATATGTACGGCTCGTCCGGGGGTTTCGGCGGACCGCTCAACGATCGCCAACAACTCGCGCTGCAACAGGCCCAACGTGCGAACCGTAACGACCTCCAATTGCAGCAACAGCAGTTCGATAAGTGGGCGAACGAACGCGGCGCGAAGGTCGTGCCGAAAGAACAACTCGACAAGGCATCGGAAACGGTCCGTATCGCGCTCGCAGCCGCGTCCGAAGGCGACATTTTAAGCGGATTGGCGCTCAATCAGACGCTCAAAGCGATTCAAGAACTCGAAGCCAAAGGCGTGAAAGCCAACGCGCCATTCTTCCCACCCGAACTGTTGTCGAAGGCGGTTTTCCAAGGCGGTGCCGCCGCCGATGTACTCAACTTCTTTCGCGACGATTCGCTGACCTTCCCCGTCGGCTTACAAACGACCGAATTCGAAGCACTTCGCAACTTAATCGAACGCGATTTTGAAGCGGTCGTCGGCCAGGTGAAAGCGGGTAAAAAGATCGATCCGTTTCTACTCGATCGCTTCAGTGCGAACCTGAAAAAGCTGCACGGTATGCACCCGACTGCCGAGGAAGAGAAGGGCGGGTGCGACTTCCTCAAATCGCTCGAATCGGCGGTGAAGTTGCTCAAAGACCCCGCATCGAATGGCTTGCTCGTTGGAAACTGGCACGCCGTCGGCGCAGGCGTCGGCGAACTGACGAAGCACATGACCAAGTTCAAACTCACCTTCGGCCCCGCAGCCGCAGGCGACGACGACGCCTACCGCTCGCTACATCGCGGCTTGGTCGCCTATCTGACCGACTTGGCCCAAGCAAAACGATAACTCATTGGAGTGCCGTTGGTGTGCGGAATCACCAACGGGTTCTCCAGGTTAAAAGTCATCGTGGGCGAGGGAATTTTGTGCCGCGTGACGCACGCGGTGTACGTTTACCTTCTGGCCATCGATCGTGAACAAGATGCGATAACTATGTGAGCGGTTTCCGACGATTCTCATTCGGATGTTTCTACCCATCTGAGTCGCTTCAAATGCTTCCGGATGTCGTTCTGCCGATTGCTTCAAGTCGACGATCGCGGTACGAAGTTTTGCGACCCAGTTTTTCGCTGCTTTCGCTGAAACACGATTTTGAATCGAATCGGAGATCCGACGCAGATCGGTTTCCGCCAAAGGTAATACTCGTACTTGAAGTAGCACGTGTTAAACCCAGTTGTCGGAGTGAGATGCGAGTTCTCGTTCGATCTCGTCGAACACATCTTCAACGGATCGTCCCTGTTCGCCGGCGTCCATCATTGCCAGCGACTTTCGCAGCAACTCGAGGTGTTCCGCGTAGGTTTCCGTAGATGGTGGGGGTGGCCCAAAGTCGTCGCCCTCCAGGTCCACGATCACACGCTTTCCCTCGGGAAGTTGCGGGCTGCCGTCGAGTACGATGACGCCGTTGATGACCGTGCCTTCGATTGTCATGTCGTGTGCTCCGTGAGTTAAATTGATTCTATCACGCTTCGTTTGGCACGGTTCAAAACCCGGTTGCAGTTTTGCCAAATAAGACCACTAAAAATTTGGCACGGTTCAAAACCCGGTTGCAGTTTTGCCAAATAAGACCACT
>JAYVQG010000378.1:0-45629 GCA_043757025.1 Limnoglobus sp.
CGCCAAGCAACGCGGCGTCGACTGGCAATTCAAACTCGCAGACGCACGCATAAAGTTAAAGCGACTTTACCCCAAAACCAAGACTTGACGACGCACTAGGAGGACACAGGAAGCGAGCGATGTTCGACGATGATCGCCCGTGGCCTCGGGTATCGTACTGTTGTTCGAGGTGGTGTCGTGGTCTTTAACGCGAATGGTTCGCGTCGAACTTTCGACGCGTAAACGCAGACAATTCTGCTGGGCACTCGGTTTCGCGTTGGCGATCCTCGACGCCGTCCTGAAACTCGGGATCTCACCGTACATCCGCGATCAACTCTTTGCGAACATGAGTATGCGCTAAAACCGTCGCGGAGAGGTGCTGCCCGCTTTCGTGGCAGTGCGGCAAGATTTCTAGGCGTTCGATCTGTTCTTCACGTCATTTCATTTCCGATACACCTATCCGATTCCTCTTAGTTTCTCGCGAGTTTCATCGCTTTGCTTAAAAAATGTCACTCGGTCGTGGCTTCAGGCGCACGAATTGCGTTTGTGTGTCCTGGCAACCGTCGTCACCGCACTGGATGGTGACGCGACCGTTTCAAGGACACCACTCTCCATGGCTCCTGAAGGCATGGTCTATCTCGTTGGGGCAGGCCCTGGCAGTCCGGACCTCATCACCGTTCGCGGTTTGCGACTGCTGCAACGTGCGGATGTGCTCGTCTACGATTCGCTCATCCACCCCGATTTACTGCGTGAAGTGCCGTTGACCGCCGAGCGCGTTTACGCAGGCAAACGCGGCTACTGTATCGGCTCGACGCTTCAGGAAACGATCAACGACATCCTCGTCAACCGTGCCCGCGACGGTCTGTGTGTCGTTCGCCTCAAAGGGGGCGACCCGTGCGTGTTTGGCCGCGGTGGCGAGGAAGCCGAGTATCTGGCGGAACGTGGGATTCGCTTTGAAATTGTGCCGGGCGTCACGACCGCAATCGGTGCGTGTGCCTCGGCGAACATCCCGCTCACGCACCGCGCGGCGGGGCAATCGGTAGCGCTCGTTACGGGGCATCACGACCCGGACAGCGACGATTGCGAACACGACTGGTCCGCACTCGCCTGCATGAGCAACCTCGTGGTTTACATGGGGCTTCGGCACATCGAAAAGATCGCAGAGAAGCTCATTGACGCCGGGATGTCCGTCACCACGCCCGTTGCCGTCATCGAACGCGCCACGCTCCCCGATGAGCGCGTCGTCGATGGCGAACTCGGAACGATTGCTTCGCTCGTTCGCTCGGCAGAAGTGCGTTCGCCCGCAATCATCGTCATCGGTGAAGCCGTGCGATTTCGCACCTCGCTCAATCGTTTGGCATTCGCGGCACAGAACGCTTAAGTGCGAATTATTACCCTTTATCAGGAGCAGATTATGCCGGTGAATCCATCGCGTCGGGGGTTTCTGAAGTCGGCTGCGTTCGGCACTGCCGCAGCATCCGTCGCGGGTTGTGGCGGTTCGGATTCGGCCGCAACGCCGGAAGGAACGATGGACAAACTCGATATCGGCATCATCGCGCTGACCGATTGTTCGCCGTTCGTCATCGCACACGAAAAAGGCTTTTTCAAGAAGTACGGCATCGAATCGACGATCAAAAAGCAAGCGAGTTGGGCCGCTGTTCGCGACTCGCTGTCATCGGGCGATATCCAGTGTACGCACATGCTACTAGGGATGCCGTTCGCGAGCACGATGGGTCTCGGCGGCGCTCCGAAGAAGCCGATGATCGTGCCGTGGATCGTCAACCGCAACGGGCAGGCGATTACGCTTTCCGAGAAGTACAAGGGCAAGGTCGGTGCCGACGCCAATCCGTTAAAGGCGTTCGTCGACGAAGCGAAATCGAAAGACCCGTTGGCGTTCGCGATGACCTTCCCGCCCGGCACGCACGCGATGTGGATTCGCTACTGGCTCGCCGCTGGTGGCATTCAACCGGGTGGTGCGAATGGCGAAGGTGCGGACATCAAGCTCATCACGGTGCCGCCGCCGCAGATGGTCCAGAACATGAAACTCGGCAAGATGGACGGCTTCTGCGTCGGCGAGCCGTGGAACGCACGCTGCATCAAAGAGAACATCGGTTTCACGGCCACGACGACGCAAGAAATCTGGAAGGATCACCCCGAGAAAGTCGCCGCGTTCACGAAGGAATTCGCCGACAAGAACCCGAAGATCGTGAAGAACGCGCTGAAGGCATTACACGAGGCGAGCGTGTGGCTCGACGTCATGACGAACCGCCCCGAGCAGTGTGAGATCGTCTCGAAGACGACGTACATCAACTGCGAGCCACCGACGATTCTCGCTCGTTTGCAAGGCACATACGACTACGGCGATGGCCGCATGACGCAAGACCCGAACTACATGATCTTCAGCGATCGCAACTGCAACTACCCGCAACCCGCGTACGGAAAATGGTGGCTGACGCAACTCCGCCGCTGGGGCTTCACCGATGGCGCACCCGACTACGAAGGCGTCGTTAAGGAAGTGATGCGGCCGGACATCTACGAAGAAGCGATGAGCGAGATCGGCTACAAGCACGGCGGCAAAGACGACAGTGCGATCAAGTTTTCCGATGGCGTGACCTTCGACCCCAAGGGCGACATGGAAAAGTACGCGAAGGGCTTCGCCATCACTGCGCTGAAGGGTTGATGTTCCCGCAACGCGACGATTGACTTCCGCCATTACCACACTGAACGAACATGAAAAAGCTCTTCCCATTCGACTGGCTGATCTTACCCCTCGTCGGCATCGCGCTGACGATCGGCGTCTGGTATTTGCTCAGCGCCACCGTTGCGAAGGAACTGCCTTCGCCGATGAAAACGTGGGACGAAAGCAAGCAGTACGTGCTGCAACCATTCGACAAACGCGGCGAGCAAGACCAGGGGATTCTGCGGTTCACGTGGTACTCGCTGGTGCGGGTGGCAAAGGGTTACGCAATTGCGATCCTCATCGGTACGCCGCTCGGGTTCTTGCTCGGGTTGTCGCCGTGGTTCGGCAAAATGTTCGACCCGCTGATTCAGATTCTGCGTCCCGTGTCGCCGCTCGCGTGGTTGCCGTTGGGCCTGGTGTTGTTCGGCAAAAACGAACCGGCGGCGATCTTCACCATCGCGATTTGTTCGATGTGGCCAACGGTACTGAACACCGCCGTAGGCGTGAAGGCGATCCCGCAAGACTACCTCAACGTGGCCCGCGTGCTGAAGCTATCGTGGAGCAAAACGCTCTGGAAAATCATGCTGCCCGCCGTGCTGCCGTACATGTTCACCGGGTATCGCCTGAGCCTCGGGATCGCGTGGCTGGTGATCGTCGCCGCCGAGATGCTGACGGGGGCATCGGGCGTCGGGGGCTTCCTGTGGGCCGAGTATAACAGCCTGATTTACGCCCATATTCTGCTCTGCATCATCGCCATCGGCCTCGTCGGCTTCGTGCTCGATCGCATGATGAGCGTCGTCGAAAACCGCTTCCGCACCGCATAACCTCTACCCTCCGGGCGAACCATGAGCTACCTCGAACTGAAGAACGTCTCGAAAGGGTTTACCTCGGTCAACGGTCATCGCACCGAGGTGCTGAGCAACATTAATCTCACCGTCGAACGCGGCGAGTTCGTGGCGATCGTCGGCTTCTCCGGTGCGGGCAAAACGACGCTGATGTCGCTCGTCGCAGGCCTCATCCGCCCCGACTCCGGTACCGTCAAACTCGAAGGCGAGACGATCACCGAACCCGGCCCGGATCGCGCCGTCGTGTTCCAGAATTATTCGTTGCTGCCGTGGCTGACCGCGTTCGAAAATGTGAAGCTCGCAGTCGATCAGGTCTTCCCGCAATGGGAGGAATCGTGGCGCAAGCAGCACACGGAACAGTACCTGAACATGGTCAACCTCGGCCACGCGATGGACCGCAAACCGGCGCAACTTTCGGGCGGAATGCGGCAGCGCGTCTCGGTGGCAAGAGCACTCGCTTGCGAGCCGCGGATCATGTTGCTCGACGAGCCATTCGGCGCGCTCGACGCACTGACTCGCGGTACGCTGCAAGACGAAATTACCCGCATCCGCGAGAAGGACGACCGCACGGTGCTGATGATTACGAACGACGTGGACGAAGGCATTTTGCTCGCGGATCGGATCATTCCGCTGTCGCAAGGGCCGTGCGCCACGCTCGGGCCATCGATCGCGGTGGACATCGCGCGCCCACGGGACCGCAAGGCGTTGAACCACGATCCGAAGTTCAAGGAACTGCGGTTGGAAGTGACCGATTACTTGCTGCAATCGTCTGCGGCGAAGCGGGCAAAAGTCACGCCGAGCTTGCCCGTGTCGATGCCCGATTTCCACGCGAAACCGATGGGGGTGGTGGCGTGAGCGACTCGTACCTCTCCATTCGGGGCCTCATCAAAACGTATCCGCCCGCCACCGGAAAAGGCAAGCCGGTTGTGGTCGTCGATGGCTTCGATCTCGAAGTCGAAGAAGGCGAATTCGTCACGCTCATCGGGCACTCCGGTTGTGGAAAATCCACGGTGCTGATGATCCTCGCGGGCCTCAGCGATGCCACCGAAGGGCAGATCGCGCTGGCCGGAAACGAACTGCGCGGGCCGGGTTTGGACCGCGGCATCGTCTTCCAGTCGCCGTGCCTGTTGCCGTGGATGACGGCACTCGAGAACGTGATGCTCTCGGTCGATCAATCGAAAACCGACTGGACGAAAGCGAAGCGGCGCGACCATGCGGAGAAGTATCTTTCGCTCGTCGGCCTGAGCGATGCGCTGCACAAAAAACCGGCGGAACTCTCGCAAGGGATGCGGCAGCGCGTCGGCATCGCCCGCGCGTTTGCCCTGACGCCGAAGCTGCTATTGCTCGACGAGCCGTTCGGGATGCTCGATTCTTTAACGCGAATCGAACTCCAACAAGTGCTGCTCGAACTCTGGACGCAAGAGCGAATGACGGCAGTGATGGTCACGCACGACATCGACGAAGCGATCTTCATGGCCGACCGCGTCGTGATGATGACGAACGGCCCGCGGGCGAAGATCGGCGACATTCTGACGGTGCCGTTCGAGCGGCCCCGCGTGCGCCACGAACTACTCGAAAACAGCGAGTTTTACGCACTCCGCGAACACCTCGTCGGTTTCCTCGAAGACATGCACCACCCGCAACCGGCCACGCCGGCCAGCGTATAAGGAGTCCGAAGGTGATACAGTTGAACACGATTCACGAAACGCCCGTCACGCGCCGCAAGCTCGTCATCATCGGCAACGGCATGGCCGGTGCGCGGATGGCCGAGGACATCATTGCCGCCGATCCGAATCACGATTTCGACATCGTGATGTTCGGCGATGAGCCGTACGGAAACTACAACCGCATCTTGCTTTCCAACGTGCTCAACGGCTCGCAGGAACCGCAAGAAATCTTCCTGAACCCATTGGCGTGGTACGAGGAAAACCAGATCACGCTGCACGCGGGCAAGCGCGTGACGAAGATCGATCGCGAGAACAAAATCGTTTACGCGGACGATGTCGCTGAAGAATACGACGTGCTGATTTTCGCGACCGGTAGCCGCCCGTTCGTGCCGCCGATCCAGGGAACGACGCTCCACGGCGTGTTTGTATTTCGCACGATCGACGATTGCCGGAACATCGCCGAGTATGCGAAAGATTGCAAGTCGGCGATCGTCATCGGTGGCGGATTGCTTGGCCTGGAAGCCGCAAAAGGCCTCATGACGCACAACGTGAGCGTGACCGTCGTCGAGATGGGACCGTGGCTCATGGGCGTGCAACTCGATGAAGCGGGCGGGAAAGTGCTGCAACAAACGATCGAGAAGCTCGGCATCACCGCACTCACTTCGGCGAGCACGAAGGAGCTTCTCGGACATACCACTGTCACCGGCGTGAAGTTCGCCGATGGCCGCGAAGTCGCCGCCGACATGGTCGTGATCTCCGCCGGTATTCGCCCGAACAAAGAACTCGCAGCGGAACACGGCATCGTCTGCGACCGCGCGATTCTCGTCGACGATCAACTCCGCACCAGCGACACGAGCATCTACGGCGTCGGCGAATGCGTGCAGCATCGCGGCATGGTTTACGGCCTCGTTGCACCGATCTGGGAACAAACGAAAGCGCTCGCGCAACTGCTCACGGGCAAGAATCCGCAAGCCCGCTACGTCGGTTCCAAGCTGGCTACGAAGCTCAAAGTGATGGGCGTCGAACTCGCGAGCATGGGCCGAATCAGCGACGTCAAGCCGACCGACGAAGTCGTGACGTTCGCCGAACCGGCCCGACAAGTCTATTGGAAAGCGATCGTTCGCGATGGCAAAGTCTCG
Source organism: Limnoglobus sp. (assembly GCA_043757025.1). Classification (GTDB taxonomy): domain Bacteria; phylum Planctomycetota; class Planctomycetia; order Gemmatales; family Gemmataceae; genus Limnoglobus. The sequence continues at coordinate 6,311 of JAYVQG010000378.1, forward strand.
GCGTGCTGCATGCTCGGCGACCTCGAACCGGCCGATCAGCTCGTCGATTATTTCATGAACGACACCCCCGCGCCGTCGCGGCGGCTCGAACTGTTCTTCGGCTCCGGCACAAAGGCGCAAGGCGCGGATTTCAGCCTCGCCGACATGCCCGATGACAAGCAGATTTGCGATTGCAACGGCGTCAGCAAGAAGACAATTTGCGATGCGATTCGTGCGGGAAAATGCACTGTGCCCGCCGTCGGCAAAGCCACCCGCGCTGGCACCGGTTGCGGTTCGTGCAAGACGCTGGTGAAGGGCCTGATCGAAGCGGTCAACGGCGAAGTGAAGGCCGAGCCGAGCGAGTCGTGGTACGTGACCGCCGTGCCGATGGACAAGCCGACGCTGGTGGCCGAAGTGAAAATTCGCGAGCTAAAAAGCGTGTCTGCCGTGCTGCGCGAACTCGGCACCGCCGACGACGAGAAGAGCAAAAACGGCCTCGCGTCGATGCTCAAGAGCATCTGGGGCACGGAGTACATCGACGAACGCGATGCCCGCTACATCAACGACCGCGTTCACGCAAACATCCAAAAAGACGGCACTTTCAGCGTGATTCCGCGCATCTACGGTGGCATCACGAGTGCCGACGACCTCATCAAGATCGGGCAAGTCGCGAAGAAGTACGACGTGCGAATGGTCAAGTTCACCGGTGGCCAGCGCATCGATTTGCTCGGCATCAAGAAGGACGATTTGCCGAAAGTCTGGGCCGACCTCGGGATGCCAAGTGGCTATGCGTACACCAAGGCGCTACGTACCGTGAAGACGTGCGTCGGCACCGAATTCTGCCGCTACGGCACCAACGATTCGACCGCGCTCGGCATCGCTTTGGAGAAGAAATTCCAGGGCTTCGAGTTCCCCGCGAAGGTGAAGCTCGGCGTCAGCGGTTGCCCGCGAAACTGCTCCGAGAGCACGGTGAAGGACATCGGCATCGTCGCCTCCGACGGCGGCGACTGGGACATCCTCGTCGGCGGCGCGGCTGGGGCGAGTGTACGCAAAACGGACTTGCTTTGCAGGGTGAAAACGCAAGAAGAAGCGATTCGCGTCGTCGGCCGATTCATGATTTACTACCGCGACAACGCGAAGTGGATCGAACGAACGTACGACTTCGTGCCGCGTATCGGCATCGAGAAAATTCGCGATATTATCGTGAACAATTCGCTCGGCATCGTCGAAGATCTCGATCGTGAAGTCGAGAAGACCATCGCAGCGTACGTCGACCCGTGGCTGGAGCGAAACAACCCCGTTTACGCCGGTCAGTTCGAAGACGTCAAGACCGTGCCACTGCCGATGGTGACAGTTTAAAGCGCAGAATTTAACCGCAGAGGGCGCAAAGAACGCTGAGAAATCATTGGTAAACAAGCGAGCTTTGCGATTCGCTTGCAAATGATTTGAATGATTTCTTTGCGGACTCCGCGCTCTCTGCGGTTAAAAATGGTTTGGATTGAGGCCGCGGTATTCCACGAGAGATTTCATGCAGACATCCACGCAGACGCGGCTCGCGTTGTGCCAGATCGACGACTTGCCGGTGGGCCTTGGGCGGTCGTTTGAGGTGGGCGAAACGCCGATCGCGGTGTTCCGTACGCGAGCGGGTAAGGTCTTCGCCACCGATGCGTTTTGCCCACACAAAGGCGGGCCGCTCGCCGATGGGATGCTCGCCGGGGATCAGGTCGTTTGCCCGTATCATGCGTTCCGCTTCGACTCCCAAACGGGCGAATGCGATCAGGCGAACGTCTGTGCGATCGCGACGTATCCCATCGATGTTGCCGCCGATGGCGGCGTGTTCATAACGGTGTAAATCGTGAACCCGCTCCCCCTCGCCGTCCGCACGCACTGCCCGTACTGCGCCTATCAGTGCGGCATCTTGATGACGGAAGAGCCTACGATTCAAGGCGATCCGCACTTCCCGGTCAATAACGGCCAGCTCTGCATTAAGGGTTGGACCGCCTTCGCACTGTTGCGTCACCCGCGCCGATTGACGACGCCACTCGTTCGCGATTCGCGTAAAGAACCGCTCCGCGAAGCGACGTGGGAAGAAGCACTCGACCGGACTGCCACCGCGATGTCAGTGGCACGCGACAAGTACGGCCCCGATGCGAACGGCGTGTTCGGATCGGGTGCGTTGACGAACGAAAAAGTCTACCTGCTCGGCAAGTTTGCCCGCGTGGCGCTCGGCACCGCGAACATCGACTACAACGGTCGCTACTGCATGTCGTCCGCCGCTGGTGCGGGTAACCGGGCGTTCGGGATCGACCGCGGAATGCCGTTCCCCGTCAGCGACATCGAACATGCGGAACTCGTCGTGCTCGTCGGCTCGAACTGTGCGGACACATTGCCGCCAATCATGCAGTGGTTCCAGAACCAAAAGGCGAACGGCGGGCGTCTCATCGTCATCGACCCACGGCGCACACCAACGGCAAAGCTAGCGGATTTGCACCTGCCCACGACGCCGGGTACCGATCTGATTTTGGCGAACGGTCTGTTGTATTTGGCCATCGAACTCGGTTTGTTGAACCGCGAATACATCGACGCACGCACCACCGGTTTCGACGACGTGCGGCGTTCGGTACTCAACGATCACCCCGCGCGGGTCGATCGCATTTCGGGTATCGGCGAGCCACTTTTGCGGCAGACGATTCGCTGGATGGCGTCGGCGAAATCGTGCATGATCCTCTCCGGTCGCGGCGCGGAACAACACAGTAAGGGCGTCGATACGCTCAACGCTTGGACGAACCTCGCACTCGCGCTAGGGCTGCCGGGCAAGGCCAATTCGGGCTTCGCCACACTCACGGGGCAAGGCAACGGGCAGGGTGGCCGGGAGCACGGCCAGAAGGCCGATCAGCTTCCCGGTTATCGGCTCATCGAAAACCCGGCACACCGCGAAGCGTTGGCGAAGGTCTGGGGCGTGACGCCGGAAAGCCTGCCCCGCAAGGGCAAAAGCGCATTCGAGTTACTCGACGCACTCGGGCCTACAGGCGGAATTCGCACGCTGCTCGTGATGGGTTCAAACGTCGCGATTGCGTCGCCGGATGTCAATCGCATCGCGACTCGGTTGCAATCGAGCGATTTTTTGGCGATCTGCGATTCGTTCGCGAATGAGACGGCGGCATACGCGGATGTCGTTTTTCCGGTGTACCAATGGGCCGAAGAAGACGGCACGATGACGAACTTCGAGGGCCGCGTGATCCACCGTCGGCAGACGGCACTCGCGCCGCGGGGAGTCCGCGGCGACATCGATGTCCTGTGCGAATTAGCCGAACGGTTGGGCTGTGCGGAGAAGTTCGCGTTCAAAACTTCGCGACAGGTCTTCGACGAATTTCGGCACGCCACGGCGGGTGGCCTCGCGGACTATAGCGGCATCACATACGAGAAGATCGACGACGCCGATGGCGTGTTCTGGCCGTGCCCGACGGAGGCGCACCCCGGCACGCCACGACTGTTCGCGGATCGCTTTTATCACGCGGATGGCAAGGCGAAATTTCTGCCCGTCGAGCACCGCCCCGGCGGCGAATCGCCCGACGCGGACTACCCGTATTTGTTCACGACGGGACGCTACAAGGAGCACTACAACTCGGGCGTGCAGACGCGCCAGATCGCCGCACTGTGTTCCGCAAAACCGCTGCCGTTCTTGCAAATGCACCCGACACTCGCGAAGCGGCACGGCATCGGCGCGGGGTCGTTCGTCACGCTCGAAAGCCGACGCGGGAAGGCCGAGTTCGCGGTGGAAATTTCCGCCGACATTCGACCGGACACGCTGTTCGCGCCGTTCCACTGGGGTGGCAAAGGCGCGGCGAATCTGCTGACGAACGGCGCGCTCGACCCGATCAGCAAGATGCCCGAATTCAAGCTCGCAACGGTGCGAATCGCGAACGTGAACCGTACGCCAACCCGTGAGGAAGACCGATGAAAAAGCGGCTCGCAATCGTCGGCAACGGCATGGCGACGGGGCGGTTACTGGACGAACTGTTCCGGCGGAATGCGGGAATGCGCTTCGAGATTTCCGTATTCGGCGAAGAGAAGCACGGCTGTTACAACCGCATTTTGCTCGGCCGCATTCTTACGGGCGGCACCGCCGACGACATCACTTTGAAGGCCGCTGGGTGGTACGCGGACAGGGGTGTGACATACCACGCCGGCACGCGGGTGACGCGCATCGATGGCCCCGCGCGAAAGCTGCACACGAGCGACGAACGCGAGTTCGGTTACGATGCCGTCGTGCTGGCCACGGGGTCCGCGCCGTTCGTTCCGCCGATCGATGGCTTGAAAGATGCGAGCGGCCAACCGAAGCCCGGCGCGTTCGTGTTCCGCACCATCGACGATTGCGAACGGATGCGGGCCTACGCGCAACCACTGTCGTCGGCGGTCGTTCTCGGTGGCGGGTTGCTCGGCCTCGAAGCCGCAAAATCGCTGTCGGACCTCGGCCTGCACGTCACCGTCGTTCACTTGCCCGAATGGCTGATGAACAATCAGGTCGACCGCATGGCGGGCGAATTCGTGCGGCGCGGCGTCGAGAAACTCGGCATCTTCGCACGCACCGGCACGTCGGCCATCGGCGTGGTCGGCGAGAAGAAGGTCGAAGGCGTCGTTCTCAAAAATGGCGAAATCCTGCCCGCAGATTTATTTATCGTTGCGGCGGGGATCCGCCCACGAACCGATGTCGCAGTGGCGTCCAGCGTGCCCGTGAAGCGCGGCATCATCGTCAACGATCTACTGGCAACGGCGGTGCCGGGGGTGTTCGCGCTCGGCGAGTGTGCCGAACATGCGGGTAAAGTCTACGGCGTCGTTCCGCCGATCTGGGAGATGTGCGAAGTCCTCGCGGACCTACTGACAGGTGCAAACCCGATGGCACGCTATCGCGGCTCGAAGCTGTACACGAAGCTGAAAGTCGCGGGCGTGGATGTTGCGAGTATGGGCCTCGTCGAGCCGCAATTCGAAACCGATGAGGTGCTGCAAATCCTCGAAGATCGCCGGGGAATCTACCGCAAAATGATCGTCCGCGATGGGCAACTCGTCGGGGCGACGCTGATCGGCGATGGCGATGCGGCCCCGACATTGGCACGCTGGTTCGACCGAGGCGACAAACTCCCGCCGAACCGGCTGGACGTGCTATGTAGCGGCGATCTGTCGCCGGCAGCCGCCGACCCGGAAATTTGCAATTGCCATCACGTCTGCGAATCGGCATTAGTGACGGCGATCAAAGACGGCTGTACGAACCTGCCGATGCTCTCGGCATCGACGAAGGCCGGCACCGGTTGCGGGTCGTGTCGCGGGCAGTTGGCGAATCTGATATTGAAGAACGCCCCGAGCGCAGGCACACCGGAAACGGCGAAGGCGGGGTATTGATGCGAGGTCAATGATGGCGTATGCGTGCCGGTGTCTAAAATATTTCGCAAAACTCCTTCGGCGGTTTCTTGTTCGGCCAGTCCGGTTTTGTTTATAATTCGAGTAGAGGTGACTGCTGCCCATACTGTAGGTGCCTGTGGAACGACGCATTCGCTATTTACTGATCGGTTCAACGCCGCCGGTGGGAATCGACCCCAACGCGACCGAGTTGAAGATGGCGTCCGGCCCATCGGATGCTGCGGATCAACTGCGCTCGGGCCATTACGATGGCGTGTTCGCATCGGCCGCACTCACTTCGCAATTAATCGACCGCTACCGCCGCGATGAAACGATCCTTGCCAACGTGGATCAAGGGATCGGTGCGCTCGACGCCAACGGCACGGTTACGTGGGCGAATGTCGTGCTGCGGAAATGGTGCGACGTCAACCCCGTCGGCAAAACGCTCCTCGAAGCGCTCGGCCCGCTGACGGTGGCGACCGATCATGCCGAGCCGCTGAAGATGGCCGCCGAAGGCAAGCCCGTTGCGTTTCGCGTGCATCGCACGGAGACGACCACGTTCGCGTATCTGGACGTGCGCATTCGCCCCGTGATCGCCGCCGATGGTACGATCCTTCAGTCGGTTGCGATCTTGCAAAATGTGACGGCGGAAGTCGAACAGCAAAAGAAACTGCACGCATTGCACCACGCGGGGCAGGAACTCGCGGCGCTCGATGCCGACCAACTCGCCGAGATGAACGAGCCAACGCGAGTCGAGTTACTACGGCAAAACATTCGGCGGCACGTTCACGATCTGCTGCGATACGAGACGATCGAAGTTCGCTTGCTCGATAAACGTAGTGGCGAGTTGAAGCCGCTGCTGCAAGAAGGCATGACCGACGAAGCCGCCACGCGTAAGCTGTTTGCGCGCCCCGATGGCAACGGCGTCACGGGGCACGTCGCCTTCACCGGCGATAGCTATCTGTGTCCCGATACCGCAACCGATCCGTATTATCTCGTCGGTGCGAAGGGTGCGAAAAGCTCGCTGACGGTTCCGCTAAAATATAACGACGAAGTCGTCGGCACGCTCAACGTCGAAAGCCCACGCACCAACGGCTTCGGCACCGACGACTTGCAATTCACCGAGCTATTTAGCAAGGAAATCGCCGCCGCACTACACACCTTGGACCTGCTTACGGCACAACAATCGTGTACGATTTCGCAATCGATCGAAGCGGTGAATCGCGAGATCGCGCTGCCAGTCGATGAGGTTCTGGCGAGTGCCGCACTGTTGTACGCACGGCTCCACGCCGCCGACGCCGATGCGGCATTGCACCTGCGGCGGATCATGGCGAACGCGAGGCAAGTGAAGGAGTGCGTGCAGAAAGTCGGCCGCGATCTGACGATCGACTCGGTGCCGAACGCTAACCCGCTTGCCGGGATGCGCGTGCTCGTGATCGAACGGGACGAGCGATTCCGCAAACAGGCGCACCTGTTGCTCGGACGGCTGGGTGCCGAAGTCGAAACGGCAGCGACGGCGAACGAGGGTTTGGCGCTAGTGAACGACATCGTGTACGATGCGGTGCTCCAGGAGATTCGCCCGTCGGATATGAGCGGGTACGAGGCGTTTCGCCGCTTCCGCGTGGCGATGCCACTGGCGCGGGTGGCGCTCACCACGGGCTTCGGTTACGACTCGACGCATAGCATCGTCAAAGCTCGGATGGACGGCCTGCAACATGTGCTTTTCAAGCCATTTCGCCCCGATCAAGTCGTGTCTGCCATCACCGCGCCGCAGCCACCGGCCCCCACCGCGATGCCAATTACCGTTGCCACCCACTCGTGAATTTCATCAATTTCGCCATCCTTTTCGTCATGGCGTGGCTCGGTCATGCCTGCCTGTGGATCGCGTTACTCAACCACCTGTACGGCCGCCCGATCTCGAAAACATTCCTGAAACTCTGGCGGCACTTCACCGGCGTCTGGATCCTCGCGTTTCCGGCGATTCTGTTTTTTGAACGCGACGTCTGGGAGTACTACTTCTTCGCGATGCTGGTACTCGGCGGTGTCGTTTTCCCAATCATCACTCTCGTTAGGCTCCTTCGTCTGCCGCCATTTTCCATGCGCGGTGCTCAGACGCGCACGTACGATTTCTGGCCGGAACTCGGCGCGAAGTTACTTGGCGACGGCAAGTGGCGACACATCGCGCGGCTGCCGTTCAATGGCATTTTCCACCTCGATTTCACCCAGATGGAACTCGCCGTACCGAAACTCCCGGCGGCGTGGGACGGGCTTTCGATCTTGCTACTCAGCGATTGGCACTTTTGCGGGACGCCATCGGAGGCGTATTTTCAGCGAGTGATCGAGGAAATCGAAAAGCATCCGATGGCGGACATCATCGCGTTGGCGGGGGATTATCTCGATACCGATGAGCATCGAAAATGGATCGTGCCACTACTCAGTCGACTGAAAGCGAGTGAAGGAAAATTCGCGGTTCTCGGCAATCACGACGTGAAACACGAACCGGATCGGCTGCGGGCGGAACTCACCGAGGCCGGGTATTCGATCGTGTCGAACTCGTGGATGAACGCCACGATTCGCGGCGTCGAAGCGGTGATCGTCGGCCACGAGGGACCGTGGTTCCGCCCCGCGCCGGACCTGAGCAATGTGCCGAAGGATCGCTTCCGGTTGTGCATCAGCCACACGCCGGACAACTTCTATTGGGGGCAGGCGAACGGCATTAACCTGATGTTGTGCGGGCACGTTCACGGTGGCCAGATTCGCTTGCCGATCGTCGGCTCGATCTTCGTGCCGAGCCGTTACGGTCGCCGTTTCGACATGGGCACATTCGACGAAAACGGCACGCAGATGGTCGTTAGCAGAGGCCTTAGCGGCAAAGAAGCCCTCCGCATCCGCTGCAACCCGGAAGTGGTGCGGATCGTGTTACGCAGCAAGTAAAGTGTCGCGGGTTACCTGCGTCGCGGTAGTATCTGAATCTGGAACGAGATCGTGCCGCTGGGGATGCCGTCGACGGCGAGGGTGAGGTTGGCGGCGCTCAGGCCGTGAGGGCTTTCCCACGGCACGTAAATGTCGAATGCCCGCGGTCGCGATTGGCCGAGCCAGCCGAGCGTTAGGAACGATTGTGCGATCCCGGCATTCGCGACTTGGAGTTGCAGGCCGAGGTTCGCCGCGTGTTGCACTTCGCGTTGCACAAACCCCGTTGCGATCAGTTCGCCATCCATATGGAACGCCCGCGACAGCGTACACACGCTAGCGAACGATTCCGGCGAATGCGCGAAGACTTGCAGCTTGACGCTCTCGCCGGGAGAGACTTGCGGCGGCCCGAAGATCGACAGTTGGACGATGTCTCCGGGTCGTTCCAACCAGTAGAGAAACGTCTTCTTCCACCAGTAATACCACGAACGGGCAAAGCGTGGCCGCACCGGTGGCGACGCCGTAGACTGCCCGGCGGGCTGCGCGAGTTCGGTGTACTCTACGGGTGCGGGCAGAGCACTTTTGACGCGCGTCTGGATCGGCTTCGGCGTCTCTTCTTGCGCGACCGTGCGAACCGAAGATCGGCTACTTTGATTCGACAAAAAGTACGGCATCACCGAAATGGGAAGCTCGAACTCGGGCGTTGCCGATTCCGATAACGGCTTACTCGGCGACGACAATTCGTCGGTCGATTGCGCGGGCGGTTGGTAATCGCCGAAGTCGATCGTCTCGGCAGTTTGACCCGATGCGCGAACCGAGTGCGGGTTGAACTCGGATCGTACACGGGTCAGCGGCACGAAATCCGCCGATGCGACGAGCTGCCGGTTCCACTTCGCGACCGGTACGGCTGCGGGCAATGGCGTCGGCACGCGCGATCCGGCATCCGTCGTCCGATTTCGCGCGATGATGGCAACGACTTCCGCCATCGATGCGGGGCGACCTTCGGGCGATTTATTCAGCAGTTGCGCGATCAGCGATGCGAGCCACTCGGGGACTTCCGGGTTCAACTCCACAACCGAAGGCGGGGTCTGCGTTTGGTGCGCGATCATCCGATCGACGATGTTGCCATCGGGGAACGGGATCGTCCCTGTGAGCGAATAAAATAGCACGCAACCGAAGCTGTACAAGTCGGCCGAAACGCTGCGGTGCGTGGGACTGTTGAGCGTTTCCGGCGCGCAATAGTCGATCATCCGCATCGCGGTATTCGCGGTCGAGATCGTGTCGAGCATCGATTCGTCGTCGGAGATGTTTTCCGAAAGGATCGCCCCGACGCCGAGGTCCAGAACGCGCGTCTGGCCGTCGAACCCTGCGAGCAAGTTGGCCGGATTCAGCAAACCGTGGACGATCTGATTCGCATGGCAAATGACCAGCCCCTCGGCGGCTTCTTGCATCGTGCGGATCGCGTCGTCGACGGAAAGAGGTCCATTTCGCTCGACGTAATTGGAAATCGTCTGCCCTTCGGCGAACGGCCAGACGAGATAATGATGCCCGCCCGACGAATCGATATCGACGAACGGAACGATCGCCGGATGCTCCGGAAGCGACGCGAACACATCGAGTTGCCGTTTGGCTTGGCGAACGTTCCACAAGCTGCGAAGCGGCAAAACCTTGATGGCGTAACGGCGTCGGGTGGTGCGATGGACGGCCACGAACACGCTGCCGAGGCTGCCCGCGCCGAGCGGTTCCGCAAGCAAGTACGGACCCATCGACAAACGCACGGCATCGCCGGATAACGCACTTTCGGCTTGATAAACGGTGATTAATCCCGCGTCGACGAGGTACTGCGCGAGTGCGGGCGCGTCGCCCCCTTTGGGGTGCGACGTGCGAAACTCGGACATGTACGGCCCGAGTTGCACGGCATCGAACACGCGCGCATTCGTCAACTCGTCGATCAACCAACCGGCCGTATGCGTTGTATCGGTATAGGTGGGCATCTTCGGTTTACCGCAAGAAACGAAACCCATCGCGGGCCGCACGACCCGTATGCTTTCGCCGAAATATAGATCGGATTTGGATGTTGTCCAAGAACTCGCAAGGTTTCGGTCCCCACAGCGTATATCGTAGTAGTAGGGACGGACGACAATCGAGTTCTAAAAAATCGAACCCGAGCGGACACCGATCCCTCTGTTTGCCAGAATCACGCCCTACAATGGTATAGAGGACGATCTTCGATCGCCCGATAACCTGTACTGGAGAGCCAAACATGAACAGTTCTCCCAACCGTGCGTCCAACCCCCCAGGGAAGCCGCGGCGGAAAGACCTGAACCTCGATTTAACGACCGCTCGCCAGATGCTGCCGTTAGTGAAGAGCATCGTGGCAGACATCGTCGATACCACGGGTCGCCTTCAACAACTGGCCCCGGTGCAAGAGACGCTCGACGAACTGCGTCGCTCGCTGACCTGGAAAAGTCGCGAGAAGCGATACGCGGTCCGCGACGAAGTCGAGAAAGCGGAACAGAACCTCGAATTCGCGAAAACCGAACTCGATTCGCTGGGCTTGTCGATGTCCGATCCCGTTGCGGGACGAGTCGATTTCCCGACGCGGATCAACGGACGCCCGGCGGTGTTCTCCTGGCAACTCGGCGAAGACGGCGTGCAGTTCTGGCAGTACGCGGGCGAAGAGTTGCGTCGACCGATTCCGGCCGACTGGCAGCAAGGCACCCCCGTTCGCTATCGCGCCGAGCCGTAAACTACCCAAGTGGCCTGGCAGTTTAGTCAAGATGAGTCGGGTGTATGGGCTGAAAAAAATTCTTTTTAGTTTCCTTGCAACCGACAAAATCCTGCTCTACATACTTGTGTCTGCAACGGAGACGCAAGAAACCAACGCGAGACGAACCGGCGACAGTTTTTGTGTCGTCGGCCAGATACTTGCCGCTAGGCAAGGAACATTGGCTTTTATTACTCCGAGGGGGGAGTAGTCTTAGCAGCCAGGCTGCCGAAGGGATGGACGGGACCCAAAAGTATGTCTGGTACCGGGCACTGTGGAAACAGTGTCCGGTTTTTTTTCGTACCGACGTTCGTTTGGTACGTTCTTCGCTTTCCAGTAGCTGCAGTCTTCGAGCCGCGACGCGATGGGTGCGATCCATTCAAATCTGATACGATATCTACTCCGATGCTGGCCGCACTTTCCTACCGACGGAGATACATCGTGCCGATTCTCATTCAGTGCCCGAACCCCGTTTGTGCGACATCGTCTTCCGTCCCGGAGGCGCTCAACGGTCGGGGCGTGAAGTGCAAGCGTTGCGGTACGCCGTTCAAGGCGACGCCGACGCTCGATGGCGAGTCGAACGAAACGCAGAAAAGCAAGCCGAATTCGTCCGGCAATCCCTTCCCGATACTCCCCGCCAAGTTCGACCGCTACCACGTGACGAAACTCCTCGGCCGCGGCGGCATGGGGGCCGTGTACCTCGCACTCGACACGCAACTCGGTCGGCAGGTGGCGCTGAAGTTGCCGAGTTTCGATGCCTCCGATACGCGGCGCGTGGAACGCTTCGTCCGCGAAGCCCAAGCGGCGGCCGGGCTGATGCACCCGAACATTTGCCCCGTGTTCGACGCCGGGAAAATCGACGGTCGGCCGTTCATCACGATGGGGTACATCGACGGAAATTCGCTCGATTCGCTGATCGATCCCGACGCGCCGATGGGCCAGATTCGCGCGGTCGGGTTCGCCCGGAAGGTCGCCGCGGCACTGCACGCCGCGCACGAGACGGGCATCGTCCATCGCGACTTGAAGCCCGCAAACGTGATGCTGACCGCCAAAGGCGAACCGGTCGTGATGGACTTCGGCCTCGCCAAACGCATAGCGGAAACCGACACGAACGAAGCGAAACTGACCCACGATGGGGCCGTCATGGGCACGCCGAGCTATATGGCCCCGGAGCAGGTACGCGGCGAACTCAAACGCATCGGCCCGGCGACGGATGTGTATTCGCTCGGCGTGATGCTGTTTGAAATGCTCACGGGGCGCACGCCGTACACCGGCCCACTCGGCATGGTCATGGGGCAAATCCTCATCGCCCCGGTACGTCGGCCATCGGAGTTGCGCCCGGACATCGACCCGCAACTCGACGATGCTTGTCATAAGGCGATGGCGAAAGAACCCGCCCACCGCTTCCCGAACATGGTGGCATTCGGGGCCGCACTCGACGCGGTCTTGAAAGGGCCAGACCCGACGCCAGAAGCCCCGAAAATGCCGTTGTGGAAGCCCCCGTCGCGGTTGCCGCTATCCATCGCGGCCGGCTTTCTCTGCCTCATGCTGCTCGTCGGAGGCATCATGTTGAGCGTGAAGACGAAGTACGGCGATGTTGTCATCGACCTCGGCGAAAATGTTGCTGGTGTCGAAGTGAAAGTCGACGGCGCACGGGTGGAACTCACTGGCATCGATAAGCCAATCATGCTGACCGCCGGCGAACACGGCCTGACCATAACCGGTGCCGACTTCGAGACGGTCACTCAGTCGTTCACCGTGAAAAAGGACGAGAAACAGCTGGTGAAAGTGACGCTGAAGCCAAAGGCAGCGGCTGCGGTCGTACCAGCACCCAAAGTAGCCGAAGTACTCACGCCACTCCTGAATGAAAAAGACCGGGCCGGACTTGCGCGGGCCAAAAACGCGCCGTTAGTCAATAACGTTGAAACGAAAGCAGATGGCATCGCCAAACTCACAGCCGCCCTGCTGGATCACACGTGGAACTACCGGGATAATCTCTTCCCGCCAGGAGAGAAATTTCGCTTCAATAATAACGGCACGTTCCACTCGTGGAAATGGAAGTATTGGGTTGTCGGTCCGCGTACGATCCGCGTTCACTACGACAAAAACAATAACGACAAAGACACGGGAATCGAATTTGCTTTTACTGCCGATCTCAGTTCATTCAAAGGTGAATTTTCCGATCCGAATGGACGGAAGCATTTTATCAGCGGGTTCAAGGACTAAAGCTGCATTATCGTTATCGTGAGGCCAACCGCAGTTTCCCGATTGTCATAGGCCTATTCGAGGCACACAGCATCAATCGCCGCGTCAAAGGCGAATCGTCGCCGCGGCTCAAAACGATGGCGATTGGAACCGTTTGTGTTTATGCTTGTTTTGCTGCGCGGAACATCCAATAGAGGACGGTTTTGATCTCGAACGGTTTTAGATCGGGCTTCAGCGAGAGTAAACGCGCGGCGATGCCGGCGAGGTGCGGCGTGGCCCAACTGGTGGCGGGTTCGCGGGCGAACGGGCCGAGGTAGCCGCGGCCGTGCGCCTGGAATTCGATGTGATCGCGAAGTTGATACGCGAAGTGGAGCGGGTCGTCGAAGATCGCTTTGTCGACGGAAATCAGCGGTGGCGAAAAGGCCGCCGGGTAGCTGCGCGTGACCGGATGTTCGTTGTGCGCCGCTGCGAAAACGAGCACGTCGCGGAAGTAGGCGTCTTCGATCGCCTTCAACAATTGCTGCCGTTTCGGGTATTGTTGCAGTTTGTGTTCGGGCACCCCGAGCGACAGGTTCACCACTTTCACTTTCCACACATCAATCGCGTAACGCAGTGCGGCAATCACCGTTTCGACTTCGCAATTTCCTTGCGGCCCGAAGACGTCGGCGGTGTACAAAATTACCTGAGGCGCGAGCGTTAAAATGATGTCCGCCACCGTCGTGCCGTGCGGGGACGACTGGTGACCATCGTATGGCAGTGGCGTCGGGTTTGCGCCGTGAAAGACGGCCCCTTCGATGCGACGGATCGGCGTGCCTAGCTCGGCGAATTTGTCTTCGAGCAACGATCGCTCGATACCGGAATCGATGACGGCCACGGTCACGCCTTCGCCGGTGGCACGCGGATCGTGCAGCAACCGGTCGGGCGTTAAGAGGCCGAAAATTTCATCGAAAACGGTCGGGTTCGTCACGGGTTAGTCGGCCCCCGTCATGCCGTCGAGCAGTTCGCGAAGGCTTTGCACCATGCGAACGCAGTGATGGACGGCTTCTGGGCCATGCCGCACGGCCAGCACGCGCACCGCCTCGACGAGCTTCAGTCCCGTGTCCGAATCGATCACCGCATTCGAGTTCGCATCCATCCCGCGCTTGAGCGATTCGAGCACCGATTCGGACGGCGCGCCGCGATCCGCCATCGGATCGACGAGCAACGACGACACTTCGTGGCTCGCCTTCAGGGCGGCTTCGACGGCGTCGAACAACATGCGGTGCGTCTGGCGTTCGGCCAGGGCGTGCCGCAAAAGTTCCGCGCCGAGTTCGGCCGCGATGGCGGTCTTGCGGCGATCGACATCGGTGAATTCGGGCTTGTCGAAAAGCTCCAGAATGACGTGAACCCCCGGCCCGACACGCAGTGGGGCGGCGAGGATCGACCGGCGGTTTTTCTCGAACGGCATCAGTTCGATCGAGCTGGAACTGCTCGCGACGATGTCGTTCATGATGCACGGTTCCTGAAAGCTGACGACGCTGGCCGCGAGCGATTTGTGGAACGGCACTTCGGGAACGGGGATCGATTTGCCTGCGGGGTCGTAGGCGGTGGTCGTCTGCGTGCCATCGCTAGCGGCGTGCCGAACGAGCAACACGCCGTCCGGAGCTTCGGTTTCCCGCAACAGAAATCGGAACAGCGTGCGGACGGCTTCGGGCAGTGGTACGGGGTCGTTGAGTGCCGCCGATCCGCGCACGAGCGGTAAGATCGTGCCGATCGATTCGCGGAATGCCGATAGGCTCTTATCGAGTTCGCGTTGCCGTTTCGCCGGGATGATTTTTTGCAGTTGTTTGCGCACCGCTGCGAGGAATGTCTCGCGGTTCAAGTCTTGGTTTTTATCGAGGTAATCGCGAACGCCCATCCGGAGTGCGTCGAGTGGCGTCGCCTGTTGTGCGAAGCCGGTAACGAGGATGGCAACGAGGTCCGGGTGGAACTCGACGAGGTCTTCGAGCAGTCGCAAACCGTCGCTGCCGGAGCCGAGGTTCCAGTCGAGAATGGCGAGGTCGATCGTGCGTTCGTTGGCAGCGAGGAGCGCCGATTCCGCATCGCTGACGCCGACGACCACCACATCGAGCGAACTGCCGCGAAGCCATTCCTCAAAGGTACGCCGTACGGAATCTTCGTCGTCGACGATGAGGACGGTTTCGCTCATGGTGCGTCTCGGCGGAGCCGTTTGTGGGTGGCGAATGCAGAGGAAAAGTTGCGGGCGAGCAACTGCTGGACGGCCCGTAACTGCGCGATGTCCTCACCGGGTCGCAGTTGGGCTGCGGCGTCTAAACAGGAGAGCGCACTGCTCGGCGCATCTTGCGCGAGGTGCGAACGCGCCGCCGACAGATGCCCGGCACGTTCAGTTTCGAGTTGGAAAAGCAGCCCGAGATCGGCCTTGCAACGCCGGCAGTTCGGGCCGGTGTCGTTGCTCGCCTTACAGCAAGGGCACGGTATCGATGCGATCATACTCGGCTCACGCGTCTTCGAGGTAGAACAGGACGTCGGTTAGCGCGTTGGTTGCGGTCGTCAGTTCTTCCCAACGTCGATCTTCGAGTGCCGTGCGAACGTCGCTCACCAATCGTTCGAGTTCGACGCGGTCGTCGGGTGCGGACTTCGACAGTAAGCGTTCGGCTTTCTCGAGGAGCGCCCGTGCCTGCACCGTCTCGCGTTGGCCTTCTTGCGGGCCGGGTGCGAGCATCGGGGAATCGGACGATGACAGTTCGCCGTCACCGTCGATTTCCTCGCCTTCTTCGTTCCGCGTCCAGAGTTGATCCATCCGTTCGCGGGCGGCTTCGCGCTCCTCGACGGCGAAGCGTGCCATCGCGTTGTCGATGGTGATATGCTTCGTCAACCCGGTCGTTTTTTCGCGGGCCGCGACCTTCAGAACGCCGTCGAGCGTGAGGTCCAGTTGCACGACGATTTGGTTGCCGGCGGGGCCGCGCGATAGGCCCTCGATCATGAACTTCCCGATGCGGTGGTTGCGTCGGACGTCGGCGCTTTCGCCCTGATACACGTCGACTTCCACGGAGTGTTGGTTGTCGGTGTACGTGCAAAACACCTCGCTGCGGCTCGCGGGTAGCGGCGAGTTCCGGCGAATGATCGTCGCGAACTTGAACTCGTTCGGTCGCATCGAGTAATCCGATGAAACGTCGAGGCACTTGATGCCCATCGAGTGCGGCGTGATGTCGACGAGCACGGCACCGACGTTTTCGCCAGCGATGATGGCGGCCTGAACGGCAGCCCCCATTGCGACGCACAGGTCGGGGTTGATCTCGGTGTGCGGCGACTGGCCGAGGCGGTCTTCGAGTAATTGCGAGATCATCGGCGTCCGCGTGCTGCCGCCGACGAGGACGACGCGGCCAATTTGCGAAGCGGTCAGGCGGGCATCGTCGAGCGCGCGCTGTACGCAGTCCATCGTCCGCGAAATCAGTGGCTGGATGAGGCTTTCGTATTTGTGGCGCTCGATTTCCGTGTTCAAGTGAACCGGCACGCCGTCTTTCTCGGCGATGAATTCTTCTTCGATGCGAACGAACGGGTGATCGGAGAGCTTGCGCTTCGCGCCTTCGACGGCGTTCAGCAGCCGCGCGTGGCTGACTTTGTTCTCGCGCAAATTAATGCCGTACATCGTCGCGAATTCGTCGGCCACGTGGTTCATCAACAGGTCGTCGAAGTCGTCGCCGCCGAGTTGCGTATCGCCGTGGCTGGCGAGCACCTCGAACACCCCGGCTTCGGCTTGAACGATCGACACATCGAACGTACCGCCACCGAGATCGTAGACGAGGAATCGCTCTTTGGCGGTCTGGCCTGGGTCGTAAACGAGTGCGGCCGCCGTCGGCTCGTTGATGATCCGCACGACTTCCAGCCCGGCCAGCGCACCGGCTTCGCGCGTCGCCTGGCGCTGGCTGTCGTTGAAGTACGCGGGGACCGTAATCACCGCCTTCGATACCGGCTTACCCAGTTCCTTTTCCGCACGCTCTTTCAAGGTGCGCAAGATCATCGCCGAGATTTCTTGCGGGCGAAACTCTTGCTTGCCGAGCGAGACTTTGACGTCTTGGCCCATCTTCCGCTTGATCGACTTCACCGTGCGTTCCGGTGCCAGCACCCACTGATTGCGTGCGGTTTTGCCGACGAGGATTTTGCCGTCTTCCGACAGTCCCACAATCGACGGCAGAATCGGGTCGCCGTCTTCGACGAGGACTTTTGGCACCCCATCGATGAGCACGGCGACCTCGCTGTTCGTCGTCCCGAGGTCGATACCAATGATCGTTTCCGCCATGACTTAACCGTCCCTAAAGGCTAGGATTTTGAAACTTTGACTTGTGCGAAGCGAAACAGCTTCCGGTTCCAGAGGTAACCGCGGCGGACTTCTTCCACGACGGTTCCATCGGGTTGGTCCGCGTCGGCGACGGTGTCGACGACTTCCATTTTCTCCGGATCGAACGGCTCGCCGATACACTCGATCGGTTCCAGCCCCAGTTGAGGGAGCGCCCGTTCGATTCGGCGTTGGCTCATCGAATAACCATCGGCCGCCGATGCGAGCAGTTCGCTGCGCTTCTGGTCGAGGCCCGTGCTCGATTCGACCCACGCCGAGAACGCTTCGGTGATGTTCGCCTCGACAGCAGGCCGACCGAATTTGCGTTGGAACCACCCGGCGGGTGGTCGTTCGACGTATTCGAGCGGGTCGGGCATGTCGTCGAAAATCTCGACCGACTCCGCCGTCTTTTCGACTTGTCGCCGCGCCACGGATAGCGAATCGTGAATGTCGAGCAACGTCTTAATGATCGGGCGCATATGCTCGCGATCCGGCTCGCCGGATGGGGGCGGGGGCAATGCTTCGATGATTTTCGCGGTCTGATCGGTCGCGATGCGGGTGGCTTTCGTTTGCAGATTCACTTCGTGGCGAAGCGCCGTGAACTGCGCGATGATGCATTGTGCATCGATCAGCGCAACCTGTGGCGCATCGGGCGGGGTGAGATCCGCAGTCGAGGCGGCTTCGAGCCATTCGCGAAAGTCGTTGAGTATCCACTCGATCTGCACGGAAGTCAGCGCGGCGGTGTGGCTACGCTCACGAGTGTATTCAGCCCGATCCGCCGTCTCGACGTCCGACATGCAGCCTCCTCAATGATACTTTCGAGCGTTTCACTTTTGCCGTATCCGAACAGCCGGTGCATCGTCCGCGCGTCGAGATCTTTCAACGCATCGTACGCTTCGCGGACTTTCGCGAACATTTCGGGTTGCTGCTCCGGCGGGTACTGTTTTACGAGTTCGAGGTAGCGTTTGCGAATCGCGTCATCGGTGGCATCGACAGGCACGCCGAGAACCGTGTAAGGGTCGGGCATTGGCGTTATCTCCTACCGAAAATGAATTCGAACGGGTTGTACAATTCAGGAACGGCGCGGAGTCCCTCTTCGACGTCGTCGAGGAGCAGTTGATGTTCCGGGTTTTTGGAAGTCCGGATGAGTTCCTTCGCGAGGTTGAGCAACGATCGGACTCTGTGCTGATTTTGGTAAGTCGATTTTTTCTCCGACAACAAGAGTTTCGCTGCCACCAACGCAAACACGGGGTTCGAGGGGAAAAATCTCTGGAGTTTGCCGACGACGATTTTCGCGACTTTGAACGACTTCGTCGCGAACAGCGTGTTGATCAGATGCTCGAAATCGACTTCTTCACTCTTCGTTAGCGTTAGATTTTGAATCAGAGCGAGGAGTTTCGTGCCGTGAGATTTTTGTCCGCGGTATTCGCATTGCAGCGCGCCCAGTCTCGCCCAGAACGCATAGGTCATCGAGAGTTCCAACGCCGTGAGTGGCTTGGTGGCCAGCGCCTCGGCGAATCGTGCGTCGGCGATTTTTTTGTCGGCGGGCTTCAGCTTGGCAAACGCGGCATCGACCGACAAGACGTATGCGGACAGCAACTTTAACTGCGAGAGGCCTGCGATGTTTTTTAGTAACTCGTCGGCCAGTGCCACTCGCTTGGTCTTTCGCGCAATCGTCGACTCGATCGAGAATTGATAGAGTTTCAGAATCGTATTCGTGCGAAGTACGGATTGGCCGTCAGTCAGAATGGCTTCTGCGGACTCGTAATTTTCGGCGATCATCTCTGCGCGTGCGTAATTAATGGTGTCGTCGCCGAGCTGGATTTGCAGCTCCGAATCGAGTGGATTGATCGCCAGCAACCGCTTGGAAACGGCGAGTGCCTCGGCGAGCTGCAACTGTTTGGTGTGCATCGCGTGCATCAGTTCGAGCAGATGCAACGTATCCGGGTGCCGCTTGAGGAACTTCTCCGCAACCGCCTTGACCTTGTCGTACTTTTCATCTTTGAGAAGCTGTTTGACCCACGTGGTCGTCGGTTCTGCCCAATCGGGTGCGAGTGCCGCACTGCGAGCGAACAAGTCCTCAATCGTCTTCTCGGACAAGACGCCTTTTTTCTGTCGTCTCAGTTGCTGCTCGAACGGCCCGTAGAAGTCCGGTTCTTCGTCGTACTCGTCGTTTTCCAGCATCCTTTGCGATTGCTTGCCCATTTTCAGCAAGATCATCGCGCGTGCTCGCTTTGCCACGTCTTCGGGCCACGTCTTCGGCGGGCCGGCCAGCCAGCTTTCGTACTTCAGCCAGTATTCGTTCGATTCGTGGTCGATGCTGCGCAAGTCGCACGCCATCGCATCGAGTCGATGCATGTGGGGATCGTCGGCGTACGTTCCGAATATCGACGTCAGTGTATGTACGTCTTTCGGTTGGCCCTGGTTGATGACGGCCACGTACATGCACGCCGCGAAACGAGTCGCCAGGTCCGGGTGGGCCGTCTTTAACAACGGATACAGTTGCCGCACGATCCGCCAGGCGCTCGTCATCGACACATCGCGGCCGAGGTACGGCTGGAGTTCTTTCAGCAGCTTGACGATCGGGTTGTTCGACAAAAGATCGGACGCCTTCGCGATCCGCTTTTGGTCTTCGGGGCTTTGGCCCGTGCGTTGCGATGCGTCGATCGACGAATGGAGTGAGGCCACGAATTTCTTCGGCATCCGGGTCGGCGAGAGTCGCTGCCAGTTCTCGATGGCGCGGACGTCGTCGTTGGCGCTGTACGCCATTAACCCGCGCAGCGTCAGCTTCCATTCGAGGAACGGCGACTGCAAGCCGATCACCTGCAACGTCGCTTTCGCGGCTTCGTCCTGCCCGACTTCGTACTGCTTGAAGGCATTCAAAATGGCGTGAAGGCCGACGCGGTAATCCTCCGGCACCGGTTCGGGCCGATTCCGCCGGACCAGCAAGTCCGCGATGTACCCGCCGACTTTCGCCGCCGTCGTCGGCAACGTCGAGAGCGCCGCGAACTGCTTCGCTTTGGCAAACTCGCCGATTTTCGCGTACAGAACCGCAACTTCCTCCGCCCATTCCGGACTATTCGCCGCGAATTTTTCGACGCCGCGAATCGCGTCCGTCACCGCTTTCACTTTGCCCGTCGCCATGAAACCATCGACGACGGTCGAGACGGTGCGGCGGTAAAGTGCGTGGTTTTCCGCGCTGGGGTTGAGTTCGATCAGCTTTCCGGCGTCGGCATTCGCTTCGACGTAGTCTTTGCGTGCCAGCGCGGAAGCGATCCGCCCGGCGGTCGGAAGGTGGTAACTCGGCTCGATGATCTTGGCCACAACTGCAACTCCTGGATTCGTGTATGTAATATAACCGGAACCCGCTTGCGACTACACACGCCACCCGAACGCGAAACGCCATGACCGCACGACAGATTTTCCTGCTCTCGCCATATCGCCCGCCGACCTCGTACCCGGTTACGTTGAACGCGGATGAGACGGCCGCATGGCTGAACGGCCACGCCGCACTTTGGCACCCGGCCGTCCTGCACAACGCGATTCGCCCACCGCTGCCCGCGTCGTCGTACGATCACGATCTGCCATCGGAAAACTTCGTCTACGCGGTGGCCGAAGGGCCGACGCTGTACCAACCCGACGACTGGCTGGAACGCGCCGCGAGTGCCAACGCCATTGCCTTCCGTTCGACCGCGTGCCGTACGGAAACTTTCGCCAATATGCGTGCGGCAATGCGCGAACGCGGCACGCCGGAATCGCAACTGGCAATCTCCGATTCGCTCGTCGGATCGTTCGCTGGGCTGGGCTACGGCTACCTGATGGTCGATACGCTGTTCGACGCGATGAGCCACGATAAACTCCTCGATGCCGACGGTTTTTGGGCGGATGTCTCCGCCGCCGTCGAAGCCGCGATGCGACCCGATGGCGAAAGCGAATCTCGCGAGAAACTGCGCGATGCCGCGAAGCGGTTGCAGGTGGCTCGCGAAGGCGCAAGCTCCGGCACGATCCACCTCATGGAATGGATCATGCGCGAACCCGCGCACCCCGATCACGCCTGGCCCGCCGCCCTTGCGGCGAATGTTCCCGTTTCAATTATTATGTCCGCCGACGATCTCGAAAAAATGTCGGTCGAACACCCCGAGCGTTTCGCGGAACTCAAATCCCGCGTGCCTGCGGATCTGCCCGCATCGGCGGACTTGTGCGTCGGGTCTTTCCGCGACCGCGACGATGCACTTCTGCCAATCGAATCGCAACTTTGGAACATCCGCACGGCACGGGAAACCGTCCGCAAGCTGTTCGGTTCGGAGCCGACGGTGTACGCGCGCCGCCGTTCGGCATACCACCCGCAACTGCCATCGTGGTTGCAACTCGCCGGGTATCGCCACGCGGTGGCGGTCAGCTTCGATGGCGCGCTCGTTCCGAGTCGCTATTCTTCGGTCGTCACGTGGTCCGGCCCCGACGGCAAATCGATCGAGGCGTTCACCCGCGACCCGCACCCGGCGAACGACGGGCAGACGTTCTTCAACCTGGCGTACCTCATCCATCAGGGCATCACGCACGACTCGACGCCGACGGTGGCGATCTTGCACAAGGGCGGCACCGGCGGCGCGGGCTACATCGACTACCTCGCGCTCGGCGAACTCGCGCCGGTACTCGGCACCGCCACGAACCTGAGCCGCTACTTTGCCGAGATCCACGCGGGCGATTACGCCGGTGCCGCAAACCCCGACGAATTCTTCGCCGACTACCTCGACGAACGCACGACGAACCGCCATCGGCCCGACCCCGTTAGCGGGTTCGCCGCCCACCTTCGCGCCCGTCGCCGCGTCGATGGCGTTCTCGCGATTGCGGCACTGTATCGCTCTTTAACAAACGAAACCGAAGTCGAAGCGGCGGAACTGAAGACGTTGCACGCACTCGAAGATGCCATCGAAACGCGCGGGCCGGAACTCGGCGCGGCCACGCAAGCCGATGAACTTTTGCCGAAGGTGATCGCGCAGGAATCGTCGTGGGCGAAGAAGCTCGCGGAGCGGATTCAGGTTCGCTCGGTCGATGCGAAGCCGGGGTTTCTCGCGTTCAATCCGTGCAGTTTCACGCGACGGATTACGCTCGAACTTGCGGAGCAGCCGGGGCCGATCGCGCTCGAAGGCCCCGTGAAGGCGAGCGAGTGGGACGCGGGCAAAGCGAGCGTTGTCGTGGAAGTGCCGGGCCTCGGCTTCGCGTGGTTCCCGAAAGGTGACGCCCGGCTGTCACCGCCGAAACCACGCATCAAGACCGCCGAAGGCACGACCGTCCGCAACGAGTTTTTTGAAGCGACGCTCGACCCAATCTCCGGCGGCTTGCGTGCGTTCCGCGACGTTCGCACCCGCATCAACCGCCTCGGGCAGATGCTGGTGTTCAACCCCGGTAGCCGCATGAAAGCCACCGCCGTGACCGTGACGCACGCCGGGGCCGCGTACGGCGAAGTGACGAGCGAAGGGCAGATCGTCGACGAGCACGATGCCTTGCTCGCGAACTTTCGCCAACGCATTCGCGCTTGGGTAGGTAGGCCCGTACTCGAACTGCGCATCGAAATTCTGCCGATCCATCAACCGACTGGCTATCCGTGGCACGCCTTTTACGGTGCTCGTTTCGGTTGCCGCGACGACCGCATGGCCACCTTCCGCGGCGTCAACGGCACGAACTCGGTCAGCACGTACCCGCGCCCCGTGTCGCCCGATTACATCGAGTTTCGCCTCGCTGCCGAACGCACATTTTTGTTCACGGGCGGGTTGCCATTCGTGCAACGCCACGACAAACGCACGATGGATCTGGTGCTGATTCCCGAGGGCGAAACGGCAACGACGTTCGATGTGCTGATCGCCGCCGACCGCGAACACCCGATGCAAACCGCGAGCGGCTGGGTCGCACCGGCCCCGATTATCGAGACGGCAAAAGGCCCACCGCACATCGGAGCGACCGGCTGGCTCGCCGCCATCGACATGCCGAGCCTGCTGATGACTTCGCTACGCCCGACGACGCCCAGCGAAGGAAATTCCCGCGCCGTCGCCGCACGCTTCGTTGAGACATCGGGTTACGCCGGTGCCGCCGAACTACGCTTCGCCCGCGACCCGAGTGCCGCCCTGCTCATCGACATCACCGGTCGGGAACTGAGCGAGATCGCAATCGATGAGGGCGCGCTCCCGCTCGAATTTTCTGCCAGCGAACTACTAACCGTAAAAGCCGAGTGGCTGTAGTACGAGCTCGTTATCCCACATCGGGTGTTGCACGCGGTTCGGTTCGCGTCTACACTGTCTCCCACGGTGGGTTCGATTTCCCATTATGCTCATTACCACTCGCTTTCTTGTGTAGTGAGGCCGGTTGTGAGACAGCCACTTTGGGTTGTCAGGCTGCCGGGGTCTCAGACCCCAGCTACAAAAAGAAAAAGCCAGTGCCACTGGGCCTGCCTGTGTCGATTCCGTTTCATCGAAAGGAATTTCCTATGTCATCGCGTCTCTCACGTCGGCGGTTCGTGCAACTCACGAGCGCCGGTAGCCTCGGGTATCTCTTTACCGGCCCCGCGTTCTCGGTGTCCAAAGCCTACGGTGCGAACGAGAAGCTCCGCGTTGCCGGTATCGGCGTCGGCGGCAAAGGCGAAAGCGACATCGATCAAGCCGGTAACCTGATGGAAGTCGTCGGCCTGTGCGACGTCGATAAAGATTATCTCGGCAAAAAGATGACGAAGTGGCCGAAAGCCAAGGGCGTGTCGGACTTCCGCAAGCTGTTCGACGATGCCGAACTGATGAAGACCGTCGATGCCTTCACGATCAGCACGCCCGACCACATGCACGCGCTGCCGGCCGCGATGGCGATGCGTGCGAAGAAGCACGTCTACGTGCAGAAGCCACTCGCCCGCACCGTGTTCGAGAACGACTTGCTCCGCAAAGTCGCGAAGGAAAACGGCGTTTGCACCCAGATGGGTAACCAGGGCACGACCGAAAACGGCCTGCGTCGTGCGGTGGAAATTATCCAAGAGGGGACGATCGGCGATGTGACCGAAGTTCACGTCTGGACGAACCGCCCCGTGTGGCCGCAAGCCCCCGGCGTGACGAAGCGCTACGATGAAGTCGCCGTACCGGAATACCTCGACTGGCAATCGTACCTCGGGCCAGCCCCGGAACGCCCCTACGCGCACGGGCCGAGCAAGAGCAAACGCGGTTGCTACCACGACTTTAACTGGCGCGGCTGGTGGGACTTCGGCACCGGCGCGATCGGCGACATGGCCTGCCACACCGCGAACATGGCGTTCATGGCGCTCAAGCTGCAAATGCCCGTGAAAGTCTCGGCGACCGCGACCGACGTCAACGGCGAAACCTGCCCGAGTTCGGCGCACGTGACCTTCCAGTTCCCCGCACGCGGCGACCTGCCACCCGTCACCGTTCACTGGTACGAAGGCAAGGGCAAAGACGGTAAGAAGCTCGCACCTCCGCAAGAGTGGATCGACAAGGCACTCGCCATCGACCCCGATCCGAAGCGGAACAAGAGCCTGGTAAATAGCGGTAGCATCGTCATCGGCTCGAAGGGTATCGCGTACTCGCCGAACGATTACGGTGCGGAAGTGTACTTCGGGCCAACGGCCGCCTTCGTGGACCTGAACACGAAGAAGCCCGAGAAGTTGCCGATCAACGGCAAGTTCGACCAAGGTCAGAAGAACGAATGGGTCGACGCGATCAAGGCCGGCAAGCCCGAAATCGCACTGTCGAACTTCGACTACGCGAGCTACCTCGCGGGTGCGTTCGTGCTCGGTAACGTGGCCATCCGCACGGGCCAGGGCTTCGAGTTCGACCCGGTCACGCTCGAGTGCAAGGGCAGCAAAGATGCCGCGCAGTTCATCAAGTACGAGTACCGCAAGGGCTGGAACATGCTGGAAAAATCGTAAGCATTCGAGACGATTCGCCACGCGGCGGGTTCACACCTGCCGCGTGCATTTTCTCCCTCCCCCCACACACATCGGAACCCATTCCATGGCTCGCACACTCTCCCGGCGTCGGTTCGGCCAACTCTCGACTGCGGGTGGCCTCGGCTACCTGTTCACCGGCCCGGCGTCTTCGGTTGCGAAGGTTTACGGCGCGAACGAGAAGCTCCGCGTCGCCGGTATCGGCATCGGCGGCAAAGGATCGAGCGATATCGATCAGGCCAGCAAACTGATGGAAGTCGTCGCGCTCTGCGATATCGACGACAACGCGGTGGCCGCGAAGAAGAAACTCTGGGCCGACGCGAAGACGTTCTCCGACTATCGCAAGATGTACGACGATGCCGAACTGATGCGCACGATCGACGCCGTGACGGTCAGCACTGCCGACCACCACCACGCACTGGCAGCCGCATTCGCCATCCGGAACAAGAAGCACGTTTATTGCCAGAAGCCGCTGACGCATAGCGTGTTCGAGGCGCACTTGCTCAAGAAACTCGCGAAAGAACACGGTGTCTGCACGCAGATGGGCAACCAAGGCACCGCATTGCCGGGCCTGCGTCGCGCCGTCGAACTCGTGCAGTCCGGCATCCTCGGCACGGTGAAGGAATGTCACGTCTGGACGGATCGGCCCCGCGAGTATTGGAAGCAAGCGCCGGTATTGACGAAGCGCCCCGAAGGCACGTTCGCCGTGCCGAAGAACATCCACTGGGACACGTTCCTCGGGCCGGCACCGGAACGCCCCTACGCACCCGGTTACACGCCGAGCGTCTGGCGCGGTTGGTGGGACTTCGGCACCGGCGCGATCGGCGACATGGCCTGCCACACCGCGAACATGGCGTTCATGGCGCTCAAACTCGGCAGCCCGAACCGCGTGAAAGCCGAGAGCGGCGAGGTCAACCCCGAGACCGCACCCGCATGGGCGCACGTGATGCTCGACTTCCCCGCACGCGGCGAACTCGCACCCGTCACACTGCACTGGTACGAAGGCAAAAACGGCGAGAAGAAGATGCTCCCGCCCGAAGAGCTGCTCGCAAAGGCCGTGCCCACCGGCATGAAACTCGTCGGCAGCGGCTCGATCCTCGTCGGCGACAAGGCGATCCTTTACAGCCCGAGCGACTACGGCGGCAGTTGCATCATCACGCCAAAGCCCGACGAAGCGAACCTGACGAAGCCCGAGAAACTGGCCGCGTACGACGGCAACAACGACCAGAACCAGAAGAACGAGTGGGTCGCCGCAATCAAGGCCGGCAAGCCATCGGTCGCGCTGTCGAACTTCGATTACTCCGCCATGCTGGCCGCCGCGTTCCTCCTCGGCAACGTCGCGATCCGCACCGGCAAGCCATTCGATTTCGACGGCGAAAAGCTAACGGCCAGCATCCCCGAAGCCGCACAGTACATCAAACGCGAGTACCGCAAGGGCTGGGATATGCTGGAGAAGATGTAAGTTTCGCAGGACCGATACAAGGAATGCAAGCATGATTCACGTGATCGCAACGATCGAGATCAAACCCGGTACGCGGGCTGCGTTCCTCGAAGCGTTCCATTCGCTCGCGCCACTCGTACGCGCCGAGGCCGGTTGCATCGAGTACGGCGTGGCAATGGACGTCGGTTCGGGGTTGGCGGTGCAGCCGCCACTTCGCGAAAACACGATGACCGTCGTCGAGAAATGGGAAGACCTACCCGCACTGAAATTGCACCTGCAAGCCCCGCACATGAACGACTATCGCGTCACCGTGAAAGACATCGTCGCCTCCGTGCAACTGCAAGTATTGGAGCCAGTGTAAATTCGCCGCGATTTCATAATTAGCCGCGACGCGAAGGCTTTGCGAAGCGGAGCGCGTGGACTTCACCCGTATCAGTGCGTGCGTGAAGTCCACTCGCTCCGCTTCGAGGACTGCGCGTCGCGGCTAATTCCAACGCGTCGCGGCTAACTCATGTGGCGGATGCGGTAGAGGGTGCCTTTCGTGCGTTCGCCGCCGGGTTCGCCGGCGCGGATGAAACTCGGCTCGACGTCGAGTTCGGCTTCGCCGCAACGCCAGCGGAAGCTGCGGGCGCACTCGCGGTCGGGGTCGGTAATCAGTGCCAGGCCACCGGGTGCGAGCGTGGCTTTAATGAATGCGGCGAGCGGTTCGACCATCGCTTCGATGTACATTAAATCCGAGCCGATAATCACCGGGAACGCGACGCCTTCGGGTGGCGAACGCATGTCGAGCGGCATCGCGGCAAACTGCGTGAAGCCGTTGCGTGCGGCGTTCGCGGTGGCGAACCGTACGGCCATTTCGTCGATGTCGGAGAACGTCACGTGTAACCCGCGCGCGAGTGCCGCGATGCCACCGAGGCCGAGGCCGCAACCGATCTCGAGAGCGTGCACGGGTGCGGGCCATTGCTCCCACGATTCGCGAAGCACGACCTTCGCCAGCATCCGCCCGGCGGCCCAAAGGTCCGTCCAGTACGGGATGTATTCGTGCGTGGCATACGTCGAGAGCACGATCGGGTGATTGAAAACCAACTCGATCCCCGATGGGCGTTCGAGGATGAACGTGCGGCGTTCGACGATCACGGTTTCGAGGATGCGATCGGCCACCGCATCGGCGGGCGTGCAAATGATGCGCGTCGGGTTCGACATCGTTCTTTCCATTTCAACTGCGCGGCATTTTCTCGTGCCATTCGTCGAGCAACTTGCTGATACCGCGAAAGGCGAAGTCGAGGTTCGCTAGTTCGTGGCCCAAGTCGATGGCCCGCTGATACTCGCCGTGTTCCGCCGAGCCGGTTGCCAGTTGGAACATCACTTCCTTCCGGGACGATTCATCGGTGGTCGGGAGCAGTTGCAGGGCTTCTTCAAAGTTGCGTTGCGCCAGTCGCCAGTTGTTGCGGCGTCGGAAGCCGAGGCCCAGGTACATCGCGGCCTTGCCCTTCCACTTTTCGTCGCGGCGGGCGTGTTGGAGTTCGGCGATCGCTTCGTCGATGAGGTTCGCATTCAATAGCCGCGTACCGAGTTCAAAACGGGCCGAGAGGTCTGTCGGGGAACGATCCGCACGAGTGCGATAGAGGGTAATCTCGCGCGCGTTGATCTCTTTCATCAGCTTCGAGCGTTGTTTCACGAGATCGTCGTGCGTCGGTTCTTCCTCGTCGGCCTCTTCCGATTTCGGCTTCTCGCGAAACGCTTTCAACTTGGCTTCGGTGCGTTCGAGGTTCTTGCGGAACGGCAATAAGTCCAGTTCTTGCATTTCCAGTTGAAGCGTGTGGTGGTTGCCAGTCGGCCCCAATCCTTGCAGTAACACGGCCTTGGCGCGATCGTCTTGCCCGACTTTCCGGAATGCGGCGGACAGTTGAATGTACAGGTTCGGTTCGGTCGGGTCGGCCTCGATGCGCTTCATCAACGCTGCCGTTTCGCGGCTGACTTTGTCGGTACGCTCATAGGCTTGCTGTTCGAGCTTCTCCAAGATCGGCGAGGCTTTCGACCCCGATGCGACGCCGTCGTATTGTCCGCGGGCGATGGTCTCACTGGCGGCGAGATCTTTCGCTTTGTGTGCGGCTTCGACATCGGTCGGGTTGGCGTCGCGGACGAGCTGCCAAAGCGCGATCGCTTTTTGGAAGTCGCCGCGTTTCTCGAACTGCCGCGCCAGCGCACGATTGAGCGTGGCATCTTTCGGAAACTTTTGCCGCGCTTGATCCAAACTGAAAATGGCGAGGTCGGTCAGGCCGAGCGCGTCGAACGCATCGGCCATATGCATCTGACTGCCGACGTCCCACGGGTTGCGGGACAGAACCTGTTCGCCGTGTTCCAATACGCGGATGAAATCGCCGGAGGCTTTCGCCGCCATCATGCGGGCTTTGAACCGCGGCGTGGTCAGGAACGCGAAGCGACTGCCGCGAAGGTTGTTGCCGTACTTTTCCTTTTGCGCGCGGCGTAACGTCTGGCGGAAACTGAAGTTCGCGGGGTCGATGCGGCAGCAGGTGAGGAGCAAGGAAATCGCGTATTCGTGGCTGCCGGACGCTAAGACTTCGCGGGCGCGGTCGTAGTTTTCCCCTGCGATGCGGCGCTGATCGCTCGTCGTTGTGGGGAGGACCATCGTACTACGTGGCGGCGGCATTGTTCTTCCTTCTGCCAACTTGAAACCGAATGCAGTATCTATTGTAAGAGTACCGCGCGTCACCCTCACGAAAATCGGCCAATGCCTGCGACACCCGTGTGGACGTTAAACCCGGATGATCC
Organism: Limnoglobus sp.; assembly: GCA_043757025.1. Classification (GTDB taxonomy): domain Bacteria; phylum Planctomycetota; class Planctomycetia; order Gemmatales; family Gemmataceae; genus Limnoglobus. The sequence goes on from JAYVQG010000378.1 coordinate 36,072, forward strand.
GAACCCCGAGACGATCCGACAGGCGGCAAGCCTGCTCGTGGCCGGCGAACTCGTCGCGTTCCCGACGGAAACGGTTTACGGGCTGGGTGCGAATGCACTCGACGCCGACGCCGTAGCGAAAATCTTCATCGCAAAAGGACGCCCGAGCACGAACCCGGTGATCGTTCACATTGCCGACGTCGAAGATGGGGAAATGGTAACCGCTACTTGGCCCGAAGTCGCGGCAAAACTCGCGAAACGATTCTGGCCCGGCCCGCTGACGCTCGTTCTACCTCGAAATCCACGCATCCCGGACATCGTGACCGCCGGTGGCGAAACCGTTGGCGTCCGCTGCCCGGATAACACCATCGCACGGGCACTGATTCGCGCGGCGGGTGTGCCGATTGCCGCTCCGAGCGCGAATCGCTCGATGGAACTGTCGCCGACCCGCGCCGAACATGTTTTGACCGCACTCGATGGGCGCATCGCCGCGATCTTGGACGGTGGCCCGTGTCGCGGTGGGATCGAGTCGACGGTTCTCGACCTAACGGACGCCGTACCGCGACTGCTACGCCCCGGTTTAATTTCGCTTGCGATGCTCGAAGCCATCGTCGGCGAGGTTCATCACCCGACGACAACCGAGGGGCCGAGCCGTTCGCCGGGGCAGATGGCGAAGCATTACGCGCCGCACACTCCGCTCGTTCTGGCGAATGGACTGGCCGAAGTGGAACGCATTCAGACGGAACTACGAGAGCGAGGTTTGCGTACCGTTTGCTTGAATGTCACCGGTGTACCTGCGGAATATGCGGAAGCACTCTACGCGATTCTGCACCAGTTGGACCGCGAACAGTACGATACTATCGTCGTCGAAATGCCACCCGACACACCCGAATGGGCGGCTGTGCGGGATCGGTTGATGCGTGCTGCCGTCGGAACAATGTACGCAAAACGACCATTGTGATGAGTCGCAATTGTAGTTTGCGAATGGTTGAATACACTTTCCGCTCAACCGCACTCGCTATTCTTTCCGTTCACTCGTGCTTCGTCCGCGCGAGGGATTTGTATTGGCGTGTGCCTCTTTCGTTGGAGTCGAATCATGAGTCTGGTTACGGAATTCAAAGCGTTCATCATGCGTGGGAACGTCGTCGATCTGGCCGTCGGCGTCGTGATCGGGGCGGCCTTCGGCAAGGTCGTCGAGTCGATCGTCAAAGACGTCTTCATGCCAATCGTCGGCCTGGCAACAGGTGGAATCGATTTCTCGAAGCGAACGATTCCGCTCACAGACGGTGCGGCGATCGGCATCGGTAGTGTGATTCAGGCGCTGATTAACTTCGTTATCATCGGCGCGTGCCTGTTTCTGGTCGTGAAACTCATGAACACCATGAACAAGAAACCGGCTGCACTACCCGCCGAGCCGACGACGTCCGAGAAGTTGCTCGCCGAGATCCGCGACTCGCTCAAGAACAAGTAATTTAGGCATTCGTAACACCGTTGACGTGTTTTGAGCGAAATGCATCGTATACTGCTGATGTTGTTGCCGCTCGAACGCACCTGTAACCGGTGAATGCGTGGGCTTTGTTTTTACTGCTGTCGTCGTTCAAGCGCTCGCCACCATGATTGTGGCGAGTCTGCTCTGGCAGTTTCGCCGCGCGTTGCACACGCCGTTCGTGTTCCGATGGTTTTTCTCTGCCGCTTCGCTCGCTTTCGGTATCGGCTGCCTCAGCTTCGCCGTTTACGATGGCGCCATCTGGCTCGCAACACGTGTGGCTTTGTCCGCGTATTGCTGGTTCACATCGCTCGCGGCATTCTTATTCTGGTCGTGTCTACGCGGGTACATCCACGGTCGCCCACTGCATCGGGCGATCTGGTGGTGCTTAGTCCCGTACGCGATCGTTGGCCTCGTACTCCCGTGGACGGTATCCACGTATCGCCACTTGTTTCCGTTCCACTTTCCGCTACTCGCGTTGCCGCTGATCGGCGCGCTGTGCGACATCCGCGCCTATCGGCCATCGGTCGCGCAGCCATCGGTCGGTATGCCGATCGTTCGCGTCGGCGTTTGGGCACTCGTCGTGTTGTTGCTGCACAACGGCCCCGCGATGTATCTGCATACTTACCTCGGCCGCGAGGAATTTCAGTACACAGTGCTCTCGCCGGTTTACAACGCACTCGTTCAACTGATCCTGGTGGTCGGCGTCTTGATTTTGATCACCGAGCGCGTTCGCGACGATCTCGAAGCCAAAAACCGCAGCCTGCACGATGCAGCCGAAAGATCATCCGAAGACGCACGCCGCGACGCGCTTACGGGCCTGTTCAACCGACGCGCGTTCGACGAGCTGGTATCCGATACCGAAGGCCCCAACGCGCCCGGCTGCCTCGCGATCCTCGATTTGAACGATCTGAAAATGATCAACGATGCCCACCTGCACCCGGCAGGCGATGCGGCACTGAAACTCGTTGCTCGCGCATTACTCTCGAAATTCCGCGTCACCGATCCGATCTTCCGGATCGGCGGCGACGAGTTCGCGATTGTGATGATCGGCGGAAATGAAACCGAGCTAACCTCGCGATTGTTGGCAATGGACCGAGACTTACTGAAACAGCGTCTGCCGGGCGTCTCGCAGCCGATCGATCTCACCGTCGCTTGGGGTGCCTACGCATTCGACGCGAAGGAAAATCTCGCGACGGCCGTTCGGAAAGCCGACCACCGCATGTACGAAAACAAACGCCGTCGCAAGATTCTAACGGCGTAATTCACGCAATTCCATTCCTCGGCAGGCTTCGCGCAACCGCCGAATGCCTTCGGTAATCGCGTCGGGTTCCGACACGCCGAAGCTCAACCGCACTTCGTTTTTCGGCACGTGTCCAGTCGCATCGGGCACGTGGCCGAACTCGCCGGGGATGTACAACACGCCCGCCTCCGTGGCACGTTCCACGATGCTCCCGCCGAGTCCCGCATTCAACCCTTTCGGGAATGTCAACCACACGTACAAGCCGCCGGCGGGCACCGTCCACGTCACTTCGGGCCAATCGCCGAACTGATCTTCGATCGCGCGCAACATCGCATCGCGTTTGGTGCGGTACACATCGCGCAGTTTCCGCACGTGACGATGGTACGCGCCTTTCTCCAGGAGTTTGTTCAAAATGTGCTGATTCAGGTTCGACGAACCGAAATCGTGACAACCTTTTATGTTGCAGACCGGGTTCACCAGGTCGCGCGGCAGAATCGAATAGCCCGTCTTCAACCCCGGCGCACACGGCTTCGAGAACGTACTCGTGTAGACCACGTACTCGTTGTTTTCGTCGAACCGCTTGATGCTGGTGATGTCGTCGCCGTCGTAACGCAATTCGCGATACGCGGCATCTTCGAGAATCAGAATCCGGTGCGTATGGCTATACCGTTTTGCCAGTTCCACGAGGCGTGGCCGACGGTTCTCGGCGAGCGTCAGTCCCGTTGGGTTCTGGAAGTAATCGACGGTGTAGATCATCTTCAGTTTCGCGATTTCGCCCGACTTTTCCAGGCTTTCCAGCAACTCTTCGAGCGCGTCGAGGTCCATGCCGCCTTCGTTCATCGGCACGCCCAGCACCTTCGTGCCGTGGCTCTTCAAACAGTCGTGGAACACGAAGTACGATGGGGCTTCGGCAATCACGATGTCGCCCACCTCGAACAGCACTTCGCCGAGGAGATACAGCATCTGCTGCGAACCGGTCGTGATGACGACATCGTTTGCGGTCAGGCCGATGTCAGCAGGTGCTACGCCATCGGCATCGCAGAGTAACCCGAGCGCCTTTTCGCGAAGTGGCAGCAAGCCGCGCGTGGAGCCGTACTGCAATGCCGCCTTGGCCGCGACCGGGTTCGCCATCATCTCGGCAACGACGGCTGCAATGTCCGCAGACGGGAACGCCGACTCGTCGACGAGGCCCGCCGCGAGCGAGATGAGACCCTTCGTTTCGATCGCCTTCTGAACGAAGTAACTGATCGGCGAGTCAGCGGTCCGGCGGGATCGTTCGGACAACAAGAACGGCGCAGGTGGCATAGCGAGGCACTTTCTCAGATGTCGGGGCACCAATGCAAACGGCCCCGGAGACAATCTCCGGGGCCGTTGAATTTCAAATTCAGTTCCCGGAAACTCAGGTGTATGCGGCGGCGGCCGCCGCGATAGCGGCTACGAGTGCAACGGCAACGACGACAAATACCGCGATTGCGGTACGTGCGTGTCGGGTTACGTTGCGGACGGCCATCACATTCACCATAATCGACGGGGCCGCAAAGAATCATCTGCGACACGAGATTCTTATCACCCGCCAACCGCAACAGCAAGAGGAAAATTGAGCAAAATGGCGAAGCGCTCATACGGAACCGGGCATGCGACGCTCGCGGTGATACACGACCACGCCAGCTATCAATGGGCACAGCAGCGTAGCGATTTTCAGAATGTCGATGGCGATTTCCCACACGGTGAATTCATTCAAACCGATCAGTGCGAGGCCGAACACCGAGAACCGGACGAGCAGAATGATACCCAGCGTAATGGCCGCTGCCACAACAGCCGACCGGATTGGCCGAGCAGACTCCGTACGAATCGACCGCAGAACCGGCTTGCGGCGAACGAGCAGCCACGCTCCGCCGGCCGACAGCACTGCTGCCGATCCCGACGACACGGCGGCCAAAAGTATTCCCATAAAGACGAAACCGGGGCCTATCCCTTCACCCGTGTTGTCGCTCGTGGCCATTCCGACACCGAGCCAGCACACGATACCGAATATCAAAAGGCAGATTGCCGCCACAGCGAGCAACAGCCCTGCCGACACCCGCCGCAAGAGTGAAAAGGCGCGGTCCGGAGAGGTGTTTTGAAGATTCTCTTTCACGGCTCGATCTCCACAGGAGTTGCTCTAAATGATCGTATCACATAACCCTGTGAATTCTTTTACCAACACCGCGATGGAGTCGATTGTCGATACGCAAGTCTAGCCAATAACTATACTTGATGTTATATGCCAACGCTGATCTTGACGCCGCGATTTACCGAGGACGCGCAATCCCTGTGGCGGGCTGCGAACGAACGCGGCTGGGGTGTCGAAAGACTTGTGAACTGGCGAGTGCCGAATTGGGCCTGGTTTCAATTGCGGCGATTTTGGGTAGCAGGGAATGATTCCACCACTTACCCACCCATCCCTGGAATCATTCCCGATTTCGGAATCAACCTAACACACCAACGACTTACGTCCGATTTCGCCCAATTCCCATCACGCCAGAACCAAATTTTTAGTGGTCTTATTTGGCAAAACTGCAACCGGGTTTTGAACCGTGCCATCTCGGGAATATAAATCTGGCCGTGAACCGGTACCGAGTGAGTGCCGCCGACTGCGGTCGAGACGGAGAACGCCTCCGATTTATTGCGACCAAACTGAGAGATGCCAACCATTTCCACAGGGACACCCATCTCAATCATCATTTGCCGAACTTCAATGTTGAGTCGGGAGTGGTTTGCAGTGGCTTCGCGAATGATCTCCTCAGGTATCTTGTACATCTTACCGCGTCCAACTCTGTTTCCTGCGTTTAACGGTCGAATCGAAGTTACGCCATCAGCCAGTCGATCGAAAGTCGCCAACCGGGGACGGCGGGTTCGGCGTCGGCTTCGGAGCCGGCCCGGAACGCCATCGCAACGTCGCTATCGGCCCGATAGCAAAGGACCACACCCGCAATCGGATCGACGTCCCACACGACGAGCGTGCCCGCCTCGAAATATTCTGCGCGTTTTGCGGCGATGTCGGCATCGGCTGCGGGACCGTAATCGTTCTCGCTGCGGACCTCAACGGCGAAGTCCGGCGGGCCGGGTACGAATCGCATCCGGTCGGCGGGTAGTGGGCCGGTATAATACGCCGCATCTGGCGAGAACGACTCCCTGCCAGTGGTCAATTCCGGGACTGCGAACCCGACGTTATCATTCAGAGCCACCCCGTGCCCAGTCGCATCGGCGTAGTCGTCCAGACGGCGGAAGATGCGCGACGCGACGCGACTTGGACGGAAACCGGTAGCCATGTAAGTGACGATCCTTCCTCCGATAAGCTCGGCGTTGCCGTCGTATCGCATCAGGTCGTCGAGTGTTGCGCGGGCGACCGCGATTGCAATGCTCATGTTTCACTCCAGTCGTTCCTGACATTCTCCCTCATGCCAGCACGGCTTCGATTGGCTCGATGCCCGGTTCGACGAGCGGTACGGGCCGCGAACCGATGTGGTAATCTTTGTCGTGTTTGATGCCGAGCGCGCTGTAGATTGTGGCGAACAGCGAACCGGCGTTCACTTCCTCGGCGATGACTTTGTTGCCGAGCGCGTCGGTCTTGCCGTACACCGAACCGCCCTTAATGCCACACCCGGTAATCGAACTGCTCCACGCTGCCGCGAAGTGATCGCGGCCCAAACTCGAGTTGATCCCTGGCGTTCGCCCGAATTCGGCGAGCGTGATAATCATCACGTCTTCGAGCAAGCCACGATCCTTCAGGTCGTCGATCAGCGTCGCCATCACATGATCGAGTTCGGGGACCATCTCTTGGTGCGTTTCGAAGTTCTGCCCGTGGCTATCCCACCAGGCGCGGGCGACGCGAACGAACGGCACGCCGGCTTCGACGAGTCGCCGCGCGATCAGGGCTTGTTCTCCGAACTGCGTGTGGCCGTACTTTTCGCGAACCTTCATCGGCTCCTGCGATATATCGAACAGCTTTTCGCTCGCCATGATGCCGCGAACCCGCTCGTACGCTTCGTTGTGGCTGCCCATCACATCGGACTGGCGGCCCTTCATAAACTGCTTGCCGAGTAGGTCGCGAAGTTCCGCACGTTGCACGTGGTCGAGGTCGTTGATACCGTCGAGTTTGCGGACGAATTCGGGGAAATTGTTCGTCGTCAATTCCATCGGCGCGAAGCGGGCACCGAGGAAACCCGAATCGCCGGGGGCGAAACTTCGGCCTTCGGTCTGCGTGTAGAACGTCACGTAGTCGGGTACTTTGCTATCGGCACGCCCCATCTCGCGGGCCACCACCGCACCGAGGTCGGGGAACTTGAGGCTCGCTTCGTCCTTGCGGCCGCGCATCATCAATTTCGCGCCACTACCGTGATCGCCGTTGCGGGTATTGAGGCCGCGAATCAGGCAGGTATTTTTCATCCGCTTCGCCATCTCCGGCATCAGTTCGGAGATGTGAACGCCCGGCACATCGGTCGAGATCGCACGGAACGGGCCACCCGTACTGGCACCCGGTTTCGGATCCCACGTTTCGAGTTGGCTGGCACCGCCCGCGAGCCAGAACAAGATCACCCGCTTCTGTTTCTTCTTCAATTCGGAGGCAATTGCCGGCGAAGACAGCACGTTGACGCCGGACATATCCGCGCACGCCATCGCACCGAGTGCCGCCGATGTGGCGAGGAACTTGCGCCGGTCGGGAGCCGCATGGTCGTAGAGATTGTTCATGGTTCGTGCGTCTCAGATTAATGGTTGAAGCGGAATTCGGGGCAAGTCGCGAGCGCCCACAACACCTGCCGTTGGGCCTCGGGCGCACGGTCGGTTCGCGATGTCAAGTAACTCGTCAGCGTGCGAATTTCGTCGTCGGTGGCCGGTCGACCGAGTGCCGTGCGGATGAACAGCTTCACCGTTTCCGTCGGTGTCTTTTCCAGTTTCGCACGGCCGAGAAGACTGCCCCCGCCATCGGTGAGGAGTTCTTTCATCACGCGCTCGCCGTTACTGAAAAAGAGCGCCTCAGAGACGCCGATCTGGAAGGTGTCCGTCGGTTGCGCGATCATTGCGGCGATGCCACGCCCCGCCGATTCCGCTTGCTCGATCCGCTGCTCAAATTCTTGCGGTTTCAGTGCGTCGTACGTTTTCGGGTCGGTCGTGGCGATTTTCAACGACGTGCCGAGTTGTTGCGGCGTCAGTGGCCGCAGTCGTGCGACGGCGAACGTGCGCACATCGGGGTGCGTTTCGCTCGGGTACTGGCTGCTTCGCGAATACGCTTTGCTGATCGCGATGCCGCGTATGAGCCGCTGCAAATCGTACTTGTGTGCGGCCATGTCGTGGGCCAGCCAGTCGAGCAATTCGGGGTGCGATGGCGGATTTTCCGAATGCATCTGATCGAGTGGCATCACCATCCCGAGGCCGAACAACCGGTGCCACAGGCGATTGACGATCGACTTCGCGAAGAACTCGGACTCCTTCGGTTGCAACGCGGTCTGCACGAGTTTCGCACGCGCGCTGAACGCGGGTACGCCGGGGGCCAGCTTCGCCGATTTCGCTTTCTCGGTCGCTTCCTTCTCTCGTTTTTGTTCGTCCTTGTTCGGCTCGCGGAGTGTATCCGTCTCGACGACCGCACCCGTCAGGAACATCAATTTTGCAGCGCGTTCGGGGCCTTTGGTCGGCTTGAACTTCACCACGCCCGAATCGCGTTCGGCGATGAAACCGCTCGCATCGTATGTCCGCGTCAGAAACGATTTCATCCCGAAGAAATGGTCTTGCGTCCAGTCCTTCACCAGTGGGTGATCGTGACATTGCGCACAACTCACGTTCACGCCGAAAAACGAAACGCTCACTTCATTCGTCAATTTGTCGGCATCGGTCAGCCGCGGCCGAAGGAACTCGGTCGAACCTTTCATCGCTTCGTCGGGGAGCAACATTTCGCGGAACATGCGGTCCCAGGCGCGATTCTCTTTCATCGCCATATTCAGGTAATCGCGGAGGCTGCCGTTCTTGCCGCCCGAACCGGGCCGTTCGCTCAGCATCACATCGAACAAAATCGCTTGGTACCGTGCAAATGCGGGCGATGCGATCAGGCGATCGACGAGCTTCGTTCGCTTGTCCGCGTCTTTCGACGCGAGGTACGCATCGCTTTCGCCGACCGTCGGAATGCGACCAACCAAATCGAGCGTGAGGCGACGCACGATCGTGAGATCGTCGGCTTGCGGCGCGGGTGTAACGTTTTCTTCGAGGAGTTTCGCATCGACTAGCATGTCGATGACTTGCGGGATCGGCAGGTTGGGTAGTGGGAGTTCGGCCGCCTGAGAACGAAGCGACAATAGGAGTACGAAGGCGGGTATGACAAACCGGAGAGTCATCATCGACGATGCTCCAACCGAGGCAAGTAATCCGAAGCAGACGCCGTTCGCGGCGAGCAGGTAGGTAGCATTGATAGTAACAACCTTAGTGCGTAAAGCTAGCCAAATTTCCGCATCGCCAGATTTCATTCCCGTTCGCCCGAAGCGCTAGCGAGGGATTGTTGTCGTTTCTGCGCTGGCGTGCATGTCATGGTGGATTTCCCTCGCTACCGCGCTAGCGCGTGCCGTGTGAACCCTCTGCGGGTGTCCGAATCGCCTTGTTCTTCGTCCTGAAGGGATCGCTCACGTAGCCCATGGTGGTACCCTGGGACGGGGCCGCACCCATTGTCATTGGCCGTACGCGTCGCGTCTCGTATGCGTACCTTCAGAATCGCGCAACTTCAAAAACTAGTGCCGGAACTCGCAAATGATCTGCCACAGAATTTGCGGGAATTCCCGTGAAAACAAGCGAAATACTTGGGGCGTTAATTCCGAGTTCTGGCACT